>NZ_JBFACN010000044.1:0-46804 GCF_040640875.1 Streptomyces sp. NPDC021562
GCCGCACTGCCGGGCTGGGCCGCGGCCGCCCGTGCCGCCGCCCCCGCCGCGGCCTCGTCCCGCCCCGGCCCGGACCGGGCCGGCACCTCCACGGCGGTCAGGCGCGCGGACGCTCGAAGGTCAGCAGCAGGCCCTCCACGGCGCCGGGGCCGATCCGGCCCTTCACGTCGGCGGACGTGATCGCCTTGAGCGCCCAGCCGTCCTCGGCGTGCTTGTTGAGGACCTTCTCCAGCTTGTCGCTGTCCAGCGCGTCGCCGATCAGCGACTCCCGGAAGGTGACGACCTTGTATTCGTAGGTGTGGGCGCTGCTCATGACGACGGGGTCCTCCTGGCGGCCGAGCCGGGTCGGGGTGGAAGTGGCCAGGGCTAGACAATCATCCCGGGTGCCGCCGCGTACCGACGGCCCCGGTTTCGGGCTCATTTGCTACGGGGTGTGTCCCGCAGGCCGCCGGCCATGGACCTGGCGGCCGCGTCGAGACCGGCCACCGCGGCCTTGGGCAACGCGTCCGCGACCTTGGTGGCCAGGTCGCGGGACGGGCCGGGAGCGGTACCGTCCGCGTGGGCGGGGGCGGCGAGAGCCACGCCGGTCAGGGCGAGCGCGGCGGCAGTGATGATCCTCTTCATGCTCTGAGGAACGACTCTCCCCGGCTCGGGACACGACCGGCGGACCACGGACTCCGGCGCCTTGTGAGGCTTGCCCGGGACGGGGCGTGGCGCGGAGCATGCTCGTGGGCGCACGGGCAGCGACAGGGAGGTGCGGGATGCGGTGGTGGGCCGGAGGGAGTGCGGTGTTCGCGGTGCTCGTCCTGGCCGCGTGCAGCACGTCGGGCGGTGGCGGGGGCGCGGGGAGCGGTCCGTCCGGAACTCCCCCCGCGAGGCCGTCCGGGAGCCCTTCCGCGAGGCCGTCGGGAGGTCTCCCGACGAGGTCCTCGTCCCCGGCCCCGTCCGCGAGTCCGTCCGCGAGTCCGACCCGGGCGGCTCCCTCCGGTTCGGCGGGCCCTTCGGCCACCGGGTGTGTCGCGGGGCAAGTAGAGGTCTCGGTCGCCGCGGGCGGCCCGGTCCGGCGGCAGCTGTGCGTCCGGCCGGGCACCGTCGTCTCCCTGGTCCTGCGGCCCCGCACGGACGACCGGCGCTGGACGGGCGTGCACAGTACCGCGCCGGCCCTCGTCGTGGTGTCGGGATGGCGGGTGGACGCGGATGGCACCGCCCGTGCCTCGCTGCGGTCCGCCGGCACCCGCGGCGGCGGCGCCGCCGTCATCGCGTCGGCGAAGGCACCGGACGTGGCGGGTGCGGCAGGGGTCGCGTTCACGCTCGACGTGACCGTCGTCCCGTACGCGCGGGAGGGGTGACCCCGGAAGACCGGGGCCACCCCTCGTTCACGGCCGGTGTCAGCGACAGTCGCGCACCTTGACGGTGTAGATGCCGCGGCCGTGCGTGGCCGCGTACAGCGTGCCCCCGTCGGGGCTCAGCTTGAGCTGGAGCACGGCGACGGCCGGAAGGCTGCCGACGCGCTGCCACCGGGTGCGGCCCGGGGCGCGGTAGACGACGCCGAGGTCGGTGGCGACGGCCAGGCCGCCGTTCGGCAGGACGATCGCCGAGTTGGTCGGCACGTCGGAGAGGTTCGCGGAGACGTCCTTCCAGGTGGTGCCGCCGTCGGTGGACTCGAAGACGTGGCCGACGCCCGCGCCGGGACCCTCCGTCCAGTGCCGGGAGAAGCCGTTGACGGCGAGGAAGACGTGGTCGGCGTCCTTCGGGTCGACGGCGAAGCCGCTGAGGTAGCGGTTCGGTACGGTGCCGTCCACCGGCAGGGTGATGTCGTGCCAGCCGGTGCCGTCCGCGTTGCCGACGGAGATGCCGCGGGCGAAGCCCTGGTTGTTGCAGGGGCCGCACCAGGCCGCGTAGACCTTGCCGCCCGAGGCGGCGACGGCGGTCGCGGTGCGCCCGGCGCCGAGGTCGTACACGCTCTTCCACTCGGATCCGCTGCGGATGGCGTAGCCGTGGGTCTGCACCCAGATGTGCCGGCCGCCGGCGATCCACGTCGACGCGTTCTTCAGGTCCGCGGCGAGCGGGGCGATGAAGCGGGCCTCGCTGGTGGCGTTGTCGGCCGGGGCGACGTTGTACGACGTGGCTCTGGTGGCGTCCGTGGTCCAGCTGCCGTCGTTCACGGCGCAGTTCTGGGTGATCTGGATGGCGAGGTAGACGTACTCCTCCGCCAGGTTGCAGCCGTTGGCCGGGTCGGTGAGGGTGTCGCCGCCGTCGCCGCCGAAGTCGGAGCCCATCACCGTGTCGTGGCCGCGCAGGATGGACTGGCCGTTGTCCTGGAGGCCGCCGGTGACGGAGACGCCGCCGTAGGTCAGGTCCTTGCCGATGCCGACCGAGTAGTACTGGAGGGTGTCGATGGTGCCGTCGTTGAGGGAGGTCCAGTCGGTGGCGTGGCCGGAGGCGTCCTGGGTGCCGTCGAGGGGGCGCCGGTAGGCGCCGCCGTCGTTGCCGACGTAGACGAAACTCTTGCCGTGGTAGCGGCCGATGGCGACGCCGTGCTGGTCGGAGTGGGTGGTCTGGTTGCAGTCGCCGGTCTGCTTGGACGGGTCGATGGACCAGCAGGAGAAGCCGAAGTTCCAGTAGGGGCCGACGGTCGACCAGGTGGCGGCGCCGTCCTTGGTCTCGTAGACCTCCTCGAGCCCCGCGTACACGTGCTTCGGGTCGCTCGGGTCGACGGCCAGGAACTGGTTGTACCAGGCCTGGACGCCCGGCATGTAGCCGCTGGAGGTCAGCGCGGAGCCGTCGGCGGCCAGGCCCTTGTAGTCGGCGATCCTCGTCCAGGGACCGAACGGCGAGGCGGCGCTGTAGATGCCCTCCAGACCACTGTCCGGGTTGGTGTTCAGCTGCTCCGGCGACTCGTCGATGGCGTAGTAGCGGGAGCCGTCGGCGGACCGGGCGAAGGTGACGTTGCCGACGTTGTCCGCGTCGGTCGGCAGGTCTCCGAAGCCGCTGCTGATGCGGGTCCAGGTGCCGTCGGCGCCCTTGGTGTAGAAGCCGTTGTAGTCGTCGCCGCTGCGCCAGCCGACCGCGAGGATCACCTTCGAGGGGTCCTTGGGGTCGATCGCGATGTCGTTGGCGATGTTCTTGTACGCGGCCGAGGGGTCGCTCGCCAGCGAACCGCCCGGGAGGTAGTCCGGGTTGGGGGCGAACTCGAGTTTCCACGCGCCCTTGAGGGTCTTCGTGGAGTGACTCCACACCCCCTCGCTGGTGGCCGCCCACACCTTGCCGCCGCCGAAGCGGAGCTCGTGGATGGTGGTGGACTCCAGTTCGTCGCCGCCGACCCGGCCGCGGGTGGAGAAGGTGCCGTGGTGCGGGTCGGACAGGACGTAGACGCCGCTGCCGAGGTAGGCGTCCGCGTTGGTGGTCGCCTCGCCGGTGCCCAGCCACAGCCGCCCCGCGCCGTCGAGCGCGAGGGCGCCGGTGGACTGCGACGGGAGGTCGTCGCTGATGGGCTTCCAGTGGCCGCCGCCCCGCCCGGACCGCCATACGCCGCCGCCGGCGCTGCCCGCGTAGACGTAACCGTCGTCGTCCGCGGCCATCGCGGCCATGCGGCCGGTGACGTTGCCGGAGCCGCCACTGGAGTTGGAGTCGATGTCCCGGTAGCGGGAGTCGTCGGAGTTGTACGGCAGGTCGGTGATGTTGCGCCAACTGCCGCCGGTGCTCGGCAGGTCGGTCAGGGCGTTCCACGCGGCGCCGTACGCGCCGGGTGCGACGATGCCGGGTGAGGTGCGGGCCTCGGCGTACTGGTCGGCGCCCTCGGCGATCTCGTCCGCTTCGTTGCCGCCGTCGTCGTCCTCGGCCTTGACCTTGGGGCTGACGGTACCGACCGACTGCGCGCGCTCGGCGGCGAGCCGGGCGAGGGCGCGTGCTCCGAAAGGAGCCTTGCCGCCGCCGGACGCGGCACCCGCGGGTGACGTGACGAGTGCGGCGGAAGCGGTGATGGCACAGATCGTGAGCCATCGTCTCTTGCGGGTTGGTGCTGACACCGGAACCTCCCGAAAGGGCCTTGATTCAGCCTTCGTGGGAGACCTGATCACAACCGGCCAACACCGTACGTCATTTGGACAACTCTTTGAACGGAACCTGACACGACGGCCGATCCGGCCAGCGGCAGTCGGCCGTCCGGGCGGACGCGCCGCGCCGAAGGGGTGGGAGTGGACTGGTGTGTGGCCGGATGCCGCCCGTGGCGCTCCGTCAGGCGGCGCCCGGGGGCGGTGTCATGGCCCAGCGGATGGTGCGGGTGAGCAGGTGGCCGGCCGGGCGGACCGTGATGTCCTCCAGGACCGCGAGCCGCGGCAGCCGCAGCAGCGTCCGCGCCCACGAGGGCAGCAGCGTCACGGCGTTGGCGGCCAGGACGCCGTACAGCGGACGGACCGGCAGCGGCAGCGGCGGTTCCAGGAGCAGGAAGCGTGCCGCGGCACGGGCCTCCGGGGTGGCCCTGAGCTCGGGCCGGTAGGCGGCCAGCCGCGCGGCCAGGGCGTGGCGGTCGCGCGGGGGATCGTTCACACCGAGTGCCTCCGCCACCCGCGCGGTGTCGGCGACGTAGGCGTCGTACCCGGCCGGGTCCAGCGGGGCGGAGCCGTAGCGCTCGTGCGCGCGCAGGAAGCACTCCGTCTCGGCCGCGTGCACCCAGCCGAGCAGCCGGGGGTCGGCCGCGTGGTACGGCTCCCCCTGCGGCGTGCTCCCGCGGACCTTCTCGTGGATGCCGCGGACCTGGTCGACCGCGGCCTGGGCGTCGTCGGCCACGCCGTAGGTGGTCACCGCGAGGAACGCGCTGGTGCGTTGCAGCCGGCCCCAGGGGTCCCCGCGGTAACCGGAGTGCGCGGCGACGGCGGCCATCGCGAGGGGGTGCAGGGACTGCAGGAGGAGGGCGCCGAGTCCGCCGACGAACATCGACGCGTCACCGTGCACGACACGGATCGGACGGCCGGGAGTGAACCAGCGCGGGCCGGGGGTCTCGTGGATGCGGGCGCGGACCGCGGGTCCGTCGGGGCCCGCCACCCGGCGGAAGAGCATCGCGCCCAGGGACGCGCGGACATCCGGCACCACGGCTCGCCACCCTTCCTCGGCTCCTGCATGGTTTCACCGGTCCCCCGGACCTGTCACCCCGGTCCGGGGGTGCCTGGCTTGTGAAGGTGATGTGCGGGCAGACGGGGTGCAGGCTACTGAGAGGAGACTGATCATGCTCGGTCTGGTGGGGGCGGCCCTGTTCTTCATCGCCTTCCTGATCAACGCGGCGAACATCGGCACCAACGACGTGTTCACGTCCACCAACGTGATGCTGCTGGGACTGACGGCCCTGGCCCTGCACGTCGCGGGCATCGGCACGGGCTGGAGGTACGGCGGCCGGCGCTGACCGGGGACGTTCCCGGTGCTCAGCCGCAGCTGAGCCGTCCCGCGTTCGCCTTGGCCGTCAGGATGCGGTGCACCGAGGCGGCGACCTTGGCGCGGAAGGCGGCGTCCGTCGCCATCCGGGACTGCACCGCCTGCGCCATCGCCGGGACGGTCGACGGCTTCACGGTGAGGACCATGTCGCCGCCCGCGGAGACGAAGTCCACCGCGCGCTGCCCTGCGGGGTACGCGCGTACCGCGACGGCCTGGCCGATGTCGTCGGAGATGACGACGCCCTTGAAGCCGAACTGGCTGCGCAGGAGCTTGTCGATGACGGTCGGGGAGAAGACGGCCAGGTGCGCCGGATCGATCTTGGTGTACTTCGCCGAGGAGATCATCACGAACGGCGCACCGGCCGCGATCCCGCTGCGGAACGGCGCGAGGCTCGCGCTGGAGGTCGTGGTGACCGAGTCGACGACGTTCGCCGTGGTGTCGGTGTTGCCGATGACCTGGCCCAGCCCGGGGAAGTGCTTGAAGGTGGTCATGACGCCGGCGTCCCGGAAGCCCGTGGCGAAGGCGCCGCTGTGCGAGGTGACGACGGCGGGGGTGTGACCGAATTCGCGGTGATAGCGGCCGATGGGGGCGTTGCGCGTCCCGAGGGAGGCCGGCACCACGTCGGCGACCGGCGCGAGGACCAGATCGAGCCCCGCCGCCTTGAGCTGCTTGGCCCAGGTGGTGGCGCGGGCGCGCAGCGTCGTGGTGCTCCACGTGCCCTGGGTCAGGGCGCTGGGGATGACGGAGAAGCCGGGGCCGTTGAGCACCTGGACCTGGCCGCCCTCCTGATCGGTCGACACGATCATCCCGACCTGGTGGCCGCCGACCGTGTCCGCCTGCTTGCGGATGCCGTCGACGATCTTCTTCGTGGCCGCGGTGCCGGCGGAGCTGCGGCCGGTCAGCATGACCGAGCCCACGTGGTAGGTGCGCAGGGTGCGCAGGTCCGTGGCGCTCGGGGCGTTGGCGGCGACGCCGCCCATGAAGAGCTGGCCGACCCGCTGCGCGTCGGTCATGCCCGCGTAGACCTTGTCGACGCAACTGGTGGCCGCCGTGGCCGTCGCCTGCGACGCGACCGCCCCGGCCGGGGCCCCGTGACCCGCGTCGGGCACGCGGTGGGCGGCCTCGCCCGCGGCCGGCACGGTGCACGCGCCGGTGGCGAGCAGGGTGGTGGCGAGACCGACGGCGGTACGCCGCAGCCGGGCGGCGGAGCGGCCGCCCGCGCGCCGACGGACAGGTGTAGCCATGGTGCGCTCCTGACTCCTCGGGGTGCAGGACACGGGCCGGCGACCCGGCACGCGTCCGCGACCGCGCGCGCCCGGCGAACCGCCACGCCCCCACACGCTACGCCGAACGGGTGCCGGGTGCGCGCCGTGCACCACGACCCGCACACCGGCCGACGGCACCCGACGGGCACGACGCGGCCCCGCCGGCCCAGCAGCGCGAGCCGGGCAGCGCGACGGTGTGGGGCGGCGGGGCGCAGGCGGACGGGGCGGGGCCGTGTGTGGTGGCGGGTCCGCCCCGGCGGTGTTCCGGTGTGTCAGCGGGGCGGCCGGGCGGTGCCGGCGCCTGCTCGGCGCGTCACAGGGTCGCGGTGGTCCCGGCGCCGGAGGCGCTGCCCGCGAGCCACTGGGACCAGTCCACGTTGAAGTCGGCGTAGCCGTTGTCGGCGGGGGCCTTGCCGCGGGGGGAGCCGGTGATCGTGACGGGGTCGCCCTGCTTGACCTGGCTGTAGAACCACTTGGCGTCCGACATGGACAGGTGGACGCAGCCGTGCGAGCCGCGTGCGCTGCCGCTGCCCGGGTAGGGGTCGCCGGTCGAGTAGTGCACGTAGGTGCCGGACTGCGTCAGGTGGACGTCCCAGGGCAGCGTCAGGTCGTAGTAGTTGGGGCTGCCCTTGTCACAGCTGATGCCGACGCTGCAGGAGGTCATGTGGACCTTCTCCTGCTTGTCGATGACGGCCATCGTGCCGTCCCACGTCGGGTACTGGGCGCTGCCCGCATTGATCGACAGGGTGCGCAGCGTGCGGCCGTTGCGGGTCACCTTCATGGTGTGGCCGGTCACCGAGACGTCGGCACGGACGTCGTCGCCGATCGTGAAGGTGTGCGTGTAGCTGTGCACGCCGTAGCGCCCGTTGCCGTTGCTGACGCCCGTCATGTCGGCGTCGATGCGCACCTTCGTGCCGGACGGCCAGTAGGTCTTCGGCCGCCAGTCGGCACGCCGGTCGCCCATCCAGTGCCAGGCGCCCTCCACCGCCTGCGAGGCGCTCACCTTCATGTGCTTCTCGACGGTCGCCCGCGCCTTCTCCGCCACCGGGTTCGTGAAGATCACCGAGATCGGCATGGCCACGCCGACCGTGGTGCCGGTCTGCGGAGTGATCGTCTCCAGCAGCATCGGCGGTCCCGCCGGCTTCGTGGGTGAGGGCGACGCGCTCGCGCTCGGCTTCTGCGACGCCTTCGCGTCCTGTCCGCCCGCCTTGTCGCTGCTGCCCCCGCCGCAGGCGCTCACGCCCACCAGCATCGCGACTGTGCCGAGTGCGATTCCTATGCTGCCCGTGCGCCGTCCCACGCCCTGCCTCACTCTTCACGCTCTTTTCGCTCTACGGTCCCGAAGGCCCCCACTGTCTGTGGGACTCCGTCAGCCCCGGTCCGGGTTCCGCGTGGCGCGTAAAGCATGGATCAAGAATCGCCCTGCGGACGCGGACCGGTGGGTGCCCGGATGCCCGGGTTCCCCAGGTGTGCGACGGCGCACTTTCCGAATGATTCGCGCCACCCCGCGCTCCCGTAATGCTTCATCACCTCGTGCCGAAGATCCCACGGTCAGGTCCGCGTGCTGTGGATCGCCCGCCGCGAGCCGGGTCGTACCTCTGGCGGACCGGGCCCGCGCCGGGGACCATGGCGCCCTGCTCACCCCACGTCGACGCGCGCGATGCCGCGTCCCGGACGACCGGCGCCACCCTGTCCCCCGCACGCGGTCCGTCGCACACCGGACCCCGGCCCCCAGCAGGAGGTGCCTGAATGTCTCACGACGTACCCGAGTTACCCGCGGCCCAGTCCTCGTACGACCGCCCGCTCCCCAGTTGGTCGAACGGTCGGGATCCGGTCGGCGTCCTCGCGCGCAGTCCGCGCTCCGGCGCCCACCGCACCCTGCGCCTGCTGCGGCGTGCGTACCGGTGGCACCGGCGGGTGGCGACCCTCACCGCACTGGGATACTTCGTCGTCTTCCTCACCCTGACCGTCAAGGCCCCGTCCCTGATGGCCCGTCCCGGCCCCGGCGACCTGCCGACCGGACTGCTCCTGGCCCTGGCGCAGATCCCCGTCACCTGGCTGGCCGTCCTCCTCTACGAAGCGGCGGCCCGCAGGTTCGTCGATCCCCTCGCGCGCCGGGCCCGCCGCCAGGCACAGGTGCCCGCACCGGACCCGGAGCAGGCGCCGTGACCGGGTTCAGCGGTCCCGCCCAGTCCTGGTCCCTCGTCGCGTTCTGCTCGGTCGTCGCGCTCACCCTGCTGCTGTGCGTGCTCACCGGCCCGGAGGCGGACGACCTCGCCGAGTTCTACACCGGTTACCGGTCCCTGTCGCCGCTGCGCAACGGGCTGGCCGTCGCCGGTGACTACATCTCCGCCGCCACCGTCCTCACCATCGGAGGGATCATCGCCCTGTGCGGCTACGACGGGATCGTCCTGGCCCTCAGCGCCCTGCTGTCCCTGCTGTTGCTGATGTTCCTGCTGGCCGAACCCCTGCACAACACCGGCCGTTACACCATGGGCGACGCGCTGGCCCACCGCCATCCGGCGCGCTCGGTACGCGTGACGGCCTGTCTGGTCACGCTCGCCGCGCTCGTGCCGATGATGGTCGTCCAGCTCGCCGGGGTCGGTGAACTACTGGCGTACGTCCTCGGGTTCGGCGACCCGGCTATGAAGGAGGCGTGCGTGGCCGGGGCAGGCGTCCTCATGATCAGTTACGCGGCGCTGGGCGGGATGCCCGGCACCGCGCTGGTCCAGATCTTCAAGACCGTGGCCCTGCTCGGCTCCGGGCTGGTCGTGAGCTTCCTGCTGCTGCGGATGTTCCACTGGCAGCCGCAGGCCCTGTTCCACGCGGCGGCCCGCAACAGCGGGGCCGGGCCCGCCTATCTGACCTGGGGCCTGCAGTACTCCAGCAGTCCGCATCCCGCGCTCGACATGGCCAGCACCCAGTGCGCCGTGGTGCTGGGCGGTGCCTGCCTGCCCCATGTCACCATGCGGATGTACACCGCGGGCACCCCGCGCCAGGTCCGCCGGGCGATGTCCTGGGCGGTCTCCTCGGTGACCCTGTTCATCCTGATGCTCACGCTGATCTGCACCGGAGCGACCGCACTCGTCGGTCACGACCGCATCGCCGCGGCCGACGCGCACGGCACGACCGCCTACCTGCTGGGCGCCCGCGCCGCGTTCGGGACGACGCTGTCACGGCCGGAGAGCCTGCTGTTCGCCACCGTCACCACCGCCGTCTTCCTCACCCTGCTCGCCTCGGTCGCGAGCATGACCCTCGCCTGCGCCAACACCCTCGCCCACGACCTGACCGCGTCCCGGGCCACTCCCCCGGCACCGCCCAGGGAACTCGCCATCGCCCGGGGCAGCGCCCTGCTCGTGGGGGTCCCCACCGTCGTGCTGGCCGTCCTCGCCCAGCACCGCAGCCTCCAGCCGCTGGCAACGGTCTCCTTCACCCTCGGGGCGTCCGCGATCGCCCCGGCGCTCCTCTACAGCCTCTTCTGGCGCCGCTACACCCGCAGGGCGCTGCTCGCCACCCTCGTGGTGGGTTCCCTGAGCGTCCTGGCGCTGACCCCGGGCACCACCCTGGTCTCCGGGACACCGCTGTCCGCCTTCCCCGAGGCGGACTTCGCCTGGTTCCCGTACAACACACCGGCCCTCGTCTCCGTACCCGCGGGCTTCCTCGCCGGCTGGCTCACCACCGTGCTGTCCGGCCGGCGGGCCACCGACCGCGAACGCAGCCGCTACGAGGCCCACGAACACCACCTGCTCACCGGCGCTCCCCCGGGGCCCTCGTCCTAGGTCCGCCGCGCCGTCACTGGTTGCTGAAGGCCGCGTCGAAGGACGCCTTCGGGGTGGGCCACAGCAGCGACCGTACGAAGGTCACCGCCTCGGCGGCGCCGTGCAGGCGGTCCATGCCGGCGTCCTCCCATTCGATCGAGACGGGACCGGTGTAACCGATGGACTCCAGGGCGCGGAAGGCGTCCTCCCAGGGGACGTCGCCGTGGCCGGTGGAGACGAAGTCCCAGCCCCGGCGGGGATCGCCCCACGGCTGGTGCGAGCCGAGGACCCCGGCGCGGCCGTTGCGCGGGCGCAGCCGGGTGTCCTTGCAGTCGACGTGGTAGATGCGGTCCTTGAAGTCGGTGATGAACCCGACCGGGTCGATGTTCTGCCACATCATGTGGCTGGGGTCCCAGTTGAAGCCGAAGGCCTCGCGGTGGCCGATCGCCTCCAGGGCGCGGACGCTGGTCCAGTAGTCGTAGGCGATCTCGCCGGGGTGGACCTCGTGGGCGAAGCGCACCCCCTCCGCGTCGAACACGTCGAGGATCGGGTTCCAGCGGGTGGCGAAGTCCTCGTAGCCCGCGTCGATGACGGCGGCGGGGACCGGCGGGAACATGGCGACGTAGGGCCAGATGGCGGAGCCGGTGAAGCCGACGACGGTGTCGGCGCCGAGTTTGCGGGCCACCCGCGCCGCCCGCTTCATGTCCTCGGCGGCGCGCTGCCTGACGCCTTCCGCGTCGCCGTCGCCCCATACGTAGGGGCGCAGGATGGCCTGGTGCCTGAAGTCGATGGGGGCGTCGCAGACCGCCTGGCCCGCGAGGTGGTTGGAGATGGCGTGGACCGTGAGGCCGTGCCGGTCGAGGATCTCCAGGCGGGAGGCCGCGTAGGCGTCGTCCTCGTCGGCGCGCCGGAGGTCCAGGTGGTCTCCCGAGGCGGCGATCTCCAGTCCGTCGTAGCCCCACTGGGCGGCGAGCCGGGCGACGTCCTCGAAGGGGAGGTCGGCCCACTGTCCGGTGAAGAGGGTGACGGGGTGGGTGGCTGCGGTCATGCGGGGTCCTCCGTCTCGGGGGCGGTCTCGATCCAGGCGCCGCGCCGGGCGGCGGAGGCCAGTACGGCCTCGGTGAGGCGGGCGGCCCGCAGTCCGTCGGCGAACGTCGGCAGCCCATCGGGGTGTTCGCCCCGTACGGCGCTGTGCACGTCGGTGACGAACGCCGTGAAGGCGTCCTGGTAGCCCAGGGCGTGTCCGGGCGGCAGCACCGACAGGCGGGCGGAGTCGGGGGCCGCGGTGGCGGGGTCGCGCAGGAGGAGCTGTGATCCTTCGCGGCTGCCGATCCACAGTTCCTCGGGGCGTTCCTGTTCGAAGCGCACGCTGCGGCGGGTGCCGTGGAGTTCGAGGGTGAGGCTGTTCTTACGGCCGGGGGCGAGTTGGCTGACGAGCAGGGTGCCGAGCGCTCCGTCGGCCAGTTCGACGAGGAGCGCGGCGGTGTCCTCGTTGGTGACCTCGGTGCCGCCTCGCCTGCCGAAGACGGTGCGGGTGCGGGCGGCGAGGCGGTGGATGCGTTGTCCGGAGACGAACTCAACCAGGTCGCACAGGTGGGAGCCGATGTCGGCGAACGCCCGGGAGGCGCCGCCGGCCTGCGGGTCGGCGCGCCAGTTGGTGTCGCCGGGGTCCAGGAGCCAGTCCTGGAGGTAGGCGGCGTCCAGGGTGAGGACGGTGCCGAGCCGTCCGTCCGCGACGAGGGCGCGGGCCTGGCGTGCCATCGGGTGGTAGCGGTACACGAAGGGAACCGCGGCGACCCGGCCGGCCTCGCGGGCGGCGCGGACCAGTGCTTCGGCGTCCGCCACCGTGGTCGCCAGGGGTTTCTCACAGATGACGTGGGCGCCCGCGGCCAGCGCCGCCAGGGCGTGCTCGGTGTGCAGGGTGTTGGGGCTGCACACGTGCACGATGTCGAGGTCGCCGGCCGCGGTGAGGCTGCGGGCGTCGGGCTCGGGGCGCTCCACACCGAGGTCCCGCGCGGCCCGCTCTCCACGTTCCGGCGTGGAACTCGCGAGGGCGACCGGCCGGGCGCCGGCGGCCCGGCTCGCCCGGGTGTGCACGGCCGCCATGAAGCCACCGCCGATGAATCCGGCGCGCAGGGGGGCGGTGGGGAGCGGACGCGGCCGAACCGCATCGGAGGGGGCCGCGCGGTACGGGGTGCCGGTGGGCCCGGGTTCGGTCACAGGGTGGCTCCGTAGGGGTCGCGGTCCTCGGGGACGAGCGGTATCTCGGGGGCCGCGCTGTCGAGGTGGACCGTCTCGCCGGACGTGACGGCGTCGTCGATGGACATCATGGTGTCGAGGACGTGGTACCCGAGGTCCCCGCTGGCGATGTGCGGCCCTCCCCCACGGATCGCCCGTGCCATGTCCAGGACACCGAGGCCACGGCCGCCCTCGACCCCGACGAGCGGGACGGTCGACCACTCCGGGTCCCGGCCCCCCTGCGGCACACGCGTGATCCTGACCTCGCCGCCGAAGGTGTTGGGGTCGGGCAGCAGCAGTGTGCCCTCGGAGCCGGTGATCTCGACGAACCCGGTGCGGGTGAGCGGGGAGTCGAAGCTGAACACGCTCTGGCCGACGCCGCCGTCCTGGAACTGGGTGAGCGCGGCGACATGGGTGGGTACGTCGACGGTGAACTCGGTGCCCGCGCGCTCCCCGCTGCGCACCGTACGGACCGTGCGGGCGGTCGAGCCGAGCGCGGCGACCCGGGAGACCGAGCCGAACAGGCAGACGAGGGCGGTGAGGTAGTAGGGCCCCATGTCGAAGAGGGGGCCGGCGCCCTTGGCGAACAGGAACTCGGGGTTCGGGTGCCAGTGGTCGGGGCCCGCGTACTGCATGACGGTCTGCGCGGACAGCGGGGTGCCGATGTCGCCGCGGGCGACGGCCCGCAGGGCGGTCTGGAGGCCGGGCCCGAGGATCGTGTCGGGGGCGACTCCGACCCGCAGGCCGGCGGCGGCCGCCTGGTCGAGCAGGGCGCGGGCGTCGGCCCGGTCCACCGCGATGGGTTTCTCGGACCAGACGTGCCGGCCGGCGGCGAGGATCGCCGAGCTCACCTGGGCGTGCGCTGCGGGCACGGTCAGGTTGACGATGATCTCCGTGTCCGGGTGTGCGAGGACGTCCGCCGCCGTTCCCCACTCCGCGACGCCGTACTTGCGGGCCTGGCTCTCGGCGCGGGTGGTGTCGAGGTCGCCGACGACCGCCACGTGCAGGTCGGGGAAGCGGGTGAGGCTGGTCAGGTACTGGTCGCTGATGTTGCCGGCGCCGATGATCCCGACGCCGACCGGACGGTGTGCCGTCATCAGGCGATGCCCTTTCCGTTCAGGAAGGAGACACCCGTCGCGATGCCCTCGAAGATGTCGCCGTCGTAGTGGTCGAACTCGATGACGGCGTACTCGGCGTGGGGAGCCGCGTCCAAAGCGGCGGCCAGCGGGATCTGCCCCCGGCCCGCCGCCACCTGGCGGGTGTCCGCGGGGTCGAAGGGTGCACCCGAGGTGAACGGGTCGTCGATGACGGGGCCGTCCTTGATGTGCAGGGCACGCACCCGGGAGCCCAGTCGGCCGAGCAGGGCGACGACGTCGTTGCCGCCGGCCGCGGCCCAGAACAGGTCGATCTCCAGGGCGACTTCGGGGTTCAGGAGGTCCGCGAAGCGGTCGAAGGCGTTGACGCCGCCCACGGTGTGCACGAACTCCTGGGAGTGGTTGTGGTAGCCGACCCGCAGCCCGTGCTCGGCGGCGCGTTCCGCTGCCTCGTTCAGCAGGGCTGCGGTGCGGGCGATCTCCTCCTCGTCGGCCCACCGGGAGGCGGGCACGAACGGGTCGAAGAGGATTTCCACGCCCAGGCGCCGGGCGGCCCGGAACGTGTCGTCGAGGGCGGACTCGGAGGCGCCGTCGGGCGACAGGAAACCGGCGTGTCCGGTCCGCGCGGTCAGGCCGTGCCGGGCGAGTGCGTCGGCGAGTTCGCCGGCGCGGTGCACGAAGCCGAAGGCCTCGACGGTGGTCAGTCCCAGGGCGGCCAGACGGCCGAGGGTGGCGTCTTCGTCGGCTTCCAGGGCCTGGCGTACGGAGTAGAGCTGAACCGACAACTGTGGTGTCGACAAGGGGAACTCCTCTCATGGCGGACCGCCGGGAACAGAATACCGACAGGGCTGACGGTTTCTAGGGGTCGTTAGCATCTCGTCCATGGCAAGGGAGACGACGCGGCCGGGGGCGGCCCCACGGAACTACCCCAAGGGGGAGCGCCGGCGCGCCCAGATCATCGAGGCCGCGCTCGCCGCCTTCGGGCAGGTGGGCTACCGCAACGCGAGCATGGTCCAGCTCGCCGCCGCCTGCGGTGTCTCGCGCGCGGGGCTGCTGCACCACTTCCCGACCAAGGAGTCGCTCCTGGCGGCGGTGCTGGAGGAACGCGACCGCCAGGACGGGGAGCACTTCCTGGAGTCGGGGGCGCTCAGCCAGGACGGCCTGGCGTACTTCGCCGGCATGCTCAGGCTCGTCGCGCACAACCAGGCCAACCCCCTCATCGTGAGCCTGTTCGCGGTGCTGTCGAGCGAGGCCACCGCGACGGACCACCCGGCGCGCCCGTACTTCGTCGAGCGCTACGCACGGACCCGCGCCGAGATGCAGTCGGCCGTCGACGACCTGGCACGGCGCGGGCTGCTGCGGCCGCACGTGGACGCGTCGCGGCTGGCGGCGGATCTGGTCGCGTTCATCGACGGCCTCCAGGTCCAATGGCTGCTCAGCCCCGACCTGATCGACATGCCGGACCACCTGCGCACGGTGCTGCGCAGCTTCATCGACGCGGAACTCCCTTGAGGTCCTTGTCCCGTCGATGCCCGCTACATCTCCGGAAGGTCTGATCGGCGTGGATGTGTACGAGGCGGTGGACAGCCGTCGGGCGGTACGGGCGTTCAGTGACCGGCCGGTGCCCCGGGAGGTGCTCGAACGGGTGCTGGCGGGGGCGGCGCGGGCACCGTCGAGCGGGAACCTCCAGCCCTGGCGGGTGTACGTGGTGTCCGGCGAGCCGCTGGCCGAGCTGAAGCGGCGGGCCACGGCCAGGGCGCTGGCGGGTGACCCGGGTGACGAGCGGGAGTACCCGATGTACCCCGCCGACCTGGCCGCGCCGTACCGGGACCGCTTCGCCGCCGCGGCCGCACAGCGGTACGCGGCGCTCGGCATCGAACGCCACGACCCCGACCGGCCGGTGAAGATCGCCGCGATGAACTCGGGGGCGTTCGGGGCGCCGGTGGTGCTGTTCTGCTACCTCGACCGGACGATGGGTCCGGGGCAGTGGGCGGACGCCGGGATGTACCTGCAGACGGTCATGCTCCTGTTGCGGGCGGAGGGGTTGCACAGTTGCCCGCAGGTGATGTGGACCATGTACCACAGGACGGTCCGCCGACTCACCGGCGCCGCGGACGGCCTCGTGCTGCTCTGCGGGGTCGCGGTGGGCTTCGAGCGGGCAGGCGCGCCCCAGGTGCGCACGGACCGGGCGGACATGACCGAGACGGTGACCTTCGTCGGGTCGTGACGGCGGACCCGTGGGCTCCGCGAGGGCTGTTCCGCGTGCCGCCGGACCGGGCACCTGACGCCCGCTCACACTCCGAACAGGCGCGCCGCGTTGCCGTGGCACACCGCGCGCAGCCACTGCGGCCCCAGGTCCAGACGCTCCAGCGCGTGCAGCTGGTGCACGTAGGGATAGGGGATGTTGGGGAAGTCGGAGCCGAGCAGGACGCGGTCGCCCAAGGCGGCGATCCTGGGCAGGGCGCGGGACGGGAAGGGCATGAACCGCTCGGTGAAGTCGGTGAACGCCATCGTGGTGTCCAGGCGCACCTCCTCGTACTTTTCGGCGAGGCCGAGGAACTCCTCGTACTCGGGCATCCCCATGTGCGCGACGATCAGCCGCAGCCGCGGATGCCTCGCCAGTACCCGTGCGATCGGCGCGGGGCCGGTGTGCTTGCCGGGTGCGGGGCCCGAGCCGCAGTGGATCACCACGGGGATCCCGGCGTCGGCCAGCAGCGCCCAGGCCGCGTCGAGGAGTTCGTCGTCCGGGTCGTACGCGCCGACCTGGACGTGGGCCTTGAACACCCGGGCACCCGCTTCGACGGCCTCGCGCACGTAGGCCTCCACACCGGGCTCGGGGAAGAGCGTCGCCGTGTGCAGGCAGTCCGGGGTGCGGCCGGCGAAGTCGGCGGCCCACTGGTGAAGAGCTGTTATTCGAAAGGTGCGGTATTCCCCATACGGCAGGCAGGCGAGGGGCGGTTTTTGCCTCAGCTATGCGTGACCGAGGGGTGCGTCGCTTCCGCCGTCGACGAGGTTCGCCTGGGCCTTGCTGCCGTGGAAGTCGCGGGAGCGTTGCGCGGTACCGAAGCCGCCGTAGGGGTAGCCGCCGTGCTGGGGTGTGCTGACCGTGTTGAGAGCCGCGGTGGTGTCGGCGTCGAGGTGCAGTTCGGCCGCGCCGAGGTTGTCGGTCAGATGGGTGAGGGTGCGGGCGCCGACGATAGGGGCGGCGACGGCAGGCTGGTCGGCTGCCCAGGCAAGAGCGACCTGACCCGGCGTGGCGCCGATCTCGCGGGCGATGTGGACGACCGTGTCGATGGTGTGCCAGTTACGGTCCGAAGCGGCGTACTCAGCAGAGACCCACTGGTACAGCTCGTCGTTGGAGCCGGCGCGAGTGTCGGGATCGGGGGTGGTGCCGCGCTGGTACTTGCCGGTGAGGAAGCCGCCGGCGAGGGGGGACCAGGGCAGCAGGGAGACCTGGTTGTGCAGGGCGGCGGGGATGACCTCGTACTCGCTCTCCCGGGACAGCAGGCTGTACTGCTGCTGGAGAGACACGGGGGCGTGGGTACTCATTTGCTGTGCCGTGGAGAGGGCGAGCTGGAGCTGCCAGCCGGTGAAGTTGGACAGGCCAACGTAGTTGATCTTCCCGGAGTGTACGGCATCGTCGAGGAACGACAGTGTCTCCTCGATCGGTGTCAGGGGGTCCCAGGCGTGGATCTGGTACAGGTCGACGTGATCGCGTCCGAGGCGACGCAGGGAGGCGTCCAGTGAGCGGCGCAGCTGTCGGCGGGTGGAGCCGAGGCTGTTGACGTCGGTGCCGGTGCCGTAGCGGCCCTTGGTGGCCAGCACGACGCGGTCGGTGACGTCGCTGGGGCGGCTGGCGAACCAGCGGCCGATGATTTCTTCGCTGCTTCCGCCGCCGTAGACGTTGGAGGTGTCGACCAGGTTGCCGCCGGCGTCCACGAATGCGTCCAGCAGCGCGAACGCCTCGTCCTCGGGCGTTTGGACGCCGAAGTACATGGTTCCGAACGCGATGCGGGAGACGGCGGTTCCGGTGTTGCCGAGCTTGCGGTACTCCATGGTGCTCCTTGTCGTGGTGCGGCTCGCGCCGCGGAGAGGGATAGGTCCGTGGCGGGCTCGGGACGACCTGGACGGTTCGCGGTGCCGGTCGGAAGGTGGGTGGCTTGGGCTGGGGCGGAGGCACCGCCCCCGAAGCCTCTGCGGGCCGCTTAGTGGTGCCGGGGGTGCCCGGTGAGGGCGTGGAGGTTGATGGTTGCGCTCTGCAGCTTCGCGTCGTGGGGTGCCTTGAACCCGGCATCGGCGATGTACAGCTTGTCGCCGCTTACGGCGGTGGTGGTGGGTGAGGCTAGGCCGTCGCCGGTGGTGAGGGCGACCTGGGTGGTCCCGTTCGGGCGCACGACGGTGACCCGGTCGGTCGGGTCGTTCTGCGCGGCGAAGACGATGTCGGAGTGGTTGTTGAGGAAGGCGAAGTCGTCGAAGTCGGGGATGTTGTCGGCGACGGTGTGGATGGGGCCGGGGGTTCTGTGGGCGGTGACCGGGATCCTGAGCAGCTTGCCCTGGCTGTAGTTGCTCAGCCAGACGGCGCCCTTGTGGAAGCGGACGCCGTTGACGCCGAGGGGCAGGGAGCCGTGGGGGTCGGCTGCGAGTGCCGGGCCGTTCAGCCAGATCTTCGCCTGCCCGCCGGAGGTGGGCACGGCCCACACCGTGCTGTTGTAGCTGTCGGCGGCGTAGAGGGTACGGCCGGCCGGGTCGATGGCAAGGCCGTTGGGCAGGCCGTCAGGCAGGGCGGCCAGACGCTCGGGACGGCCGTGCGGGGGCAGCTTCCAGACGCCGTTGCGGGCGGTGTCGTCGGAGTCCACGTTGTAGTAGACGGTTCCGTCGCTGCCACGGGTATTGCCGGTGATCTGATCACCCAGATGTCCGTTGACGAGGGTAATGCGCTGCCCGGAGGGCGTGATCCGCACCAGCTTGGGCGGCTTGTTCGCGGGCACGCCCAGCAGGGACACCGTCAGGGACCGGTCCGGGTTGACGTTGATGTTCTCAGGCGAGTCGCCGGAGGCGAAGTCGAACGCGACCGCCGTCTTCACTTGGGTGACGACCGGCTGAGTAGCGGCCTGTCCGGTGGCGGCGGAGGCGGACGGGGCCGTGACGAGAACAGCCGCCAGAGCGGGGACTGCCGCTGCATGAGCGAAGCGAATGCGCATGGGTGGTGCTTTCTGTGGAAGCGGCTGGAAGACGAGAAGGCAATGCCCTGTGTCTTCGGGCCGTGCGGTGCCCCGGCCGGCCTGGTGGCCGGGGAACTGACTGCGGATGTGTGATCGGGTGAGTGAGGCGCGGTTCGGCATCAGGTGTCGAACCGCACCCCGCCGAGCCACGCGACCTTCTCCGGGTCGTGGTGGTCGAAGATGGGGCTCCGGCCGGTGTCCAGGCCGGCGATGCGGGCCAGCTCGTCGGCGGTCAGCTCGAAGTCGAAGACGTCCAGGTTTTCGGCCATGCGTGCGGGCCGCACGGACTTCGGGATCACGACGATCTCGCGCTGGACGAGCCAGCGCAGTGCGATCTGTGCGACGGACTTGTCGTGAGCGCGGGCGATGTCGACGAGCACGGGGTTGTCGAAGAAGCCCTGGCCGCCCTGGGCGAGCGGTCCCCAGGACTCGTGCTGGACGCCGTACTTGCGCATCAAGTCCTGGTCGTCGGTGCGCTGGAAGAAGACGTGCGTCTCGATCTGGTTGACCGCGGGGACGATCTCGTTGTGGCTGATCAGGTCGGCGAGCCGGTCGGGGTAGAAGTTGCTGACCCCGATCGCCCGGGTGCGGCCGTCCCGGTTGAGGTCCTCCATGGCCCGCCACGATCCGTAGTAGTCGCCGAAGGGCTGGTGGATCAGATAGAGGTCGAGGTGGTCGAGACCGAGGCGGTCGAGCGAGCGATCGAAGGCGCGCTTGGCGCTGTCCTGGCCGTAGTCCTGGACCCACAGCTTGGTGGTGATGAACAGTTCGTCGCGCGGGACGCCGCTGGCGGCGATGGCCCGGCCTACGGCGCGCTCGTTCTCGTAACCGGCGGCGGTGTCGATGAGGCGGTAGCCGGCTTCGAGCGCGGCCTCCACCGCCTGCTGGGTCTGCTCCTCGGGGATCTGGTAGACGCCGAAGCCGAGGATCGGCATCTGCACGCCGTTGTTGAGGGCCACCTGAGGCATCTTGATCGTCATGGGTGAAGCCTTCGCTTTTTTGACGGTGGGGGGATGTCGGCCGGGCCGCAGCCGGTGGGGCAGCGAAGCTGGTGCCGGCCTGGCACAGAAGGCAGGCCGTCCGGCTTCTACCAGGTCTGGCGTTCCAGCCAGGTGTGGATGCGCTGGGCCGTTTCCCGCCAGCCGGGTTCGAGGAGCACGTTGTGGGTGCGGCCGGGAAGGAAGAGGTAGTCGGAGCCGAAGTAGGCGGCGCTGCGGCGGATTGCTTCGGCGGGGACGACGATGTCGTTTTCTGCCGCGATGACCAGGGACGGGCCGCCGATGCGGGTGCGGTCCACGCTAAAGGAGGTGGAGATGGTCTCCTGGATGGCGAGGGCTGATTCCCTGGACAGCAGGGCGTAGTAGCGGCGGGCATCCTCTTCC
Source organism: Streptomyces sp. NPDC021562 (assembly GCF_040640875.1). NCBI lineage: Bacteria > Bacillati > Actinomycetota > Actinomycetes > Kitasatosporales > Streptomycetaceae > Streptomyces > Streptomyces sp. NPDC021562. The sequence goes on from NZ_JBFACN010000044.1 coordinate 20,387, forward strand.
GAACACCCCGCGAGCACACGAGGCCACTCGTCCTCGAAAGAGCCGACTTCGATCGGCTTCGACAGATCGAGCTCCCGCTCCGGGTGGAGACCGACTTCGGCGCAGATGGCGGGCGTGATGTGCACCTCGGCGACGACGGGGTGCTTCTCGGCGTACTTCTGGCCGACGAGCGCGCCCATGCTGTGCGTCACCAGGACGGGGACCTGGCCGATGTGGTCGACCACGATCTCGAGTTCTTCCACGGTCTCGGCCATGGAGCGGGCAGCGAACTGCTCGTCCGGCAGCTCATGGGAGCGGTGGTGGTTGTACCAGCTGAAGGCGTAGCAGTCGCGGCCGGTGGCGGCGAAGAAGGGGAGGTAGTTCTCCCATACCCAGCTGCCCTGGCCGCCGCCGTGCACGAAGACGATCGGCTCAGCCGATGGGCTGCTTTCGGAGCGGGCGTACTCGATGAACACGCCCTTGACCGTCGTGTTTTCAATCTTCATGGTCATTCCTTTTCGATCGGGGTGGGGTGTGGGGGATCAGTTGCCCCGGCCGCCTTCCGGAGCGGGCAGGGCGTTCAGTGCGGCCAGGTCGGCTTCGCTGAGCTGGATGTCGGCGGCGCCGGCGTTGTCGAGCAGGTACTTCGGGGTCTTGGTGCCGGGGATCGGGATGACGTACCGGCCCTGGGCTAGGACCCAGGCGAGGGCGACCTGGGCTGGGGTGGCGTCGATGCGTTCGGCGATCTCGCGCACCCGGCCGACGAGGGCGAGGTTCTGCTGGAGGGCGTAGTCCTGGAAGCGCGGCATGCGGCGGCGTACGTCGTCTGGGGGCAGGTCGTCCACCGAGGTGAAGCGGCCGGTGAGGAAGCCCCTGCCCAGGGGTGAGTAGGGCAGGAAGGCGATGTTCTGTTCCTGGCAGTAGGGCAGCACGTCCTGCATCCAGTCCCTCGTCCACAGCGACAGCTCGTTCTGCACGGTGGCGATCGGGTGCACCGTCTGGGCGCGTTTGATCTGGTCGACGTCCACCTCGGACAGGCCGATCGCGCGGGCCTTGCCGGCGGCGACCGTCTCGGCCAGGGCGCCGACGCTTTCCTCGATCGGCACCTGGGCGTCGACCCGGTGCAGCTGGTAGAGGTCGACGTGGTCAGTGCCCAGGCGCTGCAGGCTCTCGTCGATGGAGCGGCGGATGTGCTCCGGGCGGCCGTTCTCGGCACGGATCGGCTTGCCCTGCTCGTCGCGGGACAGGGCGCCGACCTTCGTGGCCAGGACCGCACTGTCGCGGTGGCCCCCGGACAAGGCCCGGCCGACCAGTTCCTCGTTGGTGAACGGTCCGTACACATCCGCGGTGTCGATCAGGGTCATGCCGACATCCAGCGCCTCGCGGATCACCGAGACGTACGTGTCCTCGTCTCGGGCCGCCGACATGTCGTAGGCGTAGCTCATGCCCATGCAGCCCAGGCCGATCACGCCCACCTCGGGACCGCCAGGGCCCAGTGTCGTCGTACGCATGCCATTCCTTTCAAATTTCAGGGATCGAGGTGCCGGATGCCGGGCGGGAAGGACCGGCCTTCCCGTGAGGAAGCAACTCCGCACTCGTTCCGCCCTGTTACGTGAGGCGGCCGGCCGGCGGAGAGGCAGCAGGACCGCCGGGCGGCAACGGCAGACAATGTGCGAGCGGAGAGGTCTCAGAGCCGCCGGTATCCACGAAATCAGCTCCCGCGTCCCGCTGACAGGCACGCTCTTTAGGGGTAACAGCAGTAACCCCCTCGTGCCGGAGCATCGGCGTGCCGGGTGGCCGCCCGGCAGTGTACGGAGGGTTATGGCGGCGGAGCGGGAGGCTGGACGGACGGTGTCTGGTGTCAGCTCTTGGTGTCAGCCTGTGCTCGGGCCGCGTCCTGGTCCCGCGTGGCCGCCAGGGAACTCCTGTCGGCGAGGCGGCTGCGGCCGGTGGCCCAGATGGTGAGGCCGGCGAGGGTGACCGTCAGAGCGACAGTCATGGTCGCCGTCCAGCGGCCGAGCGCCCAGAGGGGGCCGGCGGCGGCCGATCCAACGGCGCCGCCGAGGAAGTTGCTGACGACCAGACTTGTGTTCAGGCGGCTGTGCGCGGAACCGGGCAGGGCGAACAGCCGGGTCTGACTCAGTACGAGCACGCTTTGAGTGGCGACGTCGAGCGCGATGACAGCAAGGATCAGCCCGACGATCGAACCACGTGCGGCCCAGGCGGCTACCAGGGACAACCCCAGCAGAGCCAGTGCGGCGCCGGTGGCGGGTACGGACCAGCCGCGGTCGTGCAGTGCGCCCGCCCGACGTGCGGCGAGGGCGCCGGCCAGGCCGGCCAGGCCCAGCAGGCCGATCTGGCTGGTCGAGTAGGAGAACGGCGCGGCCGTCAGCAGGTAGGTCGTCGACGTCCAGAACAGCGAGAACACCGCGAAGGTCACGGCGGACAGCAGCAGGGTCGGTGGCGCTGCGCGATGGCGGGCCAGGGTGGTGAAGACCGATCCCAGCAGGCGCGGGTAGGGGACGGGTTCGCGGGGTTCGAGGGGCGGGATAGCCGCGCGGAGCACGGCGGCGAGGGTGATCGCCGCCGCGGCGGCGATGCCGTAGATGGCCCTCCAGCCGAGGAGGTCGGCGACGACGCCGCTGATCGTGCGCGAGAGCAGGATGCCGATCAGGGAGCCGGATGCCACGGCACCGACGACCTGCCCGCGCCGTTCGGGTTCGGCGAGTTCGCTGGCCAGCGGGGTCAGCAGCTGTGCACCGACGGTCGTCAGGCCGACGCCGCCGAGTGCCGCGAGGAGCACCGCGAACGTCGGGGCCAGGGCGGCGCCGAGGAGCATCACGGCGGACAAGGCCAGGACGAGGGGGACCAGGCGGCGCCGGTTGAGGACATCGCCGAGCGGGACGAGGAGAAAGATGCCGAGTGCGTATCCGACCTGGGTGACGGTCACCAGGGTCGCGGCGCTGGACGACGAGACGCCGAGGGACGCGGCGATGGTCTCGATCAAGGGCTGGGCCCAGTAGAGATTGCCGACGGCCAGGCTGGCGGCGACCGCAAAGGCAAGGGTGCGCGCCGGGGTCATCCGACGAGCGGAAGCGGAGGGCACGACGGGTCCTTTCACCTGTGGGGTGGTGCTGCACTGAGGTGTGCGGAGGGCGGGAGGAGTACAGACCTTGCCGCCCACCCCGCGAGCGGCAAGGGGCAGGCTTCGGCCGCGATCGGCGCGTCCTGGGCAGCCGATTCGACCGAGCGCGTGCCGCTACGGGCGCACGATCCCGATGTTGAAGTGGAACGTCCCCGTCGCGGCCGCCACCGCGAAGAGCAGCTCCCCGTACATCTCCACCGCTCGCGCGGTTTTGATCCCGCCGAGGTCGATGATCGCCTCGTCGGGCCAGCCGAACTCGCGCAGCAGGCTCTTGACCGTTTCCTTGGCTCCGGCGTCCTCACCGGAGACGAAGACGTTGTGGTGCCCGGGGAGCCGGCTCGGGTCGATCATGATCTCGGCGTTCATCGTGTTCAGCGACTTCACGACGCGGGCCTCCGGATAGGCACGCTGGATCTGCTCGCCGAGGCTGTCGGTGTTCGCCACCGTCAGCCTCGGCGGCATCCCCTGGGAGACGTCCAGCGGGTTCCCGATATCGAGGAGGACCTTCCCGGCGAGGTTGGCGGCGCCCGTCGCCTCCAGCGCGTTCAGCGACGCAGCGCCGTGGGTGGCGTTGACGACGACTTCTCCCTGCGCTGCGGCATCGGCCAACGTCGTCAGCTGCACCGCGGGGTGCGCCTGCTGCCACTGCGCGAAGGAGACGCTGTCCGGCCGGTCCTCGGTGTGCGCCAGGGTCCGCTCCACGTCGCGAGTGCCCATCACCACGTCGTGGCCCAGGGTGCTCAGCCGGCCCGCGATGGCACGGCCGACCATGCCCGTTCCCAGAACTGCAATCTTCATGATCATCCTTTGTGTCAGTGTGTCGCGAGTGGTCAGAGGGTGAGGAAGACCTTGGTGGCGCGGCGCTCGGCCATGGGCTGGTAGCCCCTGACGGCCTGGTCGAGGGGCAGGGTGAGGCTGAATACCTTGCCCAGGTCGATCGTGCGGCCCCAGATGAGCTGATCTCGGCAGCGGACCCAGCCCCTCGGCTGTCAGCTCTGCTCTGCTTGCGCCTTGCGCTGGGAGGCGGCCAGCAGGCCCAGCGGCAGCAGGGCCGCCAGGGCGAAGGCGAAGCCCGTCAGGGACGGGCCCTTCAGGCCCAAGCCGGAGGTCAGGGCGACACCACCGAGCCAGGAGCCGGTGGCGATACCGATCTGGAAAGCGGAGGTGGCCACGGCTACGGGCAGGGACCGGCCCTCGCCGGCGATCTTGACGACCTGGCTGACCACGATGGGGTTGCCTGCGAAGCCGGCGCCGCCGAGCAGAAGGATCAGAACGACGGCCACGACGCTGTTGGTCGCCCACAGGGTGATCGCGCCCAGAGCCGCGGTGGTCAGGACGGCGGTCGGAATGAGCGTCCCGTAAGGCCGCCGGTCGCCCAGGCGGCCACCGACCGTGGTGCCGGACAGGGCGCCGATGCCGAAGCCGAGCATCGCCAGCGGCACCGCCGAGCTCGCCAGGTGGGCACGGTCGGTCAGCAGGGGGGCGACGTAGCTGTAGGCGCCCATGATGCCCGCCTGGAGCAGGGCGATGGACAGGTAGACCAGCCACAGCCGGGGCCGCTTGAGCGCGGCCACCTCGGCGCGCAGGGAGGTGTCGGTCCGTGTGGTGTCGGTTGGGATGCGGCGGGCGATCACGGCGGCGGCGGCCACAGAGAGCGCGGCGAGCACCCAGTAGGGGGTCTGCCAGCCGCCCAGCTGGCCGGCTGCCGTACCGAGGGGGACGCCGATGATGTTGGCGAGCGTGATGCCGCCGACCATCACGCCCGTGGCGCGGGTGCTGGCGGCGGGGCCGGCCGCGGCGGTGGCGATCACGGCGCCTACGGCCCAGAAGGTGCCGTGGCCCAGTGCGGCGGCGATCCGGCCGACGAGCGCGAGGGTCAGGTTGGGGCTGAGCGCGCTGAGGACGTGCCCGGCGGCGAAGACCAGCAGCGCGGCGATCAGGGCCGAGCGGCGCGGCAGGCGCTGGGTCGCTATCGCCATCAGGGGAGCGCCGATCGTCATGCCGATGGCGAAGACGGTGATCAGCATCCCCGCGCTGGAGAGGCTGACGTTCAGGGCGTCGGAGATCTGCGGCAGCAGGCCGGAGACGATGAACTCGCTGGTGCCCATGATGAAGGTGATGCCGCCCATCAGCCACACCACGGGCGGCAGCTTGACCTTCCCGGCAGACACCGTGCCGCCGCCGTCGGCCGTGAGCGGTGCGGCTGCCGAGGTGTCCGGCTTCGTGGACGAGGGGGAACTCACTGATGATCCTTCCGAGAGAAGTGGCGCGGGATCCCGGTCATCCGAATGCGGGCCGGCAAGCTTCCTACGCGCCGAGGGGTGTGCGGGGCGGAGCCCTTCAGGTCCGCCGCAATCCACGTAACCAGGAGCTGAGCCGGGCAGACAGTCACGCTCCTGAGGGGTAACAGCAGTGACCCCCTTGTGCCGCGCGTCGCACCGGCACACCGGTGAACTCTGAGCCATCACCGTCCCCAGCTATCTGATGCACGGACAGTGACGACATCCAGGCGGGTCGGCATGCCTGCGAGGCCGGCAAGTACCCCCGCGTCTTGAGGCCGTGCAGGGGCTTGTGCCCCGCCGTGCAGGCCGAGGAACGGACGGACGGTGCCTGGCGTCAGTTCTTGGTGTGGTCCTGCGTCGTGGCCGTGTCCTGGTCCCCTGTGGCCGCCCAGCTGGCCAGCAGTTTCAGGGCGTCCGCCGCCGGGGTGCCGGGATCGGCGCTGTAGACGGTGATGGACAATCCCTCGTCACCGGGCAGGTCAAGGCTCTCGTGGACCAGTTCCATCTCGCCCACTACCGGATGGTGGAACCGCTTGGTGCCCTTGGTGAAGACGTGCACGTCATGCGCGCCCCACATCCTGCGGAAGGCGTCGCTGCGGGTGGACAGCTCACCGATCAGGTTCGACAGCTCGCGGTCGTAGGGGTTCTTGGCGACCTCGACCCGCAGCACCCCGACCGCGTCGTGCGCCACCCGTTCCCAGTCGACGTAGAGCCGGGGGGCACGGGGGTCGAGGAAGCAGAACCGGCAGGTGTTCGGCTGCTCCATCGTGAAAACGTCGCTGTGCAGGGCTCGGGCGAGCGCGTTGGCCGCCAGGATGTCCATGCGGTTGTTGCGCAGGTAGGCCGGCTGGTCGTGCAGGCCATCGAGGATGCGCAGCACGCTGGGTCGCACCGTGGCTTTCTTCGGGCGGCGCCGGACGCGGGCGGGATGGGTGTTGGCCGCATGGGCCAGGGCGTGGAGGTGGTCCCGCTCGGTGTCGTCCAGCCGCAGGGTCTGGGCGAGTGCGTCCAGGATGCTGTCGGACACCCCGCGGAGATCGCCGCGCTCCATACGTGTGTAGTACTCGACGCTCACCCCGGCGAGCATCGCGACCTCGCCGCGGCGCAGCCCGGGCACCCGGCGCTGCCCGTACACCGGCAGACCCACCTGGTCGGGCGTGATCCTGTCACGGCGGGACTTGAGAAATGCGCTGACTTCGGCCCGGTTGTCCATGGATCCAGCGTAGAAAGACGGCACCGCCGGTGGGGGTCTCTGTCAGTACCCCTCACGGCAGAGCCTCCCGCACTTCGGGCTCAGCCCGTCGACCCACCGATCGACGGTCAAGCACAACGCCGTGCGGTGGAGCTCGGGGACGGACCTGCCGTGCGGTGGATTTCGGGGACGAACCTCGCCGGAGACCCGGTCCGGTCATCGACCGCGACACGGCCTGGCGGCCGATGACGACTGCGGTGACCAAACCGCCTTCGCCTATGACGGCTTCAGCAGGACGGAGGACCCCCCGGCCAGGTGACCGGCGCGAGGCCACTTCGCGTCCGGCACCGTAGGCCTGAGGCTGCGGTCAGAATGCCCCCCAGTCGGTAAGTGCCGCTCTGACCCGTTCGGGGTCCGCCCCTGTCCACGCGCGGGCGATGTATCCGTCGGGCCGTACCAGCGCGGCCGCCAATCCGGACCAGGGCGCGGCCGGGATCACCTCCACCAGCGGTGAGCCCAGTGCAGCCAGCTCCCCGGCCGGGGTGAAGTCCAGCAGCAGGAAGCGGTCGACGCGCAGCCGGCGCAGCAAGGTGTCCCCGTCTGGCAGGTTCAGGTCCGGCGTGCGATGCCCGTCCAGCGGGTGACCTCCATCGGGGGCGTCGTAGGACACGCTGAGCCCTGACAGCAGTCCGGCCAGATGTGCGTTGGTCTCCGGGCGGGTGAGCAGCGTGCTCATCAACTCGCGCAGGGCCGCGCCTTGGGGGGTGAACGTGGTCATCAGCGCGGTCTGGGCCTGCGTGTTCTGCGCGAGAGACTCGGCCACCGGGCGGCGTTCATGGTCGTAGGAAGCTGCGCCGCCGGTGATCAGCGGTGTGGCCCGGCCCTTGACCTCGGCCGCGAGCTTCCAGGCGAGGTTGACGGCGTCCTGCATGCCGACGTTGACTCCTTGACCGCCCGCCGGGAAGTGCACGTGCGCGGCGTCACCGGCGACGAAGACATGGCCGGCCCGGTACTGGGTGGCGTGGCGGGTGGTGTTGCCGGCAGTGGAGATCCACACCGCGTTGCGCAGCCCGTAATCGGTGCCGGTGACACGGTTGAGAATGCCGCGCAGGTCTTCGAGGGTGAGCTGCTCCTTCCGCCTGGCGGTGACCTGCTCGGGCGTCAGGCCGGTGTCCTCGGGCAGAACGCCGAACACGCGGTGGATGCCGTTGAAGAGCGGTACGACAGCGACCCAGCCGTCCTCGGGATCCCAGCCGTGGGTCGCGTTCTGTGGCGCCGCGTCCAGGTGGACGTCCGCAAGGTAGGAGACCGTGTTGCCGGGCGTGCCGGGAAACTCGATGCCGGCCTGCTGCCGGACCCGGCTCCACGCGCCGTCGGCTCCGACCAGGTACCGGGCCGTGTGGACGGTGCCGCCTGCCTGCACGCGCACGCCGGTGTCGTCCTGCTCCAATCCGGTGACCTCTTGGCCGTAGTGCACCGGAATGCCACGCGCTGCAACGAGCGAGGCGAGGACCCGCTCGGTGGTGGCCTGGGTGATCTGCAGGATGTAGGGGTAAGGGGTGTCCAGCTCGGAGTAGTCCAGCAGCTGCGACAGCATGCCGAAGTGCGTCCGGGGCACCGCGCGGCCGTGTGACAGCAGAACGTCGGTGAGCGTGCGGCCGTCCTCGGCCCGCACCGTCGTCAGAACCTCCAGCGTGCGGGGATGCAGGACCGCGGCACGGGAGTTCCCGCTGCGCTCGGTGAGCCGCTCGAGGACCTTCACCTTCACCCCGGCCGAGTCAAGGAGCGCGGCGGTCAGCAGCCCGACGGGTCCCGCGCCCGACACGATGACGTCGGCACTCATGCCTGCCCCCCGTTCTCGATCGCGGGGACAGCCGCCGGGGCGGCCGGCCACGGACTCGGTATCCGTCCGGCTGGGCTCATGCATCGCACTTTTGGTGTTGCCGTCTGCATCTCACTCCTCAGGGTTGAGTTGGTGGCTGCGAGCGACTCCCGTACCGCGACGCCCGAGGCCGCGGCAACGGTCCGCGGCCCGGCTCCTGTCCCACTGCCGATGACGCGGACGTCATCGCGGCCCCTTCTGCGTGCGGCATCTCCGTCGCTTGGTGCGTGGCCGAGGTGCGGCGGCCTCTCGTCGTGGCGGCGGGCCTGCCGGTCAGCGCAGGAAGTCCAGGAGCGCTTGGCTGAATTCCTTGGGCGCCTCTTCGGGCAGGAAGTGTCCGGCACCGGGGATGACCAGCCCGGTGACGTCCGGGGCCACCAGCCGCATGGTCTCCTCCGGGATGGTGCCGGTGCTGTACTGGCCGCCTATAGCCAGGACCGGGATGGTCAGCGGCCCCTCGTCGCGCCAGTGCAGGACGTGCTCGGCGGATGTGTCGAGGGTCCGGTAGTACTCGAAGCTGGCGCGCAGTGCGGCCGGGTCGCGCAGCGAGTCGACGTAGACGTCGATGGCGTGCTGCGGGATGGCGCCGGGGGTGGCGGTCTTGGATGTGAAGGTGTGGCCGAAGTAGATCTCCTCGCGGCCGGCGACCATGCGCTCGTTGATGTCCGCGAGGCGGTTGAAGGCGAAGTGCCACAGCATCTCGTTGGTCGCCGGGTCCGACAGCAGCGGCGGGGACGGAGAGAGACCGGGGAGGATGGCCTCGCTGACGACGAGGCGGGTGACGCGGTCGCGGTGGCTCGCGGCGAGTGCGTAGCCGACCAGCATGCCGAGGTCGTAGCCGACGACGGCGAAGCGGTCGTGGCCCAGGGCGGTCATCAGCGCGGCCATGTCGTCGGCAAGGGTGGCGGCGTCGTATCCGGTGACGGGCTTGTCGCTGGCGCCCATGCCGCGCAGGTCGGGGGCGATGACGGTGAAGTGCTCGGCCAAAGCTGGCATGACCAGACGCCAGCTGTACCAGAACTGGGGCCAGCCGGGCAGGAGCAGCAGCGGCGGCCCGTCGCCGCCGACCACGGCGTGCAGGGTCAGCTCGGTGGTCTTGACGGTGCGGCTGGTGAACGTATCGGTGAACCCAACGGGCAGGTCCGGCACGTCGGTGACGGTGAACGACACGGTGCTTCCTCCTCGTGGCACGGGACCACATCAAACCGGATGATGTATCCACTTCACGCTAACACAATCGGATGACTCATCCGTTTAAGCTGTGCGCATGACCAGTGCACCGATGCGTAGGGACGCCGCCCGCAACCGGCAGCGCATCGTCGACGTGGCCCGGCAACTCGTCGACGACGACATCCCGCTGCAGCTCAACGACGTCGCGCGTCTCGCAGGCGTGGGGGTGGCCACCGTCTACCGGCACTTCCCGACACCGGAGGCACTGATGGAGACCGTGGCGACTCCGGGCCTGGAAGCGCTGGTCGCCCACGCGCAACGGGCACTGACCGAAGAAGACCCCTGGAAGGCCCTGGCCGGATTCCTCGATGTCACCTTGGAATCGCAGCTGACCGACCACTCGCTCACCGCCGTGCGCGCAGCGCCGCAACGCGTCCTGCCCCGCACTGAGGAACTGACCGCCATGCTGGACTCACTCGCCGGCCAATTGCTCGACCGAACTTCGGCGGCTGGCGCGGTACGCGACATGGTCACCTGGGACGACCTGCTGCCACTCATGTGCGGGATCGCCTTCGCCGCCAACGTCCACGCCGACGACCAGCAGACACGCCTGGCGTCCGGCCGACGCTACCTGGAAGTGATGCTCCAGGGGCTGCACAGCTGAGCCTCCGCCAGACCCGCGCAGGACCCATGTCGGGGGTGAGCCTATTGCGGGCGCCAGATATTGTCTGGACAGGTAATGACTTGGCCGACTCTAAGGTCCGTCAGTGCGCTTCAGACCCACCTTGAACTGCGACACGTGGCCGTGTGGTGTAGCTCACGCACACGTGAGGGAAGGTTGTCCCGGGATTAGTTGTTCGAACAGGTAACCGGCGCGAGGACCCGCGCGTCCGTTGAACACTCGCTCCCTTCCCGAAAAGAGATGACGATGTCGAAGGCCTTCGAGCCCTACGAGCTGGGCGGCAAGCGCCTGGCCAACCGCCTGGTTATGGCGCCGATGACCCGCAGCCGCGCCTACGGCTCCGGCCAGAGCCCCACGCCGCTGATGGCCGACTACTACGCGCAGCGCGCCTCCGCCGGGCTGATCGTCACCGAGGGCGTCCAGCCCTCCAGGGTCGGCCAGGGCTACCCCGACACCCCCGGCATCCACACCGCCGAACAGGTCGCTGCCTGGCGCCACGTGACCGACACGGTGCATGCCCAGGGCGGCGTGATCTACCTGCAGATCATGCACACCGGACGGGTCGGACACCCCGCGCTGATGGGCCTGCAGCCCGTCGGCCCCTCCGCCGTCGCGGCCGTCGGACAGGTGTACACCCACGAAGGCCCCCAGGACTTCGTCACCCCGCACGCACTGACCGACGCGGAAGTCCGTGCCACCATCGCCGACTTCGCCACCGCCGCCCGCAACGCCGTCGAGGCCGGCTTCGACGGCGTCGAGCTGCATGGTGCCAACGGCTACCTCATCCACCAGTTCCTCGCCCCGAACAGCAACCAGCGCACCGACGCCTGGGGCGGCAGCCCCGACAGGCGCATCCGCTTCGCCGTGGAGACCACCAAAGCCGTCGCCGAAGCCATCGGCGCGGACAAGGTCGGCTTCCGCCTCTCCCCGGGCAACCCCTACAACGACATCGACGAGTCCGGCACCGCCGACATGGAGGCCACCTACACCGCCCTGGTCGAGGCCCTCGCCCCGCTGAACCTCGCCTACCTGCACCAGCTCGAGGCCCCCGGCGTACGTGACTTGACGCTTCGGCTGCGCAAGGCATGGCCGACCGCCTTCATCATCAACCCCTTCACTGGCCAGGAGCCCACCGGACCGGCCGAGCTGGAACTCATCGAGAACGGCACCGCCGACCTGCTCGCCTACGGCGCCCTCTTCCTCGCCAACCCCGACCTGCCCGCCCGCCTGGCTCAGGGCGGCCCGTTCAACACCCCCGACCCCACCACCTTCTACGGCGGCGACGAGAAGGGCTTCACCGACTACCCCACGCTGGAGGAAGCCCACGCCTGACGGTCCGGCGACAGACCCGAGCCCGCCGGGCACGCCACACCTGAGCAGCACATACCCTGCCCTCAGGATGCGGACCCGAGAGCCCGCCCGCGGCAGCCGACCCAGCGCCGGCTGCCGCGCGCGGCCCCAGCAAGGACGGCCGCACGGGAGAAAGCAGAAGGCAGGACCATGGAATCCGAGGCAACGCCCCAGGTCCCCGCGACCGGGGAACTTCCCGAGGCCGCACGCCGCGGACCGATTAGCCATGCGATCTTCCGGGTGGCCCGCCTGCACCGCATGCTCGCCGGCCAGCTGCTGCGCGAGGTTGGCCTGCACCCGGCCCAGGAGCTGGTCATGATGCACCTGTGGGACCACGGCCGGATGCGCCAGACCGACCTGGCCCGGCACGTCGGCGCCGACGCCGCCACCATGACCCGCACCATCCAGCGCCTGGAGAAGGCCGGCTTCGTGCGCCGCGTGCGCTCCACCAGCGACAAACGCTCCGTCCTGGTCGAACCCACCGCCGCCAGCCAGGCCCTTCGCCGACAGGTCGAAGACCTCTGGGCCCGCCTCGAGGACTACGCCGTCGGCGACCTCACCGACGCCGAACTCGCGGAAGCCCTCGCCGTCCTCGAACGCCTCGAGACCGACCTCGCTGCCCACGTCAACGATGCCGAACCCCCCTTGCGCCCAGGCGCCCCCGACGCTTGACCCGACGATCGGTGGACAGGCACACCCCCGCCGGACAGCGCTAGAAAGCGCCGCCGGCCTCCCTCGCTGTATGGATCTACGGGAACGGGCGGGACCCCCGTTCGTGGCGGATGCAGGCCGTCCACTTTTGTCCGCCTGACCGCCACCCGGACCAGCCGGAACAGAGCCCCCAAAAACACCTCATCTGACCAGGAAGCGCGCCTCTCGACGGCGGAGCACACCTGCTGTCGAGCACGAGCGGCCAACGCGAGCGTAAGCATGCTGATTGGCACTGTTGGCCAACCAGCGTGCTCAACATCCGGGCGTGCTACGACGCATATCCCGGGGCATCGTCTGACGTCGGAGGAGGGACGGGGCGAGGACGGCCAGCGGCTGACGCACCGGCGCTGGACCGGCTCCGGCGTGAATGTCGTCCAGCCGCTGTGCCCGGGCAGCCGCCCTGACCGTCTTGCCGAGACCACCAAGATCATGGCCTCAGCCCGGATGTCGCAGGCCCATCCTGCCGATGGATGGCCATCACCCTGCGGCTGCCGAATTCGCTGATGACAGCCGTGCCGGTCGGTCGTTACGGCTGTGATCCCTGCCGGGCGGCGAGGTAGGGCGCCCAGCTGTTGCCAGCGAGCTGGGACCAGCGGTGGGCGGTTGCGGGACTGATGCCGAAAAGGTCGGCGACGACGGTGGGCGGCAGGTCGGTGATGGCCTCCATCAGCGCCGTGTTGCGTGCGGCGCGTATGGGAAGGCCATGGTGCTTCATCTGGTCTGCCAGTCCGGCGGGGTTGCGGGGGCGGCCGGGCACGGCGCCCGGCAGGAGGAGATGCGGGTGGCTCTGCAAGGACTGTGGACCGGGGAGTTGGGCGATCTGCTCGTCGATCAGGCAGGCCAGCGCCGGTGGGAGCAGTACCGGGTGGCGGTCGAGGGTGAGGTAGGCGGCTTCAGTGTTGCGGTGGAACTGGTCGGTGGTGAGTTCGACGATCCGGGTCAGGGGCAGGGCGTAGAGGCGGACCAGGGCGCCGATGATGCGTACGGGCAGGGGAAGTCCGATGTCGGTCAGGCAGCGCCGCAGTTCGGCCTGGTGGGTTGCCTCGTCCTGGAAGGTGCCGGGGAGCTGCCTCGGCCGGTGGTGGATTTCCAGGTCGCGGACGATGCGGCGGGCGTGCACCCAGCGGACGAACGGGATGAGGCGGGTGCGCTGGGTCGGATGCGTGCTCGCCCAGGCGTCCAGATGCGCTTGGGTGACGTCACGAATGTGCAGGTGCTGGTCGTCGAGCCAGGCGAGGAAGCGGATGGTGACGCGGATATCGGTGCAGTCGCCCTTGTAGGCCGCCAGGCTGTAGCGTCCGCGGGCGGCCCGGCGCCGGGCGTCCTTGACGACGCCCCACTCGGCGAAGGGCCGCACCAGCGTGACGTGGTGCGGCGGGAGTTGGGCGAGTTTGGCGGCGAGCCAGGTCTCCAGCCGGGCGAGGTTCTCCTGCCGCGGGGGCAGAACGCCGGCCGTCACCAGCAGTCCGCGGACGTAGGCAGTGTTCGCATCCGGCGACAGCGTGTCCAGGGCCTGGTGTGTGAGGCTGCCTGAGGATTGGGCCAGGCGGGCCAGCAGCCGCGCGGCGGGGCTGCGGCGGATCCACTCCAGAACCGGGTAGTGGTTGGTGACGTCGGTGAGCACGGCCTCCAGCGGCGCAAGGCCGGCGGGAACGTTGCCGCTGGCATCGGCGAGGAGGTCATGCACCTTGTGTTTCAGCGAGCATCCCGGGCACCGTCCGTCCGGCCGCAGGTCTGCGCTGACGTGGCATGACGCGCATGCCCCGACGACACCACCGGGGGCACCGCCCTCGGCGCAGCAGGTCGCGCACAGCCCCGACTCGCCGTCGTCCGTGATCCCAACCAGAATCCGTGTGGCGGAGCACCCGGCGCAGGGCGCGGGGGAAGCCCGCCTGCGGCGGTAGCAGGCGGAGCACACGGGCCCCAGCGGCCAGAAGATCTTGACCGGCCGTAGCCGCCCGCAGATTCCGCAGTCGTGAAGAGGCCGGGGAATGCAGGTGTCGCAGTGGAAGGCACCCCGGCCGCCGTCGATGTGGTTTCCGGCACGGATGCGGCCGCACACACTGCATTCCTTGCGCGGATGCTGGTAGCAGCGATGGCAGATGTCCGGCCGGCCGTCGGCGGCCTTCACCGAGATCGGGCCGACGATGCCGCAGATGCCGCACGTCCGGGGCGGACTGGTGTAGCAGCTGCCGCAGACTGGTCCCTCCGGAGTGATGGCGTTGACGCGACGCTTGCGTCCGCACCCCGTACAGGGGCGGGTGGGTGTGGGTGCGCAGGTCCAGCAGACCTTCTCACCGTCCGCCGCGCGGTGTTCGAGCAGGGCCAGGCGGCCGCACCCGGGACACGACAGCTTCACGCTCGTCTCCCTGCGGTGACACGGTTTGCAGATCGCTCCCTCGGGCCGCCGCGCGTAGACGGGCCGGACCAGCCCGCACCGGGCACAAGCCCGCCGTAGGCGCCGGTGGTAACAGGCCGAGCACACCCTGCCCTCCGGTGTGCCCTGGGACGGGAGCGGGTCCGTGCGGCGGCAGCCGGCACACGGCACCTTCGCCACCACGTCCCCGTGGCCCGTCTCCACCAGCAGGTGCGCGAGCCGGACCAGCGCGCGCGGGGAGTCGGGCGAGGGAGCGGCCAGCGCAGTGGGACAGGCGTCGAGATACGCGGCGAGCCTGAAAGCGTTGGGCCCCTTCCACGCATTCGCCTCCTCAAGCGCCGACTGCGCGGCGCCCTCGGTCAGCGCGGGCCCGACCGCAGACGACAGGTGGGACAGCAGCCGGGCACGCACGCGGGCGAGTTCGGCCCGCAGCCGCAGCTGATCCGGGGTCGGCGGCCTCACCGCCGCCCCGGCCGGCGCACCACCGCACGCCGCGGCTCAAGCGGCACGGGCGAAGAAGGGGAGCTATCGCCGTCGGCCGTCTTCTTCACCTGCGCGTTGACGACCACCGGTGTGATCAGGTCGTTCGGCGTGCACTGAAGGATGTCGCACAGCGCGACGAGTGTGTCCATGCTCAGGCGCTGCGGCGGCTGGGTCACCAGCCGGTAGATCTGTTCCCGCGACAGACGGATGCCGCGCTCGGCAAGCAGCGGCACCAGGTCGGACGTCTGGAACAACTCCCGCGCCGCCATCAGCTTTCGCAGATGCCACTCGTAGCCCATCTTTTTGATCACGAGGTCACATCCCAGTCGTCGCCCAGACGCCTCTTCAACGAAGCCTCCAGCAGCTGGTTGCGGTACTCGTTCGACACCCCCATGTACACGGCCGTGGTCGATGCATGGGAGTGCCCGACCTGCTCCTGCACGAACCGTGCCGGGTAGCCGAACTCCGTCAGATGCGTGATGTAGCTGTGCCGCAGGCAGTGCAGGTCCAGGTCCTCGTCCAGACCGCCGTCGGTCCGGGCCGAGACGAATGCCTCATTGATCGAACGAGGCGAAAGGCGCCCCACCCGCTCGGTCACCCACAGCGCCGGATGCCGGCCCGGTGAGAAGGCGGGCCGGATCTCCTCGATCCACTCGTTCAGGACGTCCACCGCCCAGTCCATCTCCGGCACCAGCAGCACCGACCGGCGCTTGGGCGGAGCCCCCTTGGACGACTTGCCGTACCGGACTGTCATGCTTCCGAAGCGGTCGAACTCCGGCGCCGTGCGACTGCGTCGCAGGTCGACCAGATCGACCCGCGACGACTCCGTACGCCGGGTGCCGTAGGCGTAGATGGTTTTGAGAACGGCGGCGTCCCGCAGCGCGGTCAGCGCCCCCTTCCTGCCCTGGCCACGGATCCTTTTCACCCGAGCGTCCGCCGCGTCGAACAGCGCCTGTACCTCGTCGTAGTCCAGCGGGCGCCTGCGCGGATCGCCCTCGTACTCCACCGTGTGCAGGACGGAGTTGCCCTCATGGAAGACCTCCTGGGGCGCCTCACCGAACCGGTCCAGACACAACTCCACCCAGCCGTACCGCGTATCCAGCAGGTACTCGACGAACAAGGCGATCATCACCTCGTAGGTGCGAGCCGTGGAGAGCTGGATCGGCTTCGGCCCGCTTCGCAGGCCGGCGATGAACGCCTCACCGTCCGCCGGCGTCCACTGCCACGGGTACAGACCCGTGAATTCGCCCATCCTCTCGACCAACCGCAGACGCGAGCCGATCGTTTCCTTCTGCAGGACCCGAGCAGCCTGCTGCCTCGCCCACCCCTCACGCATCGCCGAGAACATCGCCGGTTCCGGATCGAGGTGGACGACGTTGGATGCCAGCGCGAGCGGTGCCGCACCAGGAGCCTCAGTGATCACCCTTCTGTTGTATCTGACACAACATCGATGCATCTGATCCTTGTGTGCAGGTCACCCCTATGAGCGATTCCGTGACTGTCGTACTGCCAGAGCGTTGACCAGCGTGGTTGGCACACGAGCCAGGCCGTAGCGTGTTGCAGCTGATGCAATTCCTCCTATTTCAGGCGTTCAGCCAGGTCGCCATGCCGGGCTTGTGCGGGTAGAGCATCGAGGTGAAGGCACGGACGCCGAACTCCCTGAGCAGCGCGGCCCGTTCCTCCTCCGCCTTGCGGTAGGTGATCGGCCACTGAAGGCCGCCGACCAGTGGGCCGTTGGTGTCGAAGTAGTTCCAGACCTTGTGCAGGACGCGCTCGGGCATGAAGTGCGTGTGGACGTCGATCAGTGCCGGAAGGCCGAGCCGCTCCCGGAAGCGGCGGATCTCGGCGGCCTCCGCCGCCGAGGCCCCGTCGTCCAAGGGGGTCTGCCGGGCGGTGTCGGCCGAAGCCGTGCGGTGATCGTTCATACCGCCCACGATCGGTGCCGGAACGCCGCGAGTCCAGCCCCTCCGGCCGAACCCGGTCCTCAGGACAGGCGGCCTGCGAAGCGCCGGCGCAACGCGCGGCGGACTCCGTCCCGTTGAATCGTTGTCACACACCTTGACCTCACTTCGAAGGCCGGATTACCGTTCCCGGGCCTACCGTGATTGAAACGATTCAGTCCATGGCTCGTCCGTGCCCGCCCTTGGAACCACTTGGGGTTGAACCATGCCCGATTCCTCCGCACAGCGCGGTGGGGCCACCCGCCGGTCGGTGCTCGCGGCCGGTCTGTCGGCCGGTGCCCTCGTCGCCCTCGGGCCGGCCGCCGGCGCCTTCGCGGCACCCGGCGGGGCCCCACCCGCCGCCGACTGGTTCGCCCGTCCCGCCAAGGCCGTTCGGCCGAAGTTCCGCTGGTGGTGGCCGGACGGACTGGTCGATCCCGCCGAGATCGCGCGGGAGGTCGACCAGATGGCGGACGCGGGCTTCGGCGGCGCGGAGATCGCGGCCGTGCACCACAGCGCCACCGACACCTCCGTGCTGGACACCGCCCACCACGGCTGGGGCAGCGCCCCGTGGCGCGACGGCGTGAAGGCCGCGCTGCGCCAGGCGGCCCGGCGCGGACTGACCGTCGACCTCACCCTCGGCCCGAGCTGGCCGGTCGCCGTCCCGGGTGTCGCCCCCGACGACGACGCGGCCGCCAAGGAACTCGCCTACGGCAAGGCGACGTTGACGGCCGGTGCCGGGTACGACGGCCCGGTGCCGGCCGCGGTCCACGCCGCCGCCCCCACAGTGACCGTGCAGCAACTGCTCGCAGTACAGGCCGCCAGGGTCGACACCGCCTACTCCAGCGGCAAGGCGACCGGCCTGGACGCCGACAGCGTCACCGACCTGACCGCCCTGGTGTCCGGCGGCCGGCTCACCTGGACCCCGCCGGACTCGGCGACCTGGGTGATTTTGTCGTACTGGCAGCGGGGTTCGGGGCAGCAGCCCGAGGCGGGACCGCACTCCTCCCCCGCCGCGTACGTCGTGGACCACTTCAGCGCGGCCGGCACCGCCGCCGTCACCGGCCACTGGGACCGCGAGATCCTGGACGCCGGTCTGCGGAGACTGCTCGGCGCGGCGGGCGGCGCCTTCTTCGAGGACTCCGTCGAGCTGGAGACCAAGGGGCTGCAGTGGACGCCCGGACTGCCCGCCGCGTTCCGCCGGGGCACCGGACGGGACCTGCTGCCGTACCTGCCCGCCGTCGTCCTCGACAACGGCAACCAGGTCTTCGCCTTCGAGGCCCGGCTCACCCAGGAGATCCGGCACGACTTCTGGGAGACCGTGTCGAACCTGTTCAACGAGCACCATCTCGGGGCGCTGCGCGACTGGGCGCACGGCCACGGCATGACACTGCGCTCGCAGCCGTACGGCCTGGGGACCGACGCCATCGCCTCCGCGGCCGTCCTGGACATCCCCGAGGGCGAGTCGCTCGGCTTCAAGAACCTCGACGACCACCGCTGTCTCGCCGGCGGCCGGGACATGGCCGGCCACCGCGTCCTGTCCTGCGAGGCGGGCGCGTACGCGGGCGGCGCCTACAACACCACCTGGGACAAGTTCCTGCGCACCATGGGCGGCGCGTACGCGGCGGGCGTCAACCAGACCGTGATCCACGGCTTCTCCTACGCCACCGCGCCGGGAGTCGCCTGGCCCGGCTTCGCGGCGTTCAGCCCGTACAACGGCGCCGTGGGGTACGGCGAGTCGTGGGGCCCCCGCCAGCCCACCTGGCGGCACGTCCCGGACATCGCCGGCTACCTCGGCCGTGTCCACCAGGTGCTCCAGTCGGGCACCGCCCGCGCCGACGTCGCCGTCTTCCGGCAGACCGGCTACAGCGCCACCGGAATCGGCGCGTCCTGGCTGACCTCCACCGGGGTCCCGCTCGGCTGGACCCACCAGTTCGTCAGCGGGCCGCTGCTCGACCTGCCCTCGGCCAGGGTGTCGGGCAAGCGGCTCGCCCCGGACGGACCGGCCTACAAGGCGCTGTTCCTCGAAGGCGACTTCTTCTACGGTGCCACCCCGACGCTCGCCGTCGCCGACGCCCGGCGCCTGCTCGCGTTCGCCCGTGCCGGACTGCCCACCGTGCTGTTCGGCGCCTTCGACCAGGCCGTCACCCCGGGTCTGCCCGGCGACGGCGAGACCGGCGAACTGCGTTCTCTCACGGCTTTGTTGCTGGCCCTGCCGAACGTCCGCCAGGTCACCGACAAGACTCGGATCGGCGCGGCCTTCGCCGACCTCGGGGTGACGCCCGACGTGTCCTACGCGACCTCCTCGACCCTCCTCAACGCGCACCGCGCGACCGAGGACGCCGACTTCTACTACTTCTGCAACGGCAAGCACGCCGAGACCGTCAAGCCGGCGGTGGCCGCCGTCGACCACTTCGTCACGGTGCGCAGCACCCGGCGCTCGGGGCCCGGGACGGTCCCCTACCTGCTGGATCCCTGGACCGGGCAGGTGACCCGGCTCGCCGCGTACACCCAGGACGGGGACGCCTTCACGTTCCGGGTGGCGCTCCAGCCCGGCGAGACGCTCGTCGTCGCGCTGGCCCGGCCCGCCGCGTTCGGGGACCGTACCGGGGGCCGTCCGCACGCGGTGGCGACCGAGGCCGACAGCGTGCTCTTCGCGGGCGGTTCGCTTGCGGTGCGCGCCGCGACGGCCGGCACCTACGCGACCACCCTGTCCGACGGCCGGACGGTCACCACGAGGATCCCCGAGGTGCCCGCGCCCGTCACCCTCGACCAGTGGACCCTCACGGTGGACGACTGGCGGCCCGGCGCCGATGCCACCAGCACCGAGATCGTGGGGCACACCGTCGCCCTGGACTCGCTGCTGCCCTGGTCGCAGATCCCGGAGCTGGCCGACGTCGGCGGCATCGGCCGCTACCGGACGACCGTCACGCTGCCGGCGGCCTGGACCTCCTCGACGGGCGCCGTGCTGCGGCTCGGCAGCGTCGGCGACACCTGCCGGGTCACCGTCAACGGCACCCACGTCGGTCCCGTCGACCGGCTCAACCCCGAGGTGGACCTCGGCGGCCTGCTCCACCCGGGCGCCAACACCGTCGAAGTGGAGGTCGCCACCCCGCTGTTCAACCGGCTGCGGATCAGCAACCCGACGGTGTTCGGGGCGGCGGCCCGCCAGGCGTACGGTCTCGTCGGACCGGTCCGGCTCGTCCCGTACGCCCAGCGCACGGTGGCCTGACCCGGCAGAGGGCGGCCCCTCGGCAACGCGAAGGGCCCGTCCGCTTGCGGACGGGCCCTTCCACCGAGCGCCGGGCAGGCCTTGCACCTGCATTTCCCCGCAGGAAGCGGGGCGTCTTTCCTTGGACCACCAACGCGACACCGGACGCCGGGAGTTCACGGCGACCAGCTCGTGATCAATAGTACCGCATCCGCCGGACCCTCCGTTCCGACCCCCCGGTCCGAACCCTCAGTCCGACTCCTCGACCCGTTCCGGTCTCTGGGCGGGCAGGGCGGGGGGCGGGTCGTCGGTGTCACCGTCCGCGCCGCCGTGGCGGCCCGGTCCCGCCGTCAGCACCAGGACCTGGTCCCCGGCATGCCACACGCGGCGTCGCGACGAGCCGGGGCAGAGCAGGACGCCGTCGTGAGGACGGGCCCGGTGCGGATCGTGCGCGTGGTAGCCGATCGCGCTCTCGCCGCGGTCCAGCGCGGCCGCGACCACCGTGGCGAACGCCGCCTCGTGGCCGGGCAGTACGTAGTGGGCGGCGGAGCGCAGCACGAGTGCTCCACCCCGCCGGGCGAAGATCTCCTCGAAGACGGCGGCCAGTTCGGGGTTGTGCACGATCTGCGCCATGAGCAGGGCGGTGAGTTCGCCGTGGACGAGGGCGTGCGAGGCGGGGCCGAGCGGAGCGACGGTCCGGCTGCGGTGGTCGCGCAGCTCGGCCACCACGGGCAGCACCCGGCCCGTCCGCTCCTCCCAGGAGCGCAGGGTCAGCAGCGCCAGCAAGGTGCGCTCGTCGGGTCGTTCGGTGCCCGTGTCCGTGTCCGAGCCCAGCGCCATGACGCTGTCGTAGGCGGACAGGTCGAAGCCGTCCAGGGCGTCGGGGGCGGCCAGGTCGCGGGTGTGGTGCGTGACGGTGAGCGGCTCGTCCCCGGGACGCTTCCGTGAGCACGGGGATCCGGGTCCGGCGGCACCGGACGCCGGGTCGGTGACCACGTCGAGGACCGAGCCCGGCCGTGCGGTCCTGCACAGGGCGTCCACGACCATCGGGGCGCGGCGGTTCCACCCGAGCAGCAACAGCCGTGCGGGAGGCTCCGGGACGGGTGCGGACGGTGCGAGCGCCGTGGTGTCGACCCGTGCCCAGCGGTCCGTGAGCGGGGTGGTCCGGTCGTCGTGGGCGACGGTGACCAGGCGGTCCCCCGGTTCCAGGACGGTGCCCGGCGCGGGGGTGAGCAGCGGGCGGCCGTCCGGGCGCAGCAGCCCGACGGCACAGGCTCCCTCCAGGCGCAGTGCCACCTCCTCGAAGGAGAGTCCCACCGCTTCCGGCACGTCGGTCACATGGAACTCGGCTCCGGAGAAGTCGAGCAGATCGCGCAGTGCCGTGGGCATCCCGGGGCGCCGCGCCGCCTGGACGAGGAGCCGTGCCGCGGTGAGGTCCGTCTCCAGGACGGTTCCGCGCGGTCCGGCGGCGAGCCGTGCGGCGGGCACGTAGCGCCCGTCGTGCACGGCGGCGACGATCCGCGGAGCACTCCCTCCGTCGTCGGTGCCGAGCAGGGTACGCAGCGCCAGCAGGGTCCGTACGACCGTGAGATCGCCGTCGGAGTCGTCGGCGGGCAGCACCACCACCGCTCGGGCCGCGCCGGGGGTGACCAGGGTCAGGGCGTCGGGGTCGGTGGGCACGCCGGTGCGGCAGACGAGCCGGACGCGGTCGGTGACGTCGAGGGCGGCCGTGAGCGCGGAGTGCATGTGGGCGGGGTCCCGGTCGGCCAGCACGGTGATGACATGCCGTCCGCGGGCGGAGCCCCCACGCCGGGACTTGGCTCCGGCCCGGCCGGCGATCAGTTCGGAGACCACCGTGAAGATCTGGTCGGTCCAGCCGAGCACCACGTCGTGGTCGCGCTCCAGCACGCGCGAGCGGCCGCGCCGGAGTTCGGTGAGCCGGTCGCCGAGTCCGGTGGTGACCACTCCGACGACCGTCGACACGCACAACAGGGCGATGAGCCCGAGCAGGACGGACAGCAGCATCCGCGCCGGGGTGCCCGCCACCGCTCCGAGCCGGAGCGTCTCCGCGCTGGTGCGCCACACCTGGGTGAGACGGCCGGTGACGGAACGCGGCGCGGCGGGGTCCGTCCACACCAGGAGGGTGCTGACGGGCAGGACGACCGCCAGACAGCACAGGGCGAGCCAGCCGAGCAGTGTTCCCGTGCTGCGGGCGAGCGTCCTGTCGAACAGGTACCGCGCCCGGTGCCGTAACGAAGTCCGCTCCTGCCCTTGTGCCACGTCCGCCCCCTGGTTCGCGCATATGCCTCGGCGACTTGAAGGGTGCCGGGCGCCCGGGGCGCGACACGCCGTCCGACCGGGACGTTCATCCTTTCGGGCAGCGTGTGGCGGTCACGGCCCGGCGGTGTCGGTGGACAGGCGCGGTCCGGCGGCGACGATCGCGTGGACGGTCTCGGTGACCAGCCTGCGGTCCAGGGGGCCGTCGGAGAAGGCACGGTGCATCGGCCAGCCCTCGATGAGGACGTCGAGGGCGCGGGACACCCCGGGCGTGAAGTGCAGGGCGAGGCTGTCCCTGCTGCGTTCGAGCCAGGTGCGCAGCGTCGCCGACACCGCCTCGCTGTGGTTGGCGTAGGCGTACATCTCGAAGATGAGGGTCATGTCGCGTTCCGTGGCGTAGGCCGGACCACAGATCAGCTCGACGACGGCCGCCTCGGCCTCGGCGGTGGAGGCGGCCGACCGCAGGGTCTGCCGGTAGAGCCGGGACATGGTGTCCGACAGCCGGGCGAAGGCCTGGGCGAGCAGGTCCGCCATGCCGTCGAAGTAGTAGGTGAGCGAGCCCAGCGGGACGTCCGCCCGTGCCGCGATCTTGCGGTGGGTGGTGCTGTGCACGCCGCACTCGGCGATCACGTCCAGGGCTGCGTCGAGGATCCGCTCCTTGCGTCCGGGGTCGTTCGGGATCTCGCGTCGTGTGCCGCTCACGCCCTCAATGTGCCATGGCTTGCCCACCGCCGAGTGTGTACAGACGTACAAACGACTGTGTACGCTCGTACAGACTCGTACGGATCCCGCTGGAGCCCCCGCTCATGCCTCCTGACCTCGCCCGGCGGCGCACCGCCGTCTTCGTGCTGTTCTTCGCGCCCGGGCTGACCATCTCCTCCTGGGTCACCCGCACCCCGGACGTGCGCGACCTGCTCGGCGCCTCCACGGCGCAGATGGGCCTGATCCTGTTCGGGCTCTCGGTCGGCTCGATGCTGGGCATCCTGTGCTCGGGCACGGTCGTGGCCCGCTGGGGAGCCCGGCTGGTCATCCTGGCCGGCACCTCGGCCGTCGCCGCCGGTGCCGCGGTGGTCGGGGTGGGGGCAGCCGTCGGTTCGGGGGCGTGCGTCGCGGTGGGCCTCGGGCTGTTCGGCCTCGGCATGGGCGGTGGTGAAGTGGCCCTCAACGTCGAGGGCGCCGAGGTCGAGCGGCTGCTCGGCCGCTCGACGCTGCCCGCCATGCACGGCTTCTTCAGTCTGGGCACCGTGCTCGGCGCGGTCGCCGGCATGGTCCTGACCGCGGTCGGCTTCCCGGTCCTCGTCCACCTGCTCGTCGTCACCGCGGTGGTGCTGGTCGCGCTCGCCCTGGTCATCCGGCGCGTGCCCACCGACGTGGGCCGGCAGGCCCCCACCGGACGCCGGGCACCGGGCACGCCGCGTGCCGCGGTGTGGCGGGATCCCGCGCTGCTGCTCATCGGCTGTGTCATCCTCGCGCTCGCCATGGCCGAGGGCACCGCCAACGACTGGCTGCCGCTGGTCATGGTGGACGGTCACGGCTTCGACGCCGCGCTGGGCTCGGCCGTGTACGCGGTGTTCGCCGCCGCGATGACCGTGGGGCGCTTCGTCGGCGGCCGGTTCGTCGACCGGTTCGGGCGGGCGGCGGCACTGTGCGGGAGCGCGCTCGTGGGGGCGGCCGGACTGGCCCTCGTGATCTTCGTCGACGACCAGGCGGTCGCGGCCGCCGCCGCGGTCCTGTGGGGACTCGGGGCCTCGCTCGGATTCCCCGTCGCGCTCTCCGCGGCGGGTGACTCCGGCGCCGACCCCGCCGCTCGCGTCGCGCTCGCCGCGACCGTCGGCTACGTCGCCTTCCTGGTCGGCCCGCCGTCCCTCGGTTACCTCGGCGAGCACTTCGGGCTGCGCAACGCGCTGATCCTGGTGCTCGTCCTGGTCGTGGCGGCCGCGTTCGCCACACCGGCCGCCCGCCAGCCCCGGAAGGCGGCCGAACGGGAACCGGCGCGCACCTGAGAGCGGTGCCGCCGGCCCACGGGACGGGCGCCCGGGGCGGGGCCGAAGTCCGGCGGAAGGCGGCGATGACGGTGCCGCCGGTGCCGGGACCGCCTTCGCACGCTTCGGCGTCAGCCGGCCGGGTGCGGTCAGTTCCGTGCGGTCACCTTGCCGAGCTCGCCCAGCAGGTCGCGCATCAGTGCGGCCATGTCGGTCTCCTCGGCGGCTGTGATCCATTGCTCGAAGCCGACCTTGAAGACGGCGACGCAGGTCTCCGCGGCCAGGGCCGCGGTCGGCTCGGGCACGCCGCGGTCCCGCAGGGCGTCGGCGAGAGCGGCCGCCAGTGAGGCGAGCTTGATCAGCTCGCGCTCCCGGAGCTCCGGGTGGGCGGCGACCACGGCCTGCCGCTGCAGCGCGAACTGATGGCGCCCCCTGAACATGTCCGAGGCCGCGTCGAGCCCGGCGCCGAGCACGTCGGGCAGCGGCGCGGACGCCGGGGCCTGTGCCACGGCGGCCACGAACAGCTCCTGGAGCGGGGAGCCGGCGAAGAGCACCTCGCGCTTGTCGGCGTAGTGCCGGAAGAAGGTGCGTTCGGTCAGACCGGCCTGCCGGGCGATCTGCGCCACGGTCGTCTGCTCGTACCCCTGCTCGCTGTAGAGCTGCAACGCCGCTGCCGCCAGGCGCTCGCGCGCGTTCGGCTCCCATCTTCCCATGGCCGAATCCTACGTGATGGCAGTGACTGACATCGAGTGCTACTGTCGATGTCAGTCACTGCCATCAACAGTCAGGAGTTCTCCCATGCGTGTTTTCGTGACCGGTGCGTCCGGCTGGCTCGGCTCGGCCGTCGTGCCCGAACTTCTAGACGCGGGCCACCAGGTCGCCGGACTGGCCCGCTCGGACGCCTCCGCCGCCGCGCTCACCGAGGCGGGGGCGGACGTCGTGCGCGGCACCGTCGACGACCTGGACGTGCTGCGCGAGGCCGCCGCCGCGTCGGACGGTGTGATCCACCTCGCCTTCAAGCACGACATCGCTTTCAGCGGTGACTTCCGCGGGGCCGCCGAGGCGGACCGCCGGGCCGTGGACGTGTTCGGCGAGGTACTGGCCGGCTCCGACCGGCCCTTCGTGCTCGCCTCCGGCCTGCTCGGCATCGCTCCCGGCCGGACGGTCACCGAACAGGACATGCCCGCGGTCGACGACTCGGGGTTCTCGGTGCGGCAGGCCACCGGCCTGGCGGCCCTGGACCTGGCCTCGCGGGGCGTGCGTTCCTCGGTGGTGCGGCTCGCCCCCACCTGCCACGGCGAGGGCGACCAGGGGTTCATGGCGTCGCTGATCGACATCGCCCGGCAGCGTGGTGTGTCCGGATACGTCGGCGACGGCGCCAACCGGTGGCCCGCCGCGCACCGGCTCGACATCGGGCGGTTGTTCCGGCTGGCCGTGGAGAAGGCGCCGGCGGGTTCGGTGCTGCACGGAGCGGGCGAGGAGGGCGTCGCGATCCGTGACGTCGCCGAGGTGATCGGCCGCCATCTCGGAGTACCGGTCACCTCCGTGGCGCCCGCCGACGCGGCCGAGCACTTCACCTGGCTCGGCGGCTTCATCGGCCTGGACAGCCCCGCCTCCAGCACGGCCACCCAGACACTGCTGGAGTGGCGCCCGTCGCACCCGGGGCTGCTGGAGGACCTGGACAAGGGCCACTACTTCACCCCGGCCGCCTGATCCGACGCGCGGGGACCTCGGCGGACCGCGCGACGGCCGTCG
>NZ_JBFACN010000045.1:0-45100 GCF_040640875.1 Streptomyces sp. NPDC021562
CGATGGTACTGCAGGGGGGACCCTGTGGGAGAGTAGGACGCCGCCGAACAAATATTGGGAAAACCCCCGCATCCACGGATGCGGGGGTTTTCTGCTTTAGAAGGTCACGTCCGCCGTCGTGACCGTGCCGCCCTTTCGTCCCGGGGCCTCCTGCCACTGCCAGTAGAGGTTCGTGTGCGCGATGACCTGCTGCGGGGCCGGCGCACCGTACTGCGTGAGGTCCTCCGTGGTATGGGCGTCGGACACCAGGGTCGCGTCGTACCCGCGGACGATCGCGCCGTGCAGGGTGGAGCGGATGCAGGCGTCGGTCTGGGCGCCGGTGACGACCAGGCGGCCCACCCCTCGCTCGGCCAGCACGGACTCCAGCTCGGTGGCCTCGAAGGAGTCGCCGTAGCGCTTGTGGACGAGGGGCTCGGTCGCCTCGCGGGTCAGCTCGGGGACGTACTCCCAGGGGGCGCTGTCCGGCTTCAGTTCGTCGCTGGAGTGCTGGACCCAGATCACCGGGACCGCCTCGGCACGTGCCTTGGCGATCAGGGTGTTGATGTTGACGATGACCTCGTCGCGGTTGTGGGAGGTGTTCACCACGCCGTTCTGCACGTCGACGATCAGCAGGGCGGTGTTCGGGCGGTTCGGCAGAGTCGTCATGACGTTCACGGTAGAGGGGGGCACTGACAACAGGGCCCGGGCGAGCGTTAGTTTGGCCGCATGAGTGCTTCGACCAGCAGTGAGTACGTCGTTCGTGCGATACGGGCCGACGAGTGGGAGGACGTCAAGCGGCTTCGGCTCGTCGCCCTGCGGGACCCGGTCGCGGACATCGCCTTCCTGGAGTCGTACGAGGAGGCGCTGGCCCGGCCCGACTCCTTCTATCAGGACCGGGCCGCGGGGTCGGCGGCGGAGGCCGGTGCGGCACGGCAGTTCATCGCGGAGGCGGCGGACGGGACGTGGGTCGGTTCCGTGACCGTGCTGATCGAGGAGGCCGGGTCGAAGGACTGGGCCGGATTCCCGGTCGAGCAGCGGCAGGGGCACCTCGTCGGCGTGTTCGTCCGGCCTGAGCACCGGGGGAACGGGCTGATCGGGGCGTTGTTCGACGCCGGGATCCGCTGGGCGCGGGAACGCGGTGCGGAGCGGATACGGCTGCTGGTGCACGAGGACAACGCGCGGGCCCAGGGGGCGTACCGCAAGGCGGGGTTCGTGCCGAGCGGGGTGCTCGTGCCGTTCGACAAGAACGCGGCCGAGACCGAGGTGGAGTTCGTCCTAGACCGGTAGTTCCCGGTGCGGCCAGCGGGACCGGGCCTGTTCGTGGGAGCGGAGCAGGGCGAGGGTCGGGAGACCCTGGTCCGGGCCGGTGGCGAGCAGGTCGGGCAGCTGCGGGAGGGGGGCCACGGCCGCCACGTCGTCCAGGACCAGGGTGAGTGGTGGGTCGAGCCGACCGGAGGATGACCGTTCGGCCATGCGCCGGCCATGCTCGACCACGCTTGAGACGAGGGCCGTCAGGAGGGGCATCGCGCCCGGGTTGGTCCTGGGGTCCTCGATGGATTCACCGACCACATAAAGCGTGCCCCCTTCGTGCACGAAGGAATCCAAAGCGAGGGCATCGGATCGGTTGGGATTGCAGGCCTCGCGGATGTTGACGGTGAAGAGCGCGGCCAGGGCCCGGGCCGTCAGTTCCTGGGCGACGTCCCGGCGTTCCGGGTGGGCGGTGAGGGCGGCCTCCAGTTCACCCGCGGAGCCGGGGGCCGCCTTCGGGTGGGTGCGGAGGGTCCGTACGGCGTCCTGGACGCCCGTGCCCTGGGCCCAGCGGTGGACGTGACGGATGGTGCGGTTCTCCAGGGCCGCAGCGTGCAGGTAGCTGCGCAGGAGGGTCTCGGCCGTCTCCGTGACCGCCTGGTCGATCTTCGCGGTGGGTTTCACGGGGGTCAGCAGGGACTGGGCGCGCAGGGCCGCGGTCGGTCTGTCCTCGCAGCCGACCGTGGGGGACCAGTGGAAGCGGGCGGGGGTGTCGCAGAGGTGGTTCGGGTCGTAGAGGAGGGCCGGGCCGAGTTTGGCCCTGGCGTCCTTGGTCTCGGACCACACGGTGGGGTTGGAGGTGACGACGAGGGCGGGGCCCGCCGCGTCACGGATGGCCTGTGTCGCGGTGGTCTGGCGGGCTTCGGCGGGGGCGATGTGGATCCTGGGGCCCGGGATGGCCTGCTGGGCAGAGATGGCCTGCTGGCCCGGGACGGCCTGCTCGGTGACGGGCGTCGGGACGGCCGGGCTCAGCAGGGCCTGGAACGGGGCCTCGACGGTCGCCCCTGCCGGGACCGGAGCCGGGGCCGGACCCGTGTCGACCGTCGTTGCCTGACCTGTTGGCGTCGCCTGATCTGCCGGTGTCGCCTGCCCGGCTGTCGCTCTTCGGTTTCTGCGGCCCGCGCGCCAGCGGGTCACTGTGCCCAGCACGAACACGGTGAGGACCAGCAGGATCATCAGCTGACCGAGGAACAGGCCCCAGAACAGGCCCCACCCGGACAGCCGGGCCGCCGGTGTGTCGGGCCAGGCGCCGGCGAGGTCGTGCGGTTCGCCGACGAGGTGGCGCATCGCCGGTGGCGTGTGGGTGAGGGTGACCGTCGAGGGCCAGTTGCCGTGGGCGAACCAGGCGGCCAGTCCCGTCGCCGTCCACACCAGGACCGTGACGCCCAGCAGGAACCCGAGTATGCCGATCAGCAGGCCGTCGGGAACGCCGCCACCGCCGCGGTGCTCCCGCTCCTGCCGAGGGTCCGGTCTCACGCACGGCCTCCCTACGCCACCGTCGACTCGGAGTCGCCGATGTGCTGTTCCACGAAGGCCGCCGCCCGCTGTTCCGCCTCCAGCTCGGCGGCGCGCAGCGCGTCGTCGGCGTCGGCCAGGTCGCTGGACGACTCGGTCATCGCGCGGTCGGTGAAGACGAGCGGGCGTTCCGTCTCGGTGACCAGGTGTTTGACCACCTGGACGTTGCCGTTGACGTCCCAGACCGCGATGCCGGGGGTGAGGGTGGGGATGATTTCCACGGCCCACCGGGGCAGGCCCAGGACGCGGCCCGTCGCCCGTGCCTCGTCCGCCTTCTGGGCGTAGATCGTGCGGGTCGAGGCCATCTTCAGGATCGCCGCGGCCTCCTTGGCCGCCGCGCCGTCCACGACGTCGGAGAGGTGGTGGACGACCGCCACGAAGGACAGACCGAGGCGCCGGCCGAACTTCAGCAGGCGCTGGAAGAGCTGGGCCACGAACGGGCTGTTGATGATGTGCCAGGCCTCTTCCACGAGGAAGATGCGCTTCTTGCGGTCCGGGCGGATCCAGGTGTGTTCCAGCCACACGCCGACGATCGCCATCAGGATCGGCATGGCGATGGAGTTGCGGTCGATGTGGGACAGGTCGAAGACGATGAGCGGGGCGTCGAGGTCGATGCCGACCGTGGTGGGGCCGTCGAACATGCCGCGCAGGTCACCGTCGACCAGGCGGTCCAGGACCAGGGCGACGTCCAGGCCCCAGGCCCGTACGTCGTCTATGGCGACGTTCATCGCCTCGGCCGACTCCGGTTCGGGGTGTCGTAGCTGTTCGACGATGTCCGTCAGGACGGGTTGGCGGTCGAGGATCGTCTCGTTGACGTAGGAGTGGGCGACCTTCAGGGCGAAGCCGGAGCGTTCGTCGAGGCCGTGGCCCATCGCCACCTCGATGATGGTGCGCAGCAGCGCGAGCTGGCCCGTCGTGGTGATCGAGGGGTCCAGCGGGTTGAGGCGGATGCCGTGGTTCAGGGCCGCGGTCGGGTCGAGCCGGATGGGGGTTATCCCCAGCTCCTCCGCGATGAGGTTCCACTCGCCGACGCCGTCCTCGCCCTGGGCGTCCAGGACGACGACCTGACGGTCGCGGAAGCGCAGCTGACGGAGGACGTAGGTCTTCTCCAGGGCCGACTTGCCGTTGCCGGACTCGCCGAGGACGAGCCAGTGCGGGGCGGGCAGCTGCTGGCCGTAGAGCTGGAAGGGGTCGTAGATGTAGCCCTTGCCGGAGTACACCTCGCGGCCGATGATCACGCCCGAGTCGCCCAGGCCGGGGGCGGCCGTGGGGAGGTAGACCGCCTGGGCCTGGCCGGTGGAGGTGCGGACCGGGGCGCGGGTCGTCTCGACCTTCCCGAACAGGAAGGACGTGAAGGCTTCGGTGAGGACGGACAGCGGGTCCCTCATCAGCGCATCAGCCTCTACCTTCGGATTCCGGTGGCGAAGGGCAGTGTGTTCACGAAGGCGCGGTGGTGCTCGCGGTCGCACCACTCCAGTTTCAGGTACGACTTTCCGGCGGACGCCCTTATGGTGCGCTTGTCGCGGTTGAGGGCCTCGGGGGAACGGGAGGAGACCGTGATGTAGCCGACCAGGTTGACGCCGGCGGCGCCGCTGGCCAGGTCCTCGCCGCGCTGGTCGAGGCGGTTGTGGGCGGCGATGTCACGGGGGTCGACGGTCCGGTTCATCTTGGCGGCGCGGGACGCCTCCGCCTCGTCGTTGGTCTTCTCCGTGAGCATGCGCTCGATGGCGACCTCGGTGGGTTCGAGGTCCATGGTGACCGCGACCGTGCGGATGACGTCGGGGGTGTGGACGAGGAGCGGGGCCAGGAAGTTGACGCCGACCGGGGTCATCGGCCACTCCTTCACCCAGGCCGTGGCGTGGCACCAGGGTTCGCGGGTGGACGACTCGCGGGTCTTGGCCTGGAGGTAGGTCGGCTCCATGGCGTCCAGTTCGGCCGGCCAGGCGTTGCGCTGGGTCATCGCCTGGATGTGGTCGATGGGGTGGTCCGGGTCGTACATGGAGTGGATCAGGGAGGCGAGGCGGCCCTGGCCGAGGGGCTGCCGGACCCGGATGTCCGCTTCCTGGAGGCGGGAGCAGATGTCGGTGAGCTCGCGGGCCATGACGACGGCGAGCCCGGAGTCGCGGTCCAGTTTGCGGCCGGCCTGGGGGCGGGCGGCGCGGGCCATGGCGTGTGCCTCGGCGGCCAGCTCGCGGGAGTAGTGCATGCAGGCGACGAGGTAGGCGCGGTGCTGCTCGCTGCTGGTGGAGACCATGGACTGCAGCTGGTCGTACGACTGCGCCAGCCAGGCCGGTGCCTTGTCGTCGCCGCGCTGGGCGACGTCCTTGGCGTGCGCGTCGGGGTCGGCGGGCAGGGTGCGGGCGAGCATCTGGAGGCGGGTGACGAAGCCGTCGCCGTTGGCCACGTGCTTGAGGAGGGTGCCGAAGCGGTCGACGAGGGCTTCCTGGTCCTCGGAGTCGCGCAGGCCGACGCCCGGGCCCTCGATCTCGATCGCGGCCGTGACCGTCTTGCGGTCGGCGTGCAGGAGTACGGCGATCTCGTCGGGGCCGAAAGGGGCGGCGAGCCAGCTGATGCGGCCGATGCCGGGCGGCGGGCCGATCTCGACCTCGCGGCCGTCGATGCGGGTGCCGGCCTCGCTGGCGGCGGAGCGGTAGACGGTGCCCGAGCGCAGGGTCCGCTTGTAGCTGCGGTTGATCTCGAACCACTTGTAGAACGTGCGGCGCTTGTACGGCACGTAGACCGCGGCCAGCGCGAGCAGCGGGAAGCCCATCAGCAGGACGATGCGCAGGGAGAGGATCGGGACGAGGAGCCCGCACATCATGCCGAGGAACGCGCCGACGATGATCAGGCCGATCTCGCCGGACTCACGGTTGCGGCCGACGATCGCGTTCGGCCGGGCGCGGCCGATGAGATACGTGCGGCGAGGCGTCATCGGATGGGACAGATGGGACTCGGTCGTCAACGCCCCTCACCTCCGGAGCTGTTGTTGCGGGTGTTGCTGGCGTGCGGGGTGTTCGCCGGGCTGGGCGCGCGGGGCGCGGGTGCGGCGGAGGGGACGGATCCGCCGCCGCCGGAGGCGCGGGTGCTGTGCGCGGCGACGCCGCCCGAGGCCGGGTTGGCGGGGCGGGCGGCGGAGGGGCCGCCGCCGGAACCGCCACCGCCGCCGTTGTTGTCGGCGCGGGCGCTGTGGGTGCGGATGCCCTGGGCGACCAGGTTGGCGGGGCTGCTGATGACGGCGGCGGCCTTGCCTTCGGCGCCCTGCATGATGCGGTTGTTGCGGCCGCTCGCGATCTCGTCGCCGAAGCCGGGGACGAAGCGGTAGATCATCGCGCTGGCGAAGATGGCGAGCAGGATGATGGCGAGGCCGGAGACGACGGCGGAGAAGGCGTCGGGGCCGCCGTCGGAGGAGAGCGCGCCTGCGAGGCCCAGCACTATCACGATGACCGGTTTCACCAGGATGACGGCGATCATGATGCCGGCCCAGCGGCGGACGTGGCCCCACAGGTTCTTGTCGACGAGGCCCGCGTAGACGACGGTGCCGAGGAGGGCGCCGACGTAGAGGAGGGCGGCCCTGATGACCAGTTCCAGCCACAGGACGCCGGCGGCGAGGATGCTGACCAGGGAGACGACGATCAGCATGATGGGGCCGCCGCCGATGTCGTCGCCCTTGTTGAGGGCGTCGGAGAAGGTGCCGAAGAACGTGTCGGTCTGGTTGCCGGTGGTCTTCGCGAGGACGTCGGTGACGCCGTCGGTCGCGGAGACGATGGTGTAGAGGATCAGCGGGGTGAAGGCGGAGGCCAGCACGGTCAGCCAGAGGAAGCCGACGGCTTCGGAGATGGCGGTGGTGAGGGGGACGCCTCTGACCGCCCGCTTGGCGACGGCCAGCAGCCACAGCAGGAGCGTCAGGATCGTCGAGGCGGCGAAGACGACGGCGTACTGCTGGAGGAACTTCTCGTTGGTGAAGTCGACGTTGGCGGTCTCCTTGACGGCACCGCTGAGCTTGTCGACGGTCCAGGAGGCGGCTTTGGCGCAGCCTTGGGCGAGGGAGGAGAGGGGGTCGAGGGTGGAGGTGAGGGGGTTGTTGTCGACCCCACCACCACTACCGCTGCCGGCGCCGTTCTCGCAGTACTTCTTGGCAGGGCCGGCGATCAGCCCGCAGGCGTCGCTGCTCGACGAGGGAGAGGGGCTTGCGGAGGGAGAGGGGCTTGCGGAGGGGAAGGGGGACGACGCGCCGGGCGAGGGATCCGCGAAGGCACGGGTGGCGAGGAGGACGGCGGAGGCCTGCACGGAGGCCACCACGGCAGTGAGCTTGAGCGCGCGGTGCTGGCTAGCGGGCATAGGTGAACCCTCCGAACTCCCGGACCGCCTTGCTGATCTCGTCGGCGCCGGACACGGGATTGTCGCCGGTGACCGGGGTGGGGCCGGTCTTCTGGCTGGATTCGAGGACCTTCCAGTCGCCGCCGTTCCAGTTGAGCTTCATGGTGACGGTGAACCAGTTGCTGGTCACGGGGTTGGTCGAGGTACCACCGGCGATGCCGAACAGTCCGTTGCACCAGACCTCGACCGTGGCCGCGTTGTCGCTGTACGACGTGGCTTTGCTGCCGACCGGCAGGGTGCGGTTGACGAAGGTGCTGCCCGATGGGGCCGTGCCGTCGGGACTGAGCCCGACGTTCTTGAGGAAGCCGGCCGAGTAGTCGGCGTCGAAGCCCCCCTGCATCTTGTTCACGGTGCTCGGGTCGGCGACGGCTTGCACGATCGTGTGCCGCCTGGCCGTGTTGAACATGGCGTCCGAACCCAGTGCCGTCGCGTAGTTCGCCGCTGCGCTTTCGGCGCCCTGTTGGGTGTGGGCGAAGCCGGAGGGGATGCCGTTGGTTTTTGTTTCCACCGGCTTTGTGCCGGTTGCCGAGGTGGGTGATGTGGTCGGCCGGCTGCCGCTGCCGCCGGTGGTCGTGGCTGACGACGAGTCGTTGTTGTCGCCGTCGCCTCTGTTCGCGAAGGCGATCGCCGCGATCAGCAGGACGACCACGCCGACGACCGTGACCAGGCTCCGTGAGGAGGAGCGGCCGCCGCGGCGGGAGGCGCCGCCGTAGGGGTCGTCGGGCAGGCGGGTGCGGGTGTGGCCGGTCTCCGGGTAGCCGGGCTCGTCTCCGAGGCTCATGCCGCGTACTCCCCCTCCACGTCGTACCGGAACGCGTAGCAGTACGACGGTAGCCGTGCTGGTTCCCGCGCGGGCGCGGTGTGGTGACTCGACATCAGGGAAACGCAACCTCGGAGCGGGGAAGGGTGAGGTCCAGGCGGTCTAGACGGCCATGCCGTACACGATGGTGAACAGGGTGCCGAGGGAGCCGATGATGAAGACCCCGGTCAGTCCGGCGATGATGAGGCCCTTGCCCTGCTCGGCACTGAAGGTGTCGCGGAGAGCTGTGGCGCCGATGCGCTGTTTGGCGGCACCCCAGACGGCGATGCCGAGGCAGATGAGGATGGCCACGGCCATGACCACCTGGATCATCGTCTTCGCCTCGTTGCCCAGGCTGCCGAAAGGCCCCCAGTCCGGAGCGATTCCGCCGATGATGGTGTTGATGTCTCCCTTGTCGGCCGCGTAGAACATGTAAGTCACCGCCCCTGATGGGTAGTTCTGGCCGCCCCTGCCCGGTGCAGAGGTCACGCTCTATTCTCGCTGACAAAGCCGCCGGAGTATGTCGACTTGACGTCATTGATTGGCGGGTTTCGTACGAAAGTCTCGTACGGTCACTCTGTGTATCACGGCAGGTCACGCCGGGCAATGAGGCCGGAGCGGAACCTGTCGTGTGGTTCCGTCGTTGACCCTTTTCATGACCTGGCGCGTTTCTGACGGCCGGTCGGGTGACGGATCGAGACGATGTTCTCACGGGGGTCGTCGGGAAACGGCCGGTGGGCCCCGGCGCGAACGCCGGGGCCCACCGTTCCTCCTGAGACCGGGTCAGCCCGCGAAGGCGGTGACGCCCTCGGGGGTGCCCCAGCCGGTCGGGCCGTCGTAGCCGGTGGTGGCGGTGCAGAAGTACGAGGTGGTGCAGGTTCCGTTGTTGCCGCTGGTCACGTCGTTGAGGTTGGCGGTGCCCGCGTAGTTGTAGGGGAACTTCGCCGGGTAGGAGCCGCTGGACGGGGTGCCGGCGAGGGCGTAGACGCCCGCGATGATCGGCGCGGCGACGCTGGTGCCGCCGAAGGTGTACCAGCCGGCGGTGACGCCGTAGGAGTCGTAGACCGAGACGCCGGTCGCCGGGTCGGCCACCGCGGAGACGTCGGAGATCATGCGCTTGGTGCAGCCGGTGTCGGTCTGCCAGGTGGGCTTGGCGTCGTAGGCGGAGCAGCCGGAGCCGGTGCCCTCGGTGGAGCTGGTCTTCCAGACGGTCTCGGTCCAGCCGCGGGTGGTGGAGGACGTCGACAGCTTGGTGCCGCCCACCGAGGTCACGTACTTGGACGCGGCCGGGTACTCGGCCCCGTAGGCGCTGTCACCGGCGGAGACGGTGACGGCGACACCGGGGTGGTTGAAGTACGAGGTGTCGTAGGAGGTGTCCGAGGAGGACTCGGAGCCGCCGTAGCTGTTGGAGACGAACTTGGCGCCCAGCTTGACGGCTTCGTTCACCGCGGTGCCCAGGTTGGCCATGGTGGCGCTGGTGGCCTCGACGAGCGTGATGTTGCAGTTGGGGCAGATGGCGGAGGCCATGTCGAGGTCGAGGGAGATCTCC
Organism: Streptomyces sp. NPDC021562; assembly: GCF_040640875.1. Classification (NCBI taxonomy): domain Bacteria; kingdom Bacillati; phylum Actinomycetota; class Actinomycetes; order Kitasatosporales; family Streptomycetaceae; genus Streptomyces; species Streptomyces sp. NPDC021562. Next base: position 9,528 of record NZ_JBFACN010000045.1, read on the forward strand.
TCGGACCAGCCGGCGTCGGAGGAGGGCAGTGAGGTGGTGGAGCCGGTCTGGCTGACCTTCTTGAAGCAGCCGTTGGCCGTGGTGCAGGCGGACAGGCCGTAGTACGAGCGGTAGGTCGCGAGGTCGGACTCGGCGTTCGGGTCGTTGTAGGCGTCGACGATCGCGATGGTCTCGCCCGAGCCGTTCGAGGAGGCCGCGGAGGTCAGGCCGTAGGCCGACCGGAGGTTGGCCGGGCTGTAGCCGGACGGTGTGGAGGCGTCGGCGGCCTTGGGGGTGATGCCGGTCCGCGCGGCCTGCTGCTTCTGGAAGGCGGTGAGGCCGCCGGTGACCCGGAAGGAGTTGCAGGCCAGCTCGCCCTTGTGCTTGGGGGTGGCGCACGGGGTCGCGGTGTAGGTCACCTTCGACGCGGCGGCGGGTGCCGCGGTGGCCTGGACGGCGGTGCCGAAGCCGGCGAGGGCGAGGGCGGCGGTGGCCGCCGCGGCGGTGGCGATGCGGCGCCAGCCGCCGCGCAGGGACGATCTGCTGGGGGGAGTGGAACGCATGCGTGCAGCCTCCTGATGTTCCTCAATGGGGTGGAACAGTTCGAACAGGGGCAGTGCGGGTGCGATCTGGTACGGCGGTCCGCGAAGAGAATCCTTTGTTGAGTACGCGACAACAAGGGGTGCCGGGAATCCTGACGTCCGCATTGCCGAACGAGGCCTTCGCGTGACCCGCCGATGGCCGCCCGTTGTCCCGCGGGTGGCGGGTGCTTGACTCAACGCACAGGAAATTCAAGGGAGTTGCCAAGGCGTGAAAAGCGGCTGAGGACGAAAGACGGGCCACGGCCGGATGCCGTGGCCCGTCTCTCTTGCGTGCCGCCGAGGGGACCCCACGTCCCCCTCACTGTGGCGGCTCCCCGTGACCCGACGGGGAGGTCGATCGGTGCGGGGCTCAGCCGGTGAAGGCGCCGGTCCCCTCGGGGGTGCCCCAGCCGGTCGGGCCGTCGTAGCCCGACCGGGCGGTGCAGAAGTACGAGGTCGAGCAGGTGCCGTTGTTGCCGCTGGTGACGTCGTTCAGCGCCGAGGTGCCGGCCGCGTTGTACGGGTACTGGGCCGGGTAGTCGCTGCTGCCCGGGGTGCCCGCCAGGGCGTACACCGAGGCGATCAGCGGCGAGGAGGCGCTGGTGCCGCCGTAGGTGTTCCAGCCGGTGCCGTCGGCGCCGTAGGAGTCGTAGACGGAGACGCCGGTGGCCGGGTCGGCGACCGCGGAGACGTCGGCGATCATGCGCTTCGAGCAGCTCGCGTCGGTCTGCCAGCTGGGCTTGGCGTCGTAGGCGGAGCAGCCGGAGCCGGTGCCCTCCGTGCTCGACGTCTTCCACACCGACTCGGTCCAGCCGCGGCTGTTGGAGGAGGCGGACAGCTTGGTGCCGCCGACGGCGGTCACGTACCGGGAGGCGGCCGGGTACTCGGCGCCGTACCCCTCGTCACCGGCGCTCGCGGTGATGGCCACCCCGGGGTGCTTGTAGTACGAGGTGTCGTACGAGGTGTCCGAGGAGGACTCGGAGCCGCCGTAGCTGTTGGAGACGAACTTGGCGCCCAGCTTGACGGCCTCGTTCACCGCGGTGCCCAGGTTGGCGTCGCTCGCGGACTTGGCCTCGACCAGCAGGATGTTGCAGTTCGGGCAGGTCGCGCTGACCACGTCGAGGTCGAGGGACTCCTCACCGGCCCAGCCGCTGTCGGCGGAGGGCAGCGAGGTGGTGGAGCCGGTCTGGGAGACCTTGGTGAAGCAGCCGTTGTCGGTGGTGCAGTCCGGCAGGCCGTAGTACGAGCGGTAGGTGGCGAGGTCCGCCTCGGCGTTCGGGTCGTCGTAGGCGTCGACGATGGCGACGGTCTCGCCCGAGCCGTTGGCGGAGGCGGCGTCGGTCAGGCCGTACGCCGACTGGATGTCCGAGGGGCCGTATCCGGTGGGGGAGTCGGACGCGGCGTTCGGCTTGACGGTCCTGGGCGCGACACCCTTGACCGCGGCCTGCCTCTCCATGAAGGCGGTGGTGCCGCCGGTGACACGGAGGGCGTCGCGGGCGGCGAAGCCCTTCTTCGGGGTGGCGCCGCAGGCGGCCTTCTCGTACTGGACGTGGGCCTTCGCCACCTGGGCGGCGATGGCCTTGGAGCTGACCTTGGGGGTCGCGGTCGCGGGGGCCGCGGTGGCATGGGCCGCGGTGCCGAGGCCGGCGGCGGCGAGTGCCGCGGTGGCCGCGAAAGCGGTGCCGAGCCGGCGCCATCTACCGCTGGTGTGGGGGGAGCTGGGGGTGGACGTACGCAACGTACAGCCTCCTGGAAGAGGGGACAGAGGCCTGCGGGTGGGGGGCCACCGGGGTGGTTACCGGTGGGGGCGGCGGCCCGCGTCGACCATCGCGTTGTTGGGTACGCGACAACAAGATGGGTTTCGGAATCCTGACTTCCGCGTTACCCAAGGGCGGCGCGGGCTTACTGGTCAATGGCCGCCGGATGGCCGGAAGTTGGGGTTCGATTGACCCGGAGGGCCGAAGGGGGTGCCGGGCAATGCGCGTCGACGGCGCATCGGGGGGCGTAAGGGTCCGGTGTCAGCGGGGCTTGAGGCCGTGCAGCAGGAGATGGACGTGGCTCTCCAGGCCGGCCAGGGCCTCGTCCGCGGGCAGGGCGCCGGCGGCTATGAGGCTGGCGAGGCCGTGGATGCCGGCCGCGGCGGCGAGGGTGAGCTGCTCCGGGTCGCCCTCGATGATCTCGCCGTGCCTCTGTGCCTCCGCGGTCAGCCGGACGAAGGACCCCATGGACATGTCGACGGCTTCGGCCAGCCGCGCGTCGATGTCCGGATCGTGCTTGCGGGCGAACATCAGCGCGAGCAGCTCGGGGTTCTCGACGGCGAAGCCGAGGTAGGCCCGGGCGAGCGAGGTCAGGCGCGGCCCCAGGGTGGCGCCGGGCAGGTCCGCCGCGGCCAGGGCCCGGTTCAGGCGGTCGTAGCCGCTGAGCGCGAGCGCGTCCAGCAGGGCCTGCTTGTCCTTGAAGTGCCGGCCGGGAGCGGCGTGGCTCACCCCGATGTCACGGGCCAGCTCGCGCAGGGACAGGGCGGCGGTGCCCTTCTCGCGCAGGGTGCGCTCGGCGCTGGTGAGCAGGGCGGCGCGCAGGTCTCCGTGGTGGTAGGGGCGGCTTTGCGGCATGGGGGCCATCGTATCCCGATGTTGGCGCTGACAGCTTTGTGGACGCTGCCACCTTTGTGGGCGCCGTCATCTTTGTTGTCGTTGACAGCATTGTTGTCGACGCCTACATTGACGCCATGGCTGAGAAGAAGCACAAGTGGAACGTGAACGATCTCCCTGACCTCTCCGGCCGGACCGCCGTGGTCACCGGGGCCAACAGCGGTCTTGGCCTGGCGGCCACGGACGCGCTGGCGCGGGCGGGTGCCCATGTGGTGCTCGCGGTGCGGGACACCGGACGCGGCCGGGCCGCCGCGGCGAAGGTGCCCGGCAGCACGGAGGTGCGCCGGCTGGACCTGGCCGACCTGTCCTCGGTGCGGGAGTTCGCGGACGGCTGGGACCGCCCGCTGGACCTGCTCATCAACAACGCGGGGGTGATGATGCTGCCGGAGCAGCGCACCGCCGACGGCTTCGAGATGCAGTTCGGCACCAACCACCTGGGCCACTTCGCGCTCACGAACCTGCTGCTGCCGCACGTCACCGACCGGGTGGTCACCGTCTCCTCCGGTCTGCACCGCGGCGGCGACGGCATGATCCACTTCGATGACGTCAACCTGCGCGGCACCTACACCCCGACCCGCGCCTACGCCCAGTCCAAGCTGGCCAACCTGTTGTTCGTCCTGGAGCTCCAGCGCCGTCTCACGGAGGCCGGTTCCCGGGTCCGCGCGCTCGCGGCGCACCCCGGCTACGCGGCGACCAACCTGCAGAGCCACCACGCCAATCCGCTCGCCCGGCTGGGTATGGCCGTCGGCAACCGGCTGCTCGCCCAGGACGACCGCGCGGGCGCCCTGCCCACGCTGTACGCGGCGACCCAGGACCTGCCCGGCGCGAGCTACGTCGGTCCCGACGGCCTCGGGGAGATGCGGGGGGCGCCGACACTGGTCGGCCGCAGCCGGGCGGCGAGCGACCCGGCGGCGGCACGCCGGCTGTGGACGCTCTCCGAGGAGATGACCGGGGTCACGTGGACGCTCGGGACACGGGCCCTGTGAAACCGGGGGTCCTGTGAAGGCCCGGCGGACCTGGATGCGGTGAGCCGACACGACGTGCACGACGGATGGCGGGGATCGTCGTCCTCCTCGCGAGCGGGGCTGCTTCCTTCGTCACGGGGCAGACGATCGCGGTGGACGGTGGGATGACCACGACGTTCTGAGCAGGGCCGTCCGAGGCGGGAACGGACGGCCGCGCGGGCGGTTCACAGAAAAATCTCAGTGAAGTCGGGGAAGGTTTCTCACCTTCGTGGGACACAGTGGAGCCTGATGAAGCGCACCTCACGCATCTACGTCACCACGCGCCGCGTCGCACTGTGCGCGGTGCTGGTCCTGGCCGCCACCTCGGCCTCCGTGGCCGCCGCCGACGAGGCGGCGGGTCCGTTCGGGGTGACCGCGGTGGTGGGGGCCACCGCCGCCAGCGCCAGGGTCGGGGCGCTGTTCAGCGCGGACAAGGCCGGCAGCCTGTCCGGCAACCACTTCTGCACCGCCTCCGTCGTGCACAGCCCGCAGCGGGACCTCATCGTCACCGCCGCGCACTGCGTCGACGGGGACGACGGCACGAACCTGGTGTTCGTGCCCGGCTACCGGGACGGGCTGGCGCCGTACGGGGTGTGGAAGGTCGGCAGGCGGTACCTGCCGGACGGCTGGTCGCACGGCCAGGACGAGGACAGCGACGTCGCCTTCGCCGCCGTGGACGAGCTGGCCGGCAAGCGCATCGAGGACGTCACCAGGGCCAACCGGTTCGCCACCGGCGTCGCCACCGGGGCCACCGCGGTGACCGTCATCGGGTACCCCGACTCCCGTGAGGTGCCGATCAGCTGCACCAACAAGCCCCTCGCCCACAGCTCCACCCAACAGCGCATCGACTGTCCCGAGTTCACCGGTGGCACCAGCGGGAGCCCCTGGGTGAACGGCGACCACGAGGTGGTGGGGGTGCTGGGCGGCCACGAGCAGGGCGGCGCCACGGCCGACACCTCGTACAGCGTGGTGCTCGGGAGCGAGGCCGCCGAGCTGTACCGGGACGCCACCGCCCGGTGAAACGGCGTCATGCGCGCCTTCCTGCTGTGAAATAGCGCCACTCTCAGCCGAAATGGCGTTGAACGGCCCTGCCATGGGGGAGGGTTGGGGCGTGCGGAAAGTATGGGTGATCGGTGGCGCGGCGGTCGGCCTCGGGCTGAGCTTCGTCATGCTGCTCGTCGTCGGGGTGTACGTCGTCGCCGGGAACCTCCTCAACGGGGTCGACGGGGCCACCAAGAGCCTGGCGAAGGGCTCGGTACCGGCCGCCTACTCGGCCCTCGTGCAGAAGTGGGGCAACCTCTGCCCCGCCCTCAACCCCGCCCTGCTCGCCGCCCAGCTGTACCAGGAGAGCGGCTTCAACCCGAGGGCGCAGAGCGCGGCGGCGGCCCAGGGGATAGCGCAGTTCATCCCGGGGACGTGGGCCACCCACGGCATCGACGGCAACGGCGACGGGGTGCGGGACGTCTGGGACCCGAATGACGCGATTCCGTCGGCGGCCTCCTACGACTGCCAGCTCGCCTCGTACGTCAAGGACGTCCCCGGCAACGTCTCCGACAACATGCTCGCCGCGTACAACGCGGGGGCGTACGCGGTCATCAAGTACAAGGGTGTGCCGCCGTACGCGGAGACCCAGAACTACGTGAAGACGATCACCACCCTCGAGGACAGCTTCGCCGCGCCGGTCAGCCGGCTCTCGCCCACCAAGCAGGCCGCCGGTGCCATCACCTACGCCCAGAACAAGCTCGGCACCCCCTATCTCTGGGGCGGCAACGGCACAGCTCAGGACGGTGGCCGGTTCGACTGCTCGGGGCTGACGAAGGCGGCGTACGCGAGCGTCGGGATCACCCTGCCGCGGGTCGCCAACGACCAGTACAACGCCGGTCCGCACCCCTCCCGCAGCGAACTGCTCCCGGGCGACCTCGTCTTCTTCTCCACCGACCTCTCCGACTCCCGGGCCATCCACCACGTGGGTATCTACGTCGGGGGCGGGTACATGATCGACGCGCCGTACACCGGGGCCGTCATCCGCTTCGACCCCATCGACTCGGCCGACTACTTCGGGGCCACCCGGGTCACCGAGGATGGCGCGAAAGCGCTCCCCACGACGGTGTGAACCGAGCGTGAAACCCACCCCTGAGCTGGGGCTTCGTGTCTCTCTTCGATAACGTCTGCGTGATCATTCGGTGGAGGGTGGAACGTAGGGGCGTAGGCCGTGCGTTCCTGTTGACGTAGCCGACCACGGGGGTGGCACGAGCGACGCACACCGTGTGCGTCCCGGAACGACGACGAAGGGGCCGCAGCACGATGGCTGTACTCGCCGAATCCGGATCCAACCCCGACGTCGACCTGCTCTACGACATCAACGGCCTGGCCAAGGACGCACCGCACTGGTTCGACCGGGTCATGGAGTTCGTCGGGGAGTACGGGCTGCTGGTCGCGATGGTGCTGCTGGTGGTGTGGTGCTGGTGGACCGTGCGGCGCCGCGGGGACGAGGACGCCCCCGCCACCCTGGCCGCGCTGGTCTGGGCGCCGCTCGCGGCCGCGATCGCCGTCCTCGTGAACGTTCCCATCCGCGGCTTCGTCGAGCGCCCCCGGCCGTTCCTCACCCACCAGGGCCTCGACGTCCTGATCTCCGGGAAGACCGACTACTCGTTCGTCAGCGACCACGCGACGATCACCATGGCGATGGGGGTCGGCCTGTTCGTCGCCCACCGCAGGTTCGGGCTGGTGGGCATCGCGCTGGCGCTGGCCGAGGGTTTCTGCCGGGTCTACATGGGCGTGCACTACCCGACGGACGTGGTCGGCGGGTTCGCGCTGGGCACGGCGGTCGTTCTCCTCCTGTCCCCGCTGGCGACGGCTCTGCTGACACCGGTGCTGAAGGCGGTCGGGTCGTCCCCGCGGGTGGGCGGGCTCGTACGGCGGCGGTCGGCGACGGTGGGGGTGGTGCCGGGGGCCCGTACGGCGCTGGAACCGACGGACCGCGACCTGGCGGCGTAGGCAGGCTGAGGCCCGGGGGCCGCGCCGCCCCAGCGGCACGACTGCCCGCAGCTACGACGTGCCCCGGCAGGGGCGCGGGGAACTGCGCGAGCAGCCCCCACGCAGCCGCAGTCGAACGACTCGGCCCCCTACAGCCCCTGCGGATAAGAGAAGAACCTCTCCGGGTCGTACTGCTTCTTCACCTTGCCGAGCTTGGTCACCGCGTCCCCGTAGTACGCCTTCTTCCAGCCCGTCAGCGTCGGGTCCGCGTAGTTCTGGTACGCCGCGCCGGAGGCGTACGGCTTCATCGCCGCGTGCGCCGCGTTCAGCCACGCCTGCCCCGCGCTCCCGGAGGAGCCCGCCCCCCACGACACGATGTACTGCGCCAGCATCCGCGACCGCCGGTGCACGAACGCCGTCGCCGTCGGCGAGACGCGGTTCACCGCCCCGCCGAGCGCCGTGAACGCGATGCTTCCCGCGCCGCCCCGGACCGCACCGATCTGCCTGAGCGCCGTCTGGATGCCGGCCGACGACAGCGAACGGTCGAAGAAGTCGGAGCGGGCCGTGTACGTCTCCCGGCCGAGCCTGCCCTGCGGGGAGCGCCCGGGGGTGGAGCCGGGCAGATGGCACTGGGGCTCGGTGGCGAAGGAGGAGCAGCCGGCGTAGATCTCCATGACCTCCTCGTAGGCGTGGCGGCGCAGGGACACCGAGGAGGCGTTGGCGCCCGCCTTGTGGGCGAGGGCGTCGACCGCGTTCTGCAACTCGCCGTACGTGCCCATGGAGAAGCAGGCGACCGAGACGCGCGGTCCGCTGCCGGAGTTCTCCAGGTGCAGGGAGGACCAGATCTCGTCCGGCTGCGACGGACCCCACTCCTGCCAGGCCTTGAGGACCTGCGCGGCCTTCGACCACGGCCAGGTCAGGTACGCCGTCACGCCCTGCGGGGTGGGGTGGGTGGCGAACTGGAGCTCCGTGACGACGCCGAAGTTGCCGTTGCCCGCGCCGCGCAGCGCCCAGTAGAGGTCCTTGTTGGTGCTCGCGTCGGCGACCACCTGCGTACCGTCGGCGGTGACGATCGTCGCCCGCGTGAGGCTGTCGCAGGTCAGGCCGTACGCCCGGGACGCGACCCCGTGGCCGCCGCCGAGCACCAGGCCGGAGACGCCGACCGTGGGGCAGGAGCCCGCCGGGATGGTCACGCCCTTCGCGGCGAGCCCCCGGTAGACGTCGATCAGTTTGGCACCGGCGCCGACGACCGCCGTACCGCCGCCGACGCGGATGCGGTTGAGCTTGGAGACGTCGAGGATCAGCCGGCCGTCGCCGGAGGAGTAACCCGCGTAGGAGTGACCGCCGTTGCGGATGGCGATCTTCAGGTTGTGGGCCTGGGCGTAGGAGAGGGTGGTGCGGATGTCGTCGGCGTGGGCGACGTACGCGACCGCCGACGGCTTCAGGGTGTCGAAGCGGGTGTTGTAGAGCTGGTGGGCGACCGTCCAGTTGGCCTCGCCGGGGCGTATCAGGGTGCCGTCCAGGGCGCGTGCGAGAGCGGTCCAGTTGGCCGCCGCCGCTGCGCTGGTGGTCTTCAGCGCGGTACGGGAGGATGTGGACGCGGGAGCCGCGCCGGTCGCCGGCGCCGTGCCCGCCCCGCCCGAGCTGCACCCCGTGAGTGCGGTCGCCGCGATGGCGGCTGCCCCGCCCGATATGAAGGTGCGCCGTTCCATGCCCGTGCCTTTCGTCGGCTGTCCTGGGACGAGACGACGTCCGTCGCACACGGGTTCCCGTCCGGTGTAACGAACGCTGTGACGTCGTAACGGCTGTGATGGCGAACGCCGAAGACGTGTTCGCTTAACCCGGCGGTTGGAACCTGCACGTGCCCTCACCGTAAGCGTTCCGTGACCTAACCAGGCCGACGGCAGGGGTTCACCCTCCGTTCACTTGTGCCCATCGGCGGCTTCACCTGTTCTGCCTACTTTCGGCCGTACGCGATGCGGTGAGCGGCCGTGGAAACCCAGTCGGGGAGCCCTCACTTCGTCACCACTACTTCGCACGCCGCCGAAGGTGGCGCCTCTGGAAGGAACTCCCGAAAGTGAAGCTTCAGCGCAAGAACCGGCTGCGCGCCCTGTCTCTCGGTGCTGTCGCCGTCTCCGGCGCCCTGGCCCTTACGGCGTGCGGCTCTGACGACAACGGCAGCGGCAGCGGTTCGAGCAGCAACCCCTCGACCTCCGCCAACGCCGGCTCCATCAAGTGCGACAACGCCAAGGGTCAGCTGCTCGCGGACGGCTCCTCCGCGCAGAAGAACGCGATCGACGCCTGGGTGAAGAACTTCTCGCAGGCCTGTGGTGTCCAGATCAACTACAAGGGCTCCGGCTCCGGCGCCGGTGTGACCGCCTTCACGCAGGGCCAGGTCGCCTTCGCCGGTTCCGACTCCGCGCTCAAGCCCGAAGAGGTCACCGCCTCCAAGAAGGTCTGCTCCGGCGGCCAGGGCATCGACCTCCCGATGGTCGGCGGGGCCATCGCGATCGGCTACAACGTCCCGGGTGTCGACAACCTGGTTCTGGACGCGCCGACCCTCGCGAAGATCTTCGACAGCAAGATCACGAACTGGAACGACGCGGCGATCAAGAAGCTGAACCCGACCGCGAAGCTGCCGAACCTGAAGATCCAGGCGTTCCACCGCTCGGACGAGTCGGGTACGACGGACAACCTGACCAAGTACCTGATCGCCTCCGCCCCGAGCGACTGGAAGTACTCCGGCGGCAAGGCCTGGCAGGCCAAGGGCGGCCAGTCCGCTCCGCAGTCCGCGGGCGTCGCCCAGCAGGTCAAGCAGACCTCCGGCGCCATCGGCTACTTCGAGCTCTCCTACGTCTCGGACGGCATCAAGGCCGCCAGCATCGACACGGGCGCCAGCAAGCCGGTCGCCCCGTCCACCGCGTCCGCCACCGCCGACATCGCGGCCGCCCAGGTCGTCGGCACCGGCAAGGACCTGTCGCTGAAGCTGGACTACAAGACCAAGGCCGAGGGCGCGTACCCGATCAGCCTGGTCACCTACGAGATCGCCTGCGACAAGGGCAACAAGGCCGACACCCTCCCGGCGACCAAGGCGTTCCTGCGCTACATCGCCTCCGAGGACGGCCAGAAGGTCCTCTCCACGATCGACTACGCCCCGATCCCCGACGAGATCATCGCCAAGGTCCGCACCACCATCGAGGGCCTGAGCTAAAGATCCGCGAGTGCGGCCGAGTCCCGCGAGGGGCCCGGCCGCACCGTCCGGTGCACCGCCGCCCGGAGTCGTCCGCCCCCCACAGCCGGGACGTACGGCTCCTCCGAGCCGCCCGCGAGGGCGACTCCGCAGACCGGAGAACCCGATGGACATATCGACGCAGACGACAGACGCCCCCCCTCCCCTTCCACAGCCCGGCGTTGCCGAGCAGAAGCGCAACGCCCGCGGCGCCACCCGCGCAGGTGACCGGGTCTTCCTCGGTCTTTCCCGCGGTTCGGGCGTCCTGCTGCTGGTGATCATGGCCGCGATCGCGGTCTTCCTCACCTACCGCGCCGCCCTCGCGATCAACCGCGACCACAGCAACTTCCTCACCACCTTCGAGTGGAACACCAACCTCATCCCGCCGAGCTTCGGCATCGCGGTCCTCGCCTTCGGCACGGTGGTCTCCTCGATCATCGCCATGGCCATCGCCGTCCCGATCGCCGTGGCCATCGCGCTGTTCATCACGCACTACGCGCCGCGCCGGCTCGCCGGACCCGTCGCCTACGTGATCGACCTGCTCGCCGCGGTGCCGTCCATCGTGTACGGCCTGTGGGGCGGGCTCGTCCTCGTGCCGCACATGACCGGCCTGTTCGGCTGGCTCGACGACTTCTTCGGGTGGACCGGGGTCTTCTCCTGGGACGGCGGCGCCCCGCGCTCGCTGCTGACCGTCGCCATCCTGCTCGCGATCATGATCCTGCCGGTCATCACCAACGTGAGCCGCGAGGTCTTCCGGCAGGTCCCGCAGATGCACGAGGAGGCCGCGCTGGCGCTCGGCGCCACGCGCTGGGAGGTCATCCGCATGGCGGTGCTGCCCTTCGGGCGCTCCGGTGTGATCTCCGCCTCGATGCTCGGCCTCGGCCGCGCCCTCGGCGAGACGATGGCCGTCGCCACCGTGCTCTCCCCGGACTTCGACATCCACGCCAGCCTGCTCAACCCGGGCGGCGGCACCTTCGCCCAGAACATCGCCAGCAAGTTCGGTGAGGCGACCTCCGACGGCCGTGACGCGCTCATCGCCTCCGGTCTGGTCCTGTTCGTCATCACCCTGCTGGTCAACGGCGCGGCCCGGATCATCATCCAGCGCCGTGCGGAGTACTCGGGGGCCAACGCATGAGCACCGCAGCAGTCGCCGACAAGCGCCCCAGCTCCCTCCAGGGCGCCAGTCTCCCCTCGTGGTCCCCGTACGCCATCGTCGGCGGGTCGATCGTCCTGGGCGTGGTCATCGGTCTGGTGGCCGGCCTGGACAGCAAGATCCAGTGGGGTCTGATCGCGGGCCTCCTGTACGTCCTCGGCACCTACGGCATCGCCGCCAAGGTCGAGGGAGGCCGGCAGGCCAAGGACCGCGTCGCCACCTCTCTGGTCTGGGTCGCCTTCGTCATCGCCGTGGTCCCGCTGGTCTCCCTGCTCTGGGTGACCGTCTCGCGCGGCGTGAAGGTCCTGGACATCTACTTCCTCACCCACTCCATGGGCGTCGTCGCCGACTCCCAGCCCGGCGGTGGTGCCTACGCGGCCATCATCGGCTCGCTGGAGCAGGTCGGTCTCGCCACCCTGATCGGCGCCCCGATCGGTATCCTCACCGCGGTCTACCTCGTCGAGTACGGACGCGGCCGGCTGGCCAAGTCCGTCACCTTCTTCGTGGACGTGATGACCGGTATCCCGTCGATCGTCGCGGGTCTGTTCATCCTCAGCATCATGCTGATCTTCGACATGCAGCCGTTCGGCTTCGCCGGATCGCTGGCCCTGGCCATCCTGATGATGCCGGTGGTCGTGCGCTCCACCGAGGAGATGCTCAAGCTCGTCCCGAACGAGCTGCGCGAGGCGTCCCTGGCGCTCGGCGTGCCCAAGTGGCGCACCATCCTGAAGGTGGTCCTGCCGACCTCCATCGGCGGTATCACGACCGGCGTCATGCTGGCCGTGGCCCGTATCGCGGGCGAGACCGCCCCGGTCCTGCTGCTGGTGTTCGGCAACCCGTTCATCAACAACAACCCCTTCGAGGGTGCGCAGTCGTCGCTGCCGCTGTTCATCTACCAGCAGTACGCGAACAGCGCCGGTGCCAACGCGGCCTACGACCGGGCCTGGGCGGCCTCGCTCACGCTGATCGCCTTCGTGATGATCCTGAACCTGGTGGCCCGCGGCATCGCCCGCTGGAAGGCCCCGAAGACCGGTCGCTGACCGGCCTCACAGCGACCGACCGTCTGGAAGTGAAGAAGTAATGTCCAAGCGAATCGACGTCAGCGGGCTCACCGCTTTCTACGGCTCCCACAAGGCCATCGACGACATCTCGATGAACATAGAGCCGCGCACCGTCACGGCGTTCATCGGCCCCTCCGGCTGCGGCAAGTCGACGTTCCTGCGCACGCTGAACCGGATGCACGAGGTCACCCCCGGCGGCCGGGTCGAGGGCAAGGTCCTCCTCGACGACGAGAACCTGTACGGCGCCGGGATCGACCCCGTGTCGGTGCGCCGTGAGGTCGGCATGGTGTTCCAGCGCCCGAACCCGTTCCCCACGATGTCGATCTTCGACAACGTGGCCGCGGGTCTGCGGCTGAACGGCAACTACAAGAAGAGCGAGCTCGGCGACATCGTCGAGAAGTCGCTCAAGGGCGCGAACCTCTGGAACGAGGTCAAGGACCGCCTGAACAAGCCCGGGTCCGGGCTCTCCGGCGGTCAGCAGCAGCGGCTGTGCATCGCCCGCGCGATCGCGGTCGAGCCGAAGGTGCTGCTCATGGACGAGCCCTGCTCCGCCCTCGACCCGATCTCCACCCTCGCCATCGAGGACCTGATCGGCGAGCTGAAGGAGCGCTTCACGATCGTCATCGTGACGCACAACATGCAGCAGGCGGCGCGTGTCTCGGACCGCACGGCCTTCTTCAACCTGGCCGCCGTCGGCCAGCCCGGCAAGCTGATCGAGATCGACGAGACGGAGCGCATCTTCTCCAACCCGTCGGTCCAGGCCACCGAGGACTACATCTCGGGCCGCTTCGGCTGAGCCGACACCGACCCCTCGCGGTGCTGCATGGCGGTGCCACCGCGAGGACGCAAGAGGGCCCGCCCCTGGCTCCCGGGGGCGGGCCCGTCTGCGTCGTGCGCCGGCTGCGGGAGGGGGGTGGCGCCGCAGGGGGTGGGTGGGATCGGTCCGGTGGCGGCTGGGGCCCGGTGGGGGCTTGTCGCGCAGTTCCTCCCCCAGCCTTCGGCCGGGGGCACCCCCAGCGCCCCTACGGGGCGCTACAGCACCGTCAGCTTCAGGACCCCGTAGGCCGCCGCGGCGACCAGGGCCGCTGCCGGCATCGTGATGAACCAGCCCAGGACGATGTTCTTGGCCACGCCCCAGCGGACCGCGTTCACGCGCTTCGTCGCGCCGACGCCCATGATGGCCGAGGTGATGACGTGGGTCGTGGAGATCGGCGCCTTGAAGAGGTACGCCGTGGTGAACATGATCGACGCACCCGTGGCCTCGGCCGCGAAACCCTGCGGGGGGTCGAGTTCGATGATCTTGCGCCCCAGGGTGCGCATGATGCGCCAGCCGCCCGCGTAGGTGCCGAGGGAGAGCATCAGCGCGCAGACGATCTTCACCCAGGCCGGGATCGGGTCGCCGTACGTCTCGTGGCCGGAGATCACCAGGGCCATGACGACGACACCCATCGTCTTCTGGGCGTCCTGGAGACCGTGCCCGAGGGCCATGCCGGCCGCGGAGACGGTCTGGGCTATCCGGAAGCCGCGCTTCGCCTTGTGCGGGTTGGACCGGCGGAACAGCCACATGATGGCCGTCATGACCAGGTAGCCGAGGATCAGTCCGACCACCGGCGACAGGAACATCGGGACGATGATCTTGTCGACGACGCCGTTCCAGAGGACCTCCGTGCCCCCGGCCAGGGCCGCGCCGACGAGCCCGCCGAACAGGGCGTGGGAGGACGAGGACGGCAGGCCGAAGTACCAGGTGACCAGGTTCCAGACGATCGCGCCGACGAGCGCCGCGAACAGGATGCCCATGCCCTGGGAGCCCTGCGGGGTCTCGATCAGGCCCTCGCTGACCGTCTTGGCGACGCCGGAGCCCAGGAATGCGCCTGCGAGATTCATCACGGCGGCCATCGCGAGCGCCGCCCGCGGGGTCAGGGCCCGCGTCGACACCGAGGTCGCGATCGCGTTCGCCGAGTCGTGGAAGCCGTTCGTGTACGTGAAGAAGAGCGCGACCAGGATGGTCACGACCAGCGCGAAGGTGTCCATCGACGCCTCAGGACTCCTTGACGGCGATGGTCTCCACCGTGTTCGCCACGTGCTCGAACGCGTCCGCAGCCTCTTCCAGGACGTCCACGATCTGCTTGAGCTTCAGCACCTCGATCGCGTCGTACTTGCCGTTGAAGAGGTGGGCGAGAAGCTTGCGGTGGATCTGGTCGGCCTGGTTCTCCAGCCGGTTGACCTCGATCCAGTACTCGGTGAGGTTGTCCAGCGTGCGCAGGTGGGGCATCGCCTCGGCCGTCAGGTCGGCGGCCCGTGCCAGCACCTCGATCTGCTGCTCGACGCCCTTCGGCAGTTCCTCGACGTTGTAGAGGACGACCAGGTCGACGGCCTCCTCCATGAAGTCCATGATGTCGTCGAGGGAGGACGCGAGGGTGTAGATGTCCTCGCGGTCGAACGGCGTGATGAACGAGGAGTTCAGCTGGTGGAAGATCGCGTGCGTGGCGTCGTCACCTGCGTGTTCCGCTGCCCGCATACGCTCTGCGATCTCGGCCCGGGCAGACGCGTCCGCCCCGAGCAGTTCCATCAGGAGCTTCGAGCCGGTGACGATGTTGTCCGCGGAGGCGGCGAACATGTCGTAGAAGCTCGTCTCCCTGGGGGTCAGACGAAAGCGCACTTGGGGTCCTCGGTATGCATGGGTTTCGGTCAGGCTGATGCTAAGCGCAACATCCGGCCACGGCTAATGGGCCGCCGTCCAGTTTCGCCCATCGGGCGTGGTGATCAGCACGGGGGCGTCCCGAGGGCCCTATACCCAGCAAAGTTCGTTACCATATACCCACCAGGGGTATGTGTCTCGATAGTGCGGAGGACGCGATGACGACCACCGAGGCCGACGCCGTGACGCCCTCCGGGGGCGGGGCACCGGCGACCACGCACGGTTACCACAAGCAGAAGGACGAGCACCTCAAGCGACTGCGCCGGATCGAGGGCCAGATCAGGGGCCTGCAGCGGATGGTGGACGAGGACACCTACTGCATCGACATACTCACCCAGGTCTCGGCCTCCACCAAGGCCCTGCAGTCCTTCGCCCTCCAGCTCCTGGAGGAGCACCTGCGGCACTGCGTCGCCGACGCCGCCGTCAAGGGCGGGGACGAGATCGACGCGAAGGTGGAGGAGGCCACGAAGGCGATCGGCCGCCTGCTGCGGACGTGACCGCGCGGGCGGCGCTGGGCTAGCCGTCCCCGCGCTCTTCGGCCACTCTCAGCACCTCGTCGATGCTCTCCAGGCTGAGGCGGTCCTCGGCGGCCGACGCCGCGATGATCAGCTCTCCGCACAGCTCGATCTCGGCGAGGGCCACGTGGTCCTGAACTGCCGTACCGCCGACCGGAGCCACGCGCATCACCTCTTCTCTGCCGTCACCGCTTCCTAGAGTAGGCAGCGGTCTACACACCGCGCATGGCACGGACGGGCTAGTTCACAGGTGGGACGGGCTCGGTCCCGGACTAGTGCGGCGGCTGGTTTTCGGCGATCCGGCCCGCGTAGATGTCCCGGGAGCGCGGCAGCCTCACGTCCACGGGGGTGCCGAAGTCGTACAGCAGGGTGGTGGAGGCGACCGCGACCGTGCCCTTGCTGGTGTCGTTGACGAAGCTGAACCGCTGCCTGAGCTTGCGGATCCGGCCCTGGTCGTCGAGGTACACGTCGAACGGGACCTCGGCGGTGGCGAACCCCTTCGCCGCGGCGGCGAGGGCCGGCCGGTTGCCCGGGGAGGCGGCCCCGGCCGCGACGGCCAGATCGGCGGTGCCCCGGTAGTGCCGGACCCCGGCGCCCGCGACCTCCGTCCGCCCGACGTACGTAGCGGTCCGGGTGCCGCGCAGCAGTTCGGCCGCCGCGAACGGGTCGGTCGCGCCGCCGGTCACCAGGTTGCCGTCGGAGAGGGAGGCGGTCTCCACCCGCACCCATTTGTCGGCGGGCACCCCGGCGCCCCGGTTCTTCATGAACAGCGCGCCCGGGGCGAGGAGTTCGGTGATCGGGCGGTGCTCGGGGGTACCGGTGGGGTCCTGCGGGAGGACGACCGTGAGCCTGCCGAGCTGGTGGGCGTAGTCGTAGACGCCCTGGCCGCGGATGGTGACCCGGGTGCCGCCGGCCGCCATCTCCATCGACGTGGTCGCCCTGGACGTGCGGGCGTTCAGCAGGGCGTCCGCCGCGTGTTCGAGGACGGTGACCGGGTCCCCGGGCGGGCCGCTCGCGCCCTCCGCCGTGGCGCCGCCGCAGCCGGTGGCGCACGCGCCGAGTCCGACCACGAGGCCCACGGTGACGGCCGTCTTCCCAGCGCGCCTGTGCTGCCGCCGATCCATCGCTGCCTACCCCCACCGGTACGTCCGTCGCGGGCCGCCTGTCGTTCCGGTTAACGAGGGGTGGGTGGGGCCGTCACGCATGCCTGGGCTTTACCGGGGCTGGGTAACGTTGTCGGTGTGGCGCAGGAGGACGGTTCCGGACGGGCCCTGCACAGGGTGGGACACGAGGCGGACACGGTTGAGCAGGGGCGGTTCTGTTTCGCCCGGTGCACGTGTGGCTGGCGGGGGCCGGCGCGGCGGGCGAGAAGCCTGGCGCGCACGGACGCGGAGGGGCACCTGGCCACCGGCGGGTGAGACGGTGTCAGGTGTCAGCTGTCAGGGCGTCAGAAGCCGGGTGCCAGGTGTCCGGTGCCGGGTGACACGCCTCACGGAGCGTTGTGCAGCGCGGCCGGCAACTCGTCCACCAGTTCCGCGTCCCGCGGCTGGGTCAGGCGGCGCCGGGCCTCCGCCGGCCGCAGCCACAGGATCCTGTCCACCTCGTGGTTCGGGGTGAAGTGACCCTCCCCCGCCTCGCCCGCCCAGTAACGGACCTCTTTGGGGCGGCCGTTGGCGTAGTAGAGGGCGGTGGACAGCTCGCTGCCGAGCGTCGCCGTGTAGCCCGTCTCCTCCTCGACCTCGCGCAGCGCGGCCGTGCCGGCGTCCTCGCCCCGCTTGAGCTTGCCCTTCGGGTGGGACCAGTCGTCGTACTTGGGGCGGTGGACGAGGCAGACCTCCAGGCCGCCGTCGACCGGTGAGCGGCGCCACAGGACGCAGCCCGCCGCGAGTACCGGGGTGTCGTTCACACGGCCTCCAGCGGCTGCTCCTGCCACGCCTGCTGGAAGGCGAAGCGGGCCGCCTCCACCTCGTGCCGCTGGTCGGCGTGGAGGACGCCGAGGGCGTAGGCGGTCGCCGGGGCGATGCGCGGGGTGCGGGCGGCCGCGGCGGCCGCCGCGGCGGCCTCGGAGGCGTCCCGGTGCCGGTTCAGGGCCTGGCCGGCCGTGAGCAGCCGGACGTCCACGGGGGCGCCCTGGCCGCACAGCACCTCGCGGGCGTAGCGGTGCAGGCGCAGCAGCAGGCGGACCTGGTGCCAGGGGCCGTCCTGGGGGTGCGGGGACGGGTCCGGGGACAGGCCGTTCACGAGGGCCTCCGCGTTGTAGGGGTGACCGGCCGTGACCAGCGGGAGGGCCGCGATGGCGTCGGTGAGGCGTTCCTCGGCGGCGGCCGCCGCCGGGCGCAGGTCGGCGGTGGAAGCCGCGGCCGTCAGCGGGACCTCGCTGGCCAGTACCGCCACCTTGTCGGCGACCGCGTGGAAGCGGGAGGAGCCGAGCGCCTGGAGCGCCGTGGAGTGGGCCCGGGTGCGGGCGAGGGTCAGCTGGCGGTCCAGCAGGGCGCCGGCCTTCGCCGCGCCGACCGTGAGGTTGCCGCGGTCGGTCGGGACCTCCGAAGTGGCCTGGCCGGGCAGGGCGGTCGAGCCGGAGAGCCGGTGCAGCGCCAGCAGCAGCCGCTGCAGCCTGGCCTCGTACGCGTGCTCAAGACCCAACGTGCCCGACAGCCAGGCGAGTTCGGGGCGGATCTCCTCCGACCAGTCGGCCTCCAGGAGCGGTCGGAAGGTGTGCAGGCTGCCGCTGATGCGCCGGGCGGAGCGGCGCAACGCGCGGGCCGCGTCGACGGACTCCTCCGCCGCGGCCGCGGCCGTACCGGTCTCCCGGTGCAGCCGCAGCGCGCGGAGGAACTCCGTGGCCTGGGCACGCAGGTAACCCGCGAGGGCGTCCCCGCTGACGGCCCGGGCCGTGGGGTCCGTCGGTTCAAGGTGTTGCTGTGCCACGCCGGCGCCTCCGGGCGTCTATGAGCATCTCCTGGATGTTGCGCAGCGGCTGTCCGTCGGCGTCGGTCGCGTGCCGGGTCCATTCGCCGTCCGGGCCCAGGTGCCAGGAGGAGGTGGAGTCGGACATGCCGGTTTCGAGGAGCCGGGTGAGGGCTGCCCGGTGGGCCGGGTCTATGACCCGGACCAGGGCCTCTATCCGGCGGTCGAGGTTGCGGTGCATCATGTCGGCGCTGCCGATCCACACCTCGGGTTCGCCGCCGTTGCCGAAGGCGAAGACCCGGGAGTGTTCGAGGAAGCGGCCGAGGATCGAGCGGACCCGGATGTTCTCCGAGAGGCCCGTGACACCCGGGCGGACGGCGCAGATGCCGCGCACCCAGATGTCGACCGGCACGCCGGCCATGGACGCCCGGTAGAGCGCGTCGATGAGCGCTTCGTCGACCATCGAGTTGGCCTTGATGCGGACGAAGGCGGGGCGGCCCGCACGGTGGTGCTGGACCTCCTTGTCGATCCGCGCGATCAGTCCGTCGCGCAGCGACTTGGGTGCCACCAGCAGGCGGCGGTACGTCTCCCGGCGGGAGTAGCCGGAGAGGCGGTTGAACAGGTCGGACAGGTCGGCGCCCACCTGCGGGTCGGCGGTGAGCAGCCCGAGGTCCTCGTACAGGCGTGCCGTCTTCGGGTGGTAGTTGCCGGTGCCGACGTGGCTGTAGCGGCGGAGGGTGTCGCCCTCCTGGCGCACCACCAGGGACAGCTTGCAGTGCGTCTTCAGGCCGACGAGGCCGTAGACGACGTGGCAGCCGGCCTCTTCCAGGCGCTTGGCCCACTTGATGTTGGCGTGCTCGTCGAAACGGGCCTTGATCTCGACCAGGACGAGGACCTGCTTGCCGGCCTCGGCGGCGTCGATGAGCGCGTTGACGATCGGGGAGTCGCCGGAGGTCCGGTACAGGGTCTGCTTGATGGCGAGGACGTCCGGGTCCTCGGCGGCCTGCTCGACGAAGGCCTGCACGGACGTGGAGAAGCTGTCGTACGGGTGGTGCAGCAGCACGTCCCGTTCGCGCAGGGCCGCGAAGATGTCGGGCGCGGAGGCGGACTCCACCTCGGCGAGGTCGCGGTGGGTGCCCGCGATGAACTTGCGGTACTTCAGCTCCGGCCGGTCCAGTCCGGCGATGCGGAACAGGCCGGTCAGGTCCAGCGGGCCGGGCAGCGGGTAGACCTCGGCCTCGCCGATCTTCAGCTCGCGCACCAGCAGGTCGAGGACGTCGCGGTCGATGGACTCCTCGACCTCCAGGCGCACCGGCGGCCCGAAGCGGCGCCGCATGAGTTCCTTCTCCAGGGCCTTGAGGAGGTTCTCGGCGTCGTCCTCCTCGACCTCCAGGTCCTCGTTCCTGGTGAGCCGGAAGGCGTGGTGCTCCACGACCTCCATGCCCGGGAACAGCTCCTCCAGGTGGGCGCCGATGACGTCCTCGATGGGGACGTACCGGCCCGGGCTGCTCTCCAGGAAGCGGGACAGCGACGGCGGCACCTTCACGCGGGCGAAGTGCTTGTGGCCGCTGACCGGGTTGCGGACCACCACGGCCAGGTTCAGGGACAGGCCGGAGATGTACGGGAAGGGGTGCGCCGGGTCGACCGCCAGCGGGGTCAGGACCGGGAAGATCTGGTGCCGGAAGAGCGTGAAGAGCCGCGCCTGCTCCTTCTCGGTGAGCTCGGCCCAGCGGACCAGGTGGATGCCCTCCTCCGCGAGCGCGGGGGCGACGTCCTCGTGGTAGCAGGCGGCGTGCCGGGCCATCAGCTCGCGGGAGCGGGCCCAGATCATCTCCAGCACCTCGCGCGGCTGGAGGCCGGAGGCGGACCGGGTGGCCACGCCGGTGGCGATGCGGCGCTTCAGCCCCGCCACCCGGACCATGAAGAACTCGTCCAGGTTGCTGGCGAAGATCGCCAGGAAGTTCGCCCGTTCCAGCAGCGGGGTGTTCGGGTCCTCGGCGAGTTCGAGGACCCGCTCGTTGAACGCGAGCCAGCTGCGCTCCCGGTCCAGGAACCGGCCCTGGGGCAGCCGGTCGCCGTCGAGCTGCGACTCCTCGTACGCGTCGAGGTCGGCGTCGATGTCGGGTTCGAGGTCGGAGACCGCGGCGGCCACCGTGTGCGGGCGGTGCGCGGCTATGGAGCCCACGGAGGGCTGGGCGTGCTGAACCTCGGCTGCCTGGGCGTTCTGCTGACTCATGACCCCATTCTTCCGCGCCCGGGGCGTGACAGGCGCGTCGGAACGTGCGGGTGGGAGGTGGACGACCCCGTTTCCCGCGAACCCCTCGGGGGGCGGCGAAGGCTCTGGCACGGCGGGCTTCATTGGCTGAGCGTCGCAAGTCCGTCTGAACCAATGGTTACGAAGACATGGCGTGCGGGATAGCGGGGAGCGGCTCACGGAGGTCTGTGATCGACCGGCGGGTGCGCCGGGGTTCACGAAAGCGACGATCCCGTACACCTTTCCCCCGACGGAGGGACGCACGGGACCGACGGCTCCGGCCCCGGGGCGGCCGGCGGGCCCCCGCTCACGCGGGGGAGGCGGGACGGCCCTTGAGTACCCGGAAGGAGCAGAGGACGGCGAGGGCGGCGACGGCGAGGACGATCGCGGTCTCGGTGAGGTGGAGCGGCCAGAAGTGGGACGCGGGGTGGTAGGCGGCGAAGCGCCCGTGCGCGTTCGACCCCTCGTCCACCACCCAGTCGCCGTCGGGCAGGTCGAAGGCGTTCGGCCCGGTACGGGTGTCGGTGGGCCACAGGTGCGGGCGGTAGTACGTCAGCACGGAGTTGAACAGCCACATCACCCCGGCCGCGGTCCCCAGCGCGGCCAGCGCCCGGCCCAGCAGCAGCGCGGTGAGCGTGCCGACGGCGAGCGCGCACAGGGCGTACGCCACCAGCAGCGGGCCGCGTGCGGCGAACGCCGAGGCGGAGGACCAGTCCGGTGGCCAGAGCGGGTCGGCGTGGGCGGCGAAGGCCCAGCGGAAGACCAGGACGAGGGTGGTGCCGCCCAGGGTGAGCGCGAGGGCGGCCAGCGCCAGCTTGGTGGCCAGCCAGCGGGCCGGGGTGATGCCCTGGGTCCACGCCAGCCGGGCCGTACCCGACTCCAGTTCACGCCCGATCAGGGCGCCGCCCGCGAAGGCGGCGGCGCCGACGAAGGCGTAGGTGATCAGCGTGCCGACCCAGTCCATCTGGGTCGGGTGGGCGAGCAGGGAGGAGAGCCGGCCGCAGCTGTCGGCGCAGGCCAGGCCCCGCAGGTCCGGCTCCTTCGCGGCGCCCTCCGTCAGCCACGCCAGCCAGCCGCACGTCCCCGCCACGAACAGGGTCCAGATCAGCAGGGCCGGCCGGTGCAGCCGCAGCACGGTCCGGGGGAGCCCCGTCAGCGTCGGCGCGGTCATCCCCGGGCCGCCTTTCCGGTCAGGCGGCGCAGCGCCAGGTAGCAGCCGAGGGTGAGCAGGGCCGTGACGGCGAGGAGGAGGGCCGTGGCGGTCAGCTGGAGCGGCCAGTAGTGGGCGTAAGGGTGATACGCGACGTGGTACCGACCTCCGGTCCTGCCACCGCTCACCTGCCAGGACCCGGACGGCGAGTAGAAGAAGCCCGGTCGGGTGCGGCCGAGTGCCGGCCACAGGTGGGGCAGCAGGACCTGGGTGGAGACGCAGATCGCGCCCGTCAGCAGCAGGGCGACGAACAGCGCGGGCAGCGCGCGCCGCAGCAGCAGCCCTGCCAGGGCGCCCGCGGCCAGGCCCGTGAGGGTGAGGGCGACGATCGTGGGGCCGTTGGTGTGGAAGGTGAAGAGGTCGTACCAGGGCGCGGCCGTGTCGATACGGCCCCGGCCCGCGGTCCAGACCAGGTGGTGCAGCCAGGCCAGCAGGCCCGTCCCCGCGGTGACGGCGGCGGCCGGGACCGCCAGCCGGACGGTCAGCCAGCGGACCGGGCTGCTGGACTGCGCCCAGGCCAACCGGGCCGTCCCCGACTCCAGTTCCCTGCCGACGAGCGCCCCGCCCGCCCACGCGGCCACGAGGAAGGGCAGCGCGCACACGGTCAGGGTGCCGTAGTTGTACCAGTCCTTGTAGCGCAGGATCGCGTTCTGGTCGTACGGGCACGGGCCGCTGAACGCGCAGTGGTCGTACTGCCGCCAGCCCTCGGCGGCCGCGTCGGCGAACGGGCCCCGCAGGAGGACCAGCAGGACGGCGGTGAGCAGGACGAGGGCCGTCCAGGCGTACAGCGCGGGCCGGTGCAGGCGCAGCGTCCAGCGGGTCAGGCGGGGCCTCATGGGTACGGTGAGGGCGGTCATACGGCGGCCTCGGCGGGGACCAGGGCCGGAGCCTCGGGGTTGCGGAGGTGGCCGAGGACCAGCTCTTCCAGGGTGGGGCTGTCGGTGTCCCAGTCGTCGGGCAGCGGGCCGGTCGGGCGGACCAGGGCGCTGAGCCGGCGGCCGGTGGTGCGGGACTCGACGACGGTGTGCGGGGCGAGCGGGGCGTCGGCGGGGGCGCCGACCCGGCGGTGGGCGGCCAGCAGGTCGTCGATCCCGCCGGCCAGCCGAACCCGGCCGCCGCCGATCAGCAGCAGGTGGTCGCAGGAGTCCTCGAGTTCGGCGACCACGTGCGAGGACATCGCGATGGTGGTGCCGTACTGGGCGGCCTGCACCATCAGCACGCCCATCAGTTCGTGCCGGGCCAGGGGGTCGAGGTCGGCCATCGGCTCGTCGAGGAGCAGCAGTTCGGGCCGCTTGCCGAGGGCGAGGGCGAGCGCGACGCGGGTGCGCTGGCCGCCGGAGAGGGTGCGGATCCTGGACCTCGGGTCCAGTGCGCCGGCCGTCACGATCCGCTCGGCGGCCGCCGCGTCCCAGCGCCCGGGGTTGAGGTCGGCGCCCATCCGGAGCGTCTCGGCGACCGTGAGCTGCGGGTACAGCGGCTTGTCCTGGGCGACGTAGCCGACCCGGGTGCGGGCCCCGGCCGGGGTGGTGCCGAGGACGGTCAGGCCGCCCTCGGTGGCGCCCAGCAGACCGGCGGCGAGGGCGAGGAGCGTGGACTTGCCCGCTCCGTTGGGGCCGACGACGGCACAGACCCGCCCCGCGGGCAGCCGGAAGGTGCAGTCGCGCAGCGCCCAGCCCCCGCGCCGGCCGAACCGCTTGCCCAGCGCCGAGGCCGCTATCGCGGTGTCGGTCATCAGTTGTCTCCCTGAAAGTGCTTTTCCAGTACGGCGGTGAAGAGCGCGGCCACGTCGTCGCGGTCCAGGCCGGCCTCGCGGGCCCGTGCGGCCCAGGTCTCCAGCTCCCCGCGCAGGGGGGACTCGGCCGGTGCGGTCCCCAGGGCGCGTCTCACGAAGGTGCCGAGACCGCGCCGGGCCTCGACCAGGCCCTCGCGCTCCAGCTCCCGGTAGGCCTTGAGGACGGTGTTGGGGTTGATGGCGGTGGCCTCGACCACCTCACGGGCGGTGGGCAGCCTGTCTCCCGGCCGCAGGTGACCCAGGCGCAGGGCCTGCTTGGTCTGCTGGACGATCTGGACGTAGGTGGCGACGCCGGAGCGCCGGTCGATGCGGTACTCGACCACCCGTACAACCACCCTTTCACTAATGAAGTAGTGAAAGGGTGGTGGAAGCCGCCCCGGAAAGTCAAACGGAGCGGCTGTGGGCGCTCACGGCCGACGCGGGCATGATGAGGAGGGCGGCGGATCAACCGCCGGGCGGGCGGGACGAGGAGACGGGCATGGACAACCCCTTTCGCGACGGAGGGCCGGCCGAGAGAGCCATGCCCTGGCTCTCGGCGGCCGTCGTCCTGCTCCTCGCCGGGGCCACCCTCGCCGGTGGCGCCGCACCGCTCGTCAAGGCACTCGCCGCGGCGGTCGCCGTCGCCGTGCTGGGCAGGTCCGCCCGCCTGATCAACCGCGGGCGGCCGCCGGGGCGGTGAGGTGGGGTCAGGTCTCCGTGCGGTACATCAGGTCCGTCTCGTGGGTGGTGAAGCCCAGGCGTTCGTAGACCGTCACCGCCGCCGTGTTGTCCGCGTCGACGTACAGCATCGCCGTCGGCAGGCCGCGTCCGGCGAGGTGGCGCAGGCCGATCGTGGTGAGGGACTTGCCGAGGCCGCCGCCCTGGGCGGCGGGGGAGACGCCTAGGACGTACACCTCGCCCAGGCCCTCCTCCTCGTGCACCTTCGTCCAGTGGAAGCCGACGAGTTCGCCCCCGCGCTCCGCCAGGAAGAAGCCGGCCGGGTCGAACCAGGGCTGGGCCTTGCGGTCGTCGAGGTCGCGCTGGGTGAGCGAGCCCTGTTCGGGGTGGTGGGCGAAGGCGGCGGCGTTCAGGGCGAGCCAGGCCGCGTCGTCCTTGCCGGGCACGAAGGCACGGACCGTCACGCCCTCCGGGAGCTTCGGGTCGGGCAGGTCGAGGTCCGTCAACGGACGGCGCAGCTGGCGCAGTTCGCGGAACAGGCTGAGGCCGAGGACCTGGGCGAGGTGACGGGCCGCCGCGTGCCCGCCGTGCGCCCACACCCGCAGCCGCTTGCCGGTCGCCGCCAGCAGCGCGCTGCCCAGGGCGCGGCCGTGCCCGTGCCCCCGGTGGGACGGGTGGACGACCAGTTCGGCGGCCGGTGCCTCCACCGGGTCCGTGTCCTCCAGCTGGGCGTAGCCCACGAGTTCGCCGCCGACGGTGAGGAGCAGATGGGAGACGCCGTCCCGGGCACCCCCGCGCAGCTGGAGGCGGCCCTGCTCGGACACCGGCTGCTGGCCGTCGGCCCGCGCGGCCTCCGTGAGCAGCGAGAGGACGGCCTCGGCCTGGTCCTCGGTGAGCGCCGAGCAGGTGTCGACGGAGCGGGAGTACATGGGCGGCCGTGCGGTGTCGTCGCTGGTCATGCGTACGAGGGTACGGGCCCGCACGGCCGGAACGGGTGCACGGGTGAAGGTAAAGGGCGAGGCAAAAGGCAACCAGGATGTAACCAAGAAACCTCTGTTGCGCTACGCGCGTTGACCCTAGGCTGCGCCGGACCGGGCCACTTCTCAGCAGACCCACAGGGGGGTTTCATGCCGGCCACTTCCCGCCCGTCCGGACGCCGCGCCTACGCCGTGCTCGCGTCCGCCGTCGGGCTCGCCACCGCCGCCGCGCTCGCGAGCGCGCTGCCCGCCGACGCGCACACCGGCGGCGGGCACGGACACCCGCGGCCGGGCCGCTACCAGGACGTCCAGCTGCTCTCCTTCAACGACCTGCACGGCAACCTCGAACCGCCGGCGGGCTCCTCCGGCCGGGTCACCGAGACCGAGGCCGACGGGACGACGAAGACGGTCGACGCGGGCGGTGTGGAGTACCTCGCCACGCACCTGCGCGAGGCCCGTGCGGGCCACCCGTACTCCGTGACGGCCGCCGGTGGCGACATGGTCGGCGCCTCCCCGCTGATCTCCGGGCTCTTCCACGACGAGCCCACCATCGAGGCGTTGAACGACCTCGACCTGGACGTGACGACGGTCGGCAACCACGAGTTCGACGAGGGCGCGAAGGAACTCGCCCGCCTCCAGAACGGCGGCTGCCACCCCACCGACGGCTGCTACACCGACAAGCGCTTCAAGGGCGCCGACTTCCCCTACCTCGCCGCCAACGTCCTCGACGAGAAGACGCACAAGCCGATCCTCAAGCCGTACTGGGTCTGGCAGAAGAAGGACGTGCGGATCGGGTTCATCGGCGTGACCCTGGAGGGCACGCCGGGCATCGTCTCCGCCGACGGCGTCAAGGGCCTCGCCTTCGAGGACGAGGTCGAGACGATCAACAAGTACGCCAGGGTGCTCCAGCGCCAGGGCGTCCAGTCGATCGTGGCGCTGGTCCACGAGGGCGGCTTCCCGAGCTCGTCGTCGTACAACTACGACTGCGACGCGCCGGGTGCCGGTGCCGGCGTCTCCGGTCCGATCGTCGACATCGCGAAGAACGTGACCCCGGCGGTGGACGCCCTCGTCACCGGCCACACCCACAACGCGTACGTCTGCACGATCGACGACCCGGCCGGCAACCCCCGCATGGTCACCTCGGCCGCCTCCTTCGGCCGCCTGTACACCGACACCACCCTCACGTACGACCGCCGCACCGGCGACATCGCGCGTACGGCCGTGAAGTCCGCGAACCGCGTGGTCACCCGGGACGTCGCCAAGGCCCCCGACATGACCCGGCTGATCGGCAAGTGGAACGCCCTCGCCGCCCCCATCGGCAACCGCCCGATCGGCTACATCTCCGCCGACGTGGCCAACACCGGCACCGAGTCCCCGATGGGCGACCTGATCGCCGACGCCCAGTTCGCCTACGGCAGGGAGCTGGACCCGGAGACCGACCTGGCGCTGATGAACCCGGGCGGGGTGCGCGCCGGCCTCACCTACGCGGCCAAGGCCGGTGAGGGCGACGGGGTCGTCACCTACGCCGAGGGCTTCACGGTCCAGCCGTTCGCCAACACCGTGAACCTCCAGAGCTTCACGGGTGCCCAGCTGGTCCAGGTCCTCAAGGAGCAGGTGAGCGGGGGCAACGCGGCGGCGCCGAAGATCCTCCAGCCGTCGCGGAACCTGACGTACACCCTGGACCTGACGAAGACCGGCGCGGACCGCGTCGTCGGCGACTCGATCCGCCTCGACGGCAAGGCGATCGACCCGGCCGCCACCTACCGCGTCGCCACCAACTCCTTCCTCGCGGGGGGCGGCGACGGCTTCACCACCCTCGGCCAGGGCACCGACGACCTGGTCGGCACGGACGACCTGTCCGCCCTGGCGCGGTACCTGACGGCCAACTCCTCGGCGACGAGCCCCCTCGCGCCGCCGGCCGCCGACCGCATCACGATCGTGCGGTAGGCACCCCGAGGAGCAGACCCGCCGAGGGCCCGGTACGCGCGCGTACCGGGCCCTTTCTGCTGGATAAAACCTGTGTGAAGCGTCCTTCGGTTCCAGATTGCTCCTGAAAATTTAACTCAGTCGCAATTCATCGAGGTCTCATTGCAAATGGCTTTTTCGGGCGGCTGGGACGCGTAATGTCTTCCATGTCGAAAGCGAACGGCGCGGACGACAGAGCGAACGAATCGAAGGAGAAGACCATGAGCTTCCACAAGATTGTCCCGGTCAAGAAGCACCAGAAGCCCGCCCCGGCCCCGAAGAAGCCCGCCCCGAAGAAGCCGGCTCCGAAGCGTCGTCCCATCGGCGACGAGCGCTGACAAATAATTCACAGAAGTAATTCACAGCAGTTCACAGCAATTCACGACAGAGAGGTACACCGTCATGAGCTTCCGCAAGATCGCCCCGGTCAAGAAGCACCACGAGCCCGCCCCGGCCCCGAAGAAGCCCGCGCCGAAGAAGCCGGCTCCGAAGCGCCGCCGTCCGGTGGACAACGGCTGAGGCAGCGCACAGTCAGGCGGGGTCACCGGTCAGGCCTGGTAGCGACCGGTGGCCCCGCCTCGGCCGTGCGCGCCCGCGACTGAAGGGAGTTGACGACCATGAGAGAGGCCCGTGCCGCCTTCCGCCGCTTCTGGCCGCTGACCCGCGGCGACCGCAAGTGGCTCTGGATGATCATCACGTGCGTGGTGGTGTCCGCGCTCGCCGAGACCGCCGCGATCCTGCTCTTCGCGGACCTCACCGACAACGCCCTCAAGGCCGGTTCGCTGTCCGCCTTCTGGGGCCCGGCCGGCGCCTGGCTGCTGGTCGCCGCGGTCGGCGCGTCCGTCGGCTACCTCGGCAACTCGCTGGCCACCTGGACCGCCGAGAGATTCGTGCTGCGCCTGCGCGCCAAGGTCTTCCGGCACGTCCAGGACCTGCCCCCGCACTTCTTCCAGCGGCACCGTCAGGGCGACCTGGTCGAACGCCTCACCGGTGACGTCGAGGCCATCGAGCAGATGGTCGTCTCCGGTGTCGTCGGCACCGTCGCCGCCGCGTTCTCCGCCGTCTTCTACGCGACCGCCGCCTGCTGGCTGCGCTGGGACCTGGCGCTGGCCGCCTTCGTCCTCGCGCCCCTGTTCCTGTTCGCCGCCCGCCGCTTCTCCGGCCGGATCAGGACCGCCGCCCAGGACGAGCGGGTCGCCGACGGCGCGATCACCTCCGTGGTCGAGGAGTCCCTCGGCAACGTCGTCCTCACCCAGGCCTACAACCGCCGCCGGGACGAGGAGAAGCGCCTCGACGTCGAGGCCCGCGCATGGCTGCGGGCGAGCGTGCGCGGGGCCCGGCTCAGCGAGATGTACGCCCAGTTCGTCGAGGTCGTGGAGACCCTCTGCGTGCTCGCCGTCATCGGCCTGGGCGTCTGGGAGATCTCCGCGGACCGCATGACCCTCGGTCAGCTCCTCGCCTTCGCCGCCTTCCTCGGCTACCTCTACCCGCCGGTCCGCAACCTCGGCCAGCTCGGCCTCACCCTCACCGCGGCCACCGCGGGCGCGGAGCGCATCGGCGAGATCCTGGACGCCGAGCCCGCCGTCACCGACCCCGCCGAACCCGTCGGCCCCTGGCCGGTCCACGGCCGGGTCAGCTTCCACGACGTCTCCTTCCGCTACCCGCAGTCCCCCCGCGCCTCCCTCCGGAACATCGGCTTCACGGCCGGGCCCGGCGAACTGGTCCTGGTCACCGGCAAGAGCGGCGCCGGCAAGTCCACCGTCGCCAAGCTCCTCACCCGCTTCTACGACCCCTCCGCCGGCGTGATCCGCCTGGACGGCGTACCGCTCACCGACGTACCCCTGGAGTTCCTCCGCGAGAACGTCGCCCTGCTCCCGCAGCAGACGCTCGTCCTCAACGGCACGGTCCGCGAGAACATCGCCTGCGGCCGCCCCGGCGCCACGGACACCGAGATCGAGCAGGCCGCACGGGACGCCGCGGCCCACGCCTTCATCACCGCGCTCCCCGAGGGCTACGACACCCCCGTCGCCCCCGGCACGGCCGCTCTCTCCGGCGGCCAGCTCCAGCGGATCGCCATCGCCCGAGCGATGCTCCGCGCCGCCCCGGTCCTCGTCCTGGACGAGCCGACGGCGGGCCTGGACGCGATCGCCGCCCGCCAGGTCGTCGCCCCGCTGCGCACCCTGATGGCGGGCCGTACGACCATCATGATCACGCACGACCTCACGCTCGCCCCCGACGCGGACCGCATCCTGGTCGTGGACCGGGGCCGCCTGGTGGAGGCGGGCACCCACGCCGAACTCCTCGCCCACGGCGGCGCCTACGCGGACCTCGCCCACCCCCTCCCGGAGACGATCGCGGCGGACCAGACCCCCGCCCTGGACGAGACGATGATCCTCAGGTGGTAGCTAGGGCTGCGGGGTGAGGGACCGCGGCGGGCGGACGCTCCAGTACCACTGGAGGAGCGCACCCAGGACGACGCCGACGGCCACCGGGACGCACACGATCAGCAGGAAGGGATGGTCCGAGCGCCCGGTGACGATCAGTCCGAAGCCGACCACCAGCATGAGGAACGCCGACCCGATCGTCCCGTACGCCCCCCACAGCCACGCCCTGCGGCGCACGGCCCCCCGCCGGATCCGCTCCTCGGCGTCCGGGCGCGGCTCCCAGGTGAGGCTGCGCAGCGGCGCGGCGGCCAGGCACAGCTCGGCGACCTCGGCGTAGGGGTCGTCCAGCTGCCAGTCGTTGAGCTGCCACAGCAGGAAGCGGCGGCCCCGGTAGTCGTACAGGTAGGTGAGCCACTGGGGCGCCCCCTGCCCGGAACCGCGCGGGGCCTGCTCGACCCGGATGTCGTATATCTCGGACCAGGCCCAGGTCCGCGCACGCACCGGCCCCTGCGCGGTGATGCCGGCGGCCGTGACCCTGGTGTGCGCCCGGAACTGCTCCAGCGCGACCCGCGTGACCGCCAGGACCAGCAGCACCGCGAAGACCGGCGGCCCCCACCGGCCGCTGCCGTCCCCGCCCGGGTCTCCGTAGAACCGGCTGGTCTGGATGAACGCGTTCACCACCAGCACCCCCGGCACGACGAGGTACGCCAGCGGCGGCCTCCGCCGCCTCCGGTACTCCCGCTCGCCGACTCCACCTTCGTCCACGACCCGTGCCCCTCCCCTGACGCACCGAACAGGCGCGCGACTGGGGAGAGAGTAAGCCCGCGAACCGTTTCGGCTTCGCTCGAACGGGTGATCTGGAGTCATTTCCCCAGGTCACCGGGGCGGCCTTACCTACCGTGATCGCGTTGCTTGTGTCGCAGGCACGCCCAGCCCACACTTGAGGAGGTGGTGTCACCTTGACCGCTCTCGCACAGGAGAGGCCCAAGACCATGTCCGAGGCGCAGGCCGAACTCTTCGACGGACCCGATCTGGACGAGGTCCTGTGGCAGGCATGGAAGGCCATGGAACTCCCCGAGGGCTACCGAGCCGAGATCATCGAGGGAGCCATCGAGGTGTCGCCCACCGGTCGTCTGTCCCACGCTCAAATCGTCAACCGCCTCCGCAACGCACTGGTGCGGTTCCTGGGTGAGGGAGAGCACGCGGCGTTTCAGGACACCAACGTCATCCACGAGCGCAAGGGATGGATTCCTGACATCCTCATCGCTCCCGAAGACCTGGAGCCGCACGGAGACGAGGAACAACTGGGGGTGGCTGCTTCTGCTGTCGCCCTCATCGCCGAGGTCGTCTCACCCGGCAAGCGCAACCAGGACCGAGACCGTGTCCGTAAGCGCCGTGAGTACGCCCGCGCCGGCATCCCCGTCTACGTGATCATCGACGATTATGACAGCCACGGCACGGTCACGGTCCTCACTGAACCTGACCCCGACAAGGCCGACTGGGTGGGAGTCCACCGCGTCCCCTACGGCACCGAGGTCACCGTTCCCGAAGGCCCGGCGAAGGGCTTCGTGATCGGGGAGGCGATCACGGGACCGAAGCGCGTGTGACGCAAGGGGGTGGACGAAGTACAGCTTCGTTCGCCGAACCGAAGATCCGCAGACCGTGGTGGAAGAGCTGTTCTGGAGGGAACCCGAGCCGCCTACGGGGCCTCTGGGGGAGCCGTAGGGGCGCCCGGTAGGCGTACCGTTGCGACCGTGCCACCGCCCTCTGCGCGGGCAAGGACGACCTCGCCGCCCGCCTGCTGCACTGTGCGGGCCACGATGGAGAGGCCGAGGCCGGAGCCGGGGAGGGCGCGGGCCGACGGGGAGCGCCAGAAGCGGTCGAAGACGTGGGGGAGTTCGTCCTCCGCGATGCCGGGGCCGTGGTCGCGGACCGTGAGGACGCCCCGGTCCAGGGCCACCTCGATGGTGCCGCCCTCGGGGCTGAACTTCACCGCGTTGTCGAGGATGTTGACGATCGCCCGCTCCAGGGCGGAGGGTTCCGCGCGTACGAACCAGGGCTGGACGTCCGCCGTGATCGTCAGCTCCGGGCCGCGCAGACGGGCGCGGCGCAGGGCCGCCTCGACCGTGTCCTGAAGGGCGACGACCTGGACGCGTTCGCCGCGCTGCCCCTCCGAGCGGGACAACTCCTGGAGGTCGCCGATCAGCGAGGCCAGCTCGGTCATCTGGGCCTTCACCGAGGCGAGCAGCGCCTTGCGGTCGGCGGGCGGGAGCGGGCGGCCGGTCTCCTCGCTGCGGGTGAGCAGTTCGATGTTCGTGCGGAGCGACGTGAGGGGGGTGCGCAGCTCGTGACCGGCGTCCGCGATGAGCTGCTGCTGGAGCTCGCGGGAGCTGGCCAGGGACGTGGTCATGCTGTTGAAGGAGCGGGAGAGCCGGGCCACCTCGTCGTCCGCCTCCTTCTCCACCGGAATGCGGACGCTGAGGTCCTCGGTGCGGGCAACGTGTTCGACGGCCTCGGTGAGTTCGTCGATGGGGCGCAGACCGGCCCGGGCGACCGCGAGGCCCGCGGCTCCCGCGCCGAGGACTCCGACACCGGAGACGAGCAGGAGGATCAGGGCGAGGTCGTTGAGGGTGTTCTGGGTGCTCTTCAGGGGAAGCGCGTTGACCAGTCCGATGTAGGAGCCGCTCCGGGTCGCGAACACCTGGGTCATCACGCGTACCGCGGCGCCGTCCTTGTCGGTGCCGTTGCGGAAGTAGAGCGTGCCGGTGTCTCCGCTCCTGATGACGTTCTTGTCGTCCTGGGTGACCTTGACCTCGTCCGTGGAGCCGGGCATGAGGCAGATCGTGCCGTCCGCCATGACCACCTGGCCGTAGTTGCTCCGGTAGTTGGTGTTGCCCTGGGGCGACTCGGAGCAGTCGGCGAGGGCGACGTCTATGGCCGCGCCCACTGCCGGCCCGTGCTGCTGCCTCTCCAGGTCGTTCCTTAGCTGGTCGTACAGCTTTCCCTGGACGATGAACCAGCACGTCACCGAGACCGCCGCCACCGCGAACGCCACCGCTGCCGCGACCAGCATCGACAGGCGGGCGCGGATCGGGAGGGCGCGGAAGCGGCGGGCGAGGGTGTTCACTCGGCGCCGCCCTGGCGCAGGACGTACCCGACGCCGCGCACGGTGTGGACGAGGCGGGGTTCGCCGCCCGCCTCGGTCTTGCGGCGGAGGTACATGACGTACACGTCGAGGGAGTTGGAGGAGGGCTCGAAGTCGAAGCCCCAGACGGCCTTGAGGATCTGCTCGCGGGTGAGGACCTGGCGCGGGTGTGCCATGAACATCTCCAGGAGGGTGAACTCGGTACGGGTGAGTTCCACCTGGCGGCCGGCCCGGGTCACCTCCCGTGTCGCGAGGTCCATGCGCAGGTCGCCGAAGGTGAGCGCCTCGTCCTCCTGGGCCGCTTCGGACACGGAGGCCGCGTAGGAGCTGCGGCGCAGCAGCGCCCGGATGCGGGCGAAGAGTTCGTCCAGCTCGAAGGGCTTGACCAGGTAGTCGTCGGCCCCCGCGTCGAGCCCGGTGACCCGGTCGCCGACCGTGTCGCGGGCCGTCAGCATCAGGATGGGGGTGGTGTCGCCCGCCCCGCGGATCCGGCGGGCCGCGGTCATCCCGTCCATCCGCGGCATCTGGATGTCCAGGACGATCAGGTCCGGCTTGTAGGCGGTGGCCTTCTCCAGGGCGTCCGCGCCGTCGACGGCGACCTCGGTCTCGTACCCCTCGAAGGCGAGGCTGCGCTGGAGCGCTTCGCGTACGGCCGGCTCGTCGTCGACGATCAGGATGCGCTGGGGGTCACGGTCGCCTTCGGCGGGGCTCATCGCTCGCGTTTCCTCGGGGTGCGGTGGGTCTCGGTCGGGACGTCTCTCAGCCTCGCATGTTTCCGGGCTGTCGCGTATGCGCGGCGGCTCAGCCGCGGACCAGGGTCATGCGGCTCAGCGGCACCTTGCGCTGGTGCGGCCGGGCGGCGGAGGTGCGCAGGCCCATCAGCTGCGGAGCCGGCACCAGCTCCGGGGCGCGGGGGGCCGGGGTCGCCGGGGTCGGCGGGGCCGCCTCGGTCGGGGCGTGGAGTTCGTACGCCACCGCGAGGGCCAGCGCGAGGTCGGCGGGGGCGTTGCCGGTCACCTGGTGCGAAACCTGCTTGATCATGACGTACTCCCTGCTACGTGACTGCGTGACTACGTGCGTGCCGGTGGTTCAGCTGGTGGAGCCGGACCGCAGCTTGGCCAGGTCGGCCTTCACGGTGTTGATCGGGATGGCGAAGCCGAGGCCGACGCTGCCCGCGTCCGAGGAGGACGAGGAGGAGCTGGAACTGGCCGAGTACATCGCCGAGTTGATGCCGATGATGTTGCCGCCGGCGTCGATGAGGGCGCCGCCGGAGTTGCCGGGGTTCAACGAGGCGTCCGTCTGGATGGCCTTGTACGTCGTGGTCGACGAACCGGTGTCGCCGTTGAACTGGCGGCCGCCGAACGAGAACGGCCACTGGCCGTCGCCGCCCTGGCCCTGCTGGTCCTGGCCCTCGTCGGTGGAGACGGTGACGTCCCGGTTGAGCGCGGAGACGATGCCGCTGGTGACGGTGCCGCTCAGGCCCTCGGGGGAGCCGATCGCCACGACCGTGTCGCCGACCTGGACGCCGTCGGAGTTGCCGAGGGTGGCGACCTTGAGACCGGAGGCGCCCTGGAGCTTGATGAGCGCGAGGTCCTTGGCGCTGTCGGTGCCGACGACCTTGGCGGTGTACGACTTGCCGGTGCTGGTCGTCACCTTTATGGACTGGGCGCCGGAGATCACGTGGTTGTTGGTGACGATCTGGCCGTCACTGGTGATGATCACGCCGGAACCGGTGGAGGTGCCGTTGCTGAGGGTCGCGGTGATCTCCACGACGCTCGGGCTGACGGCGGCGGCGATCGCGGCGACGTCGCCCTTCTTGCTGGAGGGGACCACGTTGGTGGTGGTGCTGCTGGAGACGACCTCGTCCTTGCCGGTCAGCTCCTGGAAGCCGTACGCCGTGGCGCCGCCGACCGCCGCGGCGACGATCGCGACCGCCGCGAGCAGGGCCATCGGGCCGCGGGCCCGCTTCTTCCTGCCGTGGACCGAGTGCTCGGCGCCGTCGGGCTGCTGCGCCGCCTGCCCCGGCTGGTGCGAGGGCGGGGGCGGCCACTCCGGGTTCACGGGGGCGGGAGCGGAGGCGTGCTGCTGCTGGGGGTACGCGCCCTGGTAGGCGTCACCTTGGGGACCCTGCGGGTTCTCGTACTCGCCGCTGCGGCGGAAGCTCTCGGTCATGACTAGAAGCTTGTCCCGCGACCATGAGAGCTTCCTGAGTGCCCGCTGAGAACGCCGCGAGAACCTCGTTTGCCCGATATAAGGAACCTTCTCGCAGGTCGGGGGAGGTTCTCATGGGCCGTTCATGAAGGTGTTTCCTGTGCGTGCGGCCCAGTGGGGGCTTGTCGCGCAGTTCCCCGCGCCCCTTACCAGGCGGGGAACTTAATGCGTTAGCTGCGGCACCGACGACGTGGAATGTCGCCAACACCTAGTTCCCACCGTTT
>NZ_JBFACN010000046.1:0-43378 GCF_040640875.1 Streptomyces sp. NPDC021562
GTCCAAGCCCGCCCCACGCATGCCGCACCCCCGCTACACTCCCCACCGCCAGGCCGTTGACCAGCCGAAATACAGAAGTCCGGCTGTAGTACTAGCCGCTCAACGATTCCCACGGCAGCAACTTAGCGACCATGCCAAATGAGACGGCCTGTTAAGCAACCGCCACCAAGCGTGGAGCGCAGTGCCGTCTGCCCCTGTAGCTCTGTCTCACCTTGTTCTTGCTTCCTCTGCGTTTCGGAGTGCCAGCTTGTCCTCCAGGGCCAATCGCCGCAATGCACGTAACGCGGGTTCCAGTAACACTGTCACCACCGCGGTTCGTTCGGCCCGCAATGCGTCGGCCGCATTGTGTATCTGCTGGCTGTCCAGCCTGGAGATTTCGTCCACGATTTGCGCGTAGGGCAGCATGGTCTGCCAATCAATATCCGCGCCTACCGCGGAGAGGGCGTCCAGAATCTCGCCGAGGTCGCCGACGGCCGGTGCACTGTGCGGCACGCACCATCCCATCTGCGCAACGAGGTTGCGCGCGTCTGTGATGCCTCTCGTCTGCGGCTGCGTGGACGCTGCGGTGTCCGCCGCCTGCTGGCCCCCGCGAGTGGTGAAAGCGGCGTTGAGTGTCTTGGCGAGGGTGGGGCCGGGATCGTTCTGGTCTGCTGAGACGGCGTCAAGGATTTCCTTGGTGGCGCTGACCGGCAGCTGTCCGATGCCGATGAGTGCGCGGATCAAGCGGAGCTGGTGCAGATGGCCTTCGTTGTAGTCGGCCTCGGTCGCCGTGATCCGTTCGCCGGGTGGGAGCAGTCCGCTGCGCAGGTAGTACTTGATCGTTGCGATGGATACTGCGCTGCGTCGGCTGAGCTCGGCTAAGCGCATGCCCCCACTCCCCTTCGTCATCGGCACCCCCCTGGCGGTGTGAGACCGCGCAGGGCGGCGCCCGGCCTGCTCCTCTGCAAGTCTTCCCGCGCCGCGAGCAGGCATTGGCCTCAAGCGGCGCGAGTTGGCGGCTGCGATGCAGACCGGTTCTCACATCTCCGGCCGCTTTCTGTACGACGCCGGATCGATGCCCTCCCAGACACGGCTGTCGGAGACGAAGCCCATAGCCACCAGGCAGTTGATGAGCATCCCGTGGGCCAGGAACCTGGTCGTCTCGTCGGTGTCGGCGCCGAGGGAGAAATGGACTGTGTCCCACAGCCGCATCCATCCGCTGCGCACGGCTTCGCCGACCTCGGGGTCACCGGCTCGCTCGGCCGCGGCCACGGTGACGTACATCTGCATCTGAAGCAGCAGCAGTTCGGGCCGCTCGGCGAGGATCGTGGTGTACGCATTCGCCATGGCCTGGAGTGCTTCTTCTCCGCTCAGGCCGGCGGCGGCGGCCTGGAAGGTGTGGACCGTGTCGTTCATGCATCGCTCGACTGCCGCCAGGAAGATTGCCTTCTTTCCCGGGAAGAGCCGGAAGAGATACGGCTGGGAGACGCCCACTCGTTCGGCGATCGTTTTGGTGGACGTGCCGTGGTAGCCGCAGCGGCCGAACTCCTTGATGGCTGCACGAATGACACCTTCACGCCTGTCCTCGGCACTCGTCCTGATCACAGGCTCACTCCGCCTTCCGCCGCTGCCGTCCGCCTCCCGCGCCTGCCTGCCCTATCCGTTGCTGCGGTGATGCAGGCCGGCTGACAGGGGCGTGTGACGACGGACGTCCATCGTGATCGGAGGAAGGCTGGAATCTCGTGGGATCCAATCCTCGGCCAATGTTCAGTATTTGGCCGCCAGTCAGTTTCGCTGGAGCTTCTCCTGCTGCTGTTCTCGTCGTCGCCTGGGTATTGCGTGCGTGTTGTCGTCTTAGCTGGCCGGGCGCGATGCCGAACATCGCCGAGAACCGGGTGGTGAACGTGGTTACGCTGCCATAACCCACTTGGTGGGTTATGGCAGCGACACTCAGTGTTGTGGACTCGAGCAGATATTTTGCCCGCTGCATGCGCACGAGGGACAGAAACTTGATGGGTGACATCCCTACCTGGCGCTGAAAAACTCGACAAAAGTGAAAATTACTCAGTCCGGCAACTTCTGCAAGGTATGAAAGGGAGATTTTCTCCCCGTAGCGTTGGCGAATCACCGCGAGTGTCCGCTCGATCGATTCGTCGATCTGATTTTGGGATGTGAAGCCGAATATCTGCTCGTCTAGTCCTCCTCCGTCTTGCATCAGGTGTTCAAGCGATGAGGGATCGATTGACATAGCCCACGACCTATCTGGATGCTCATCATAATTGCACCGGATTTTCTAGGTCTCGTTCGAGAGGCGATGTCAGAAGAGCTTGACGGCCTGACCATGATGGCTCGGCGTAAGGTATATGGCCAGGCTGTTCCCGGCGAAGTGCCGGCTCCCGTTGGGCGCCAGCTGCCGCGGACCGGAGGCCGTGACGCGGCGGCACGCCGGCTCAACGCGGTGATGCCTTCGGCGCGATGAACCCGAGGTGCTGGCCCATGGTGCAGGTTGCGGCTCCCCAATCCCAGTCCCCTCCCTGCACAGGAGCATACGCGCTTCCCTGGGAAAGGGCTTCTGCGATATTGCCGTCCATCTTGATCACTTGAACGGAGGAAGAAACGGAACAGAATCTCCCCGGAATCCGGTCCTTGAGACCGAATCGGCGCCCGGCGATCGCCGGCCTCATCATGTCGAGACCACCGGCCAGTCCCGCGGGTGAAGCTTGTTCGCCAAGGTGGTGTATCTGCTGTGTTCGGCTCCGAGGGAGTCGGGTAATAACTGTTTGAGTTCGCCCGGCTCTCAGTTCTCGGCGAGGAAGCGACTGTTCAGTCAGGCTTTCGTGCCGTGCTCGCCATGGCGTCGTTCCCCCTCCCTTCGTGGACCGGCGAGGCATCTGAGCACGGCAAGGAGAGAGAAGCCGTAGAGGCCGACCGGTCGTGATGATGGGGAGCGGTTCGACAGCGTGGATCGCCATGTTCCCCGACGCTTCCGGTCGCCGGAAGGTCGCGGTCAGAGTCCATCGGGCATCATGCCTGAAATTCGTTGCATTTTCGGCGCTCTTGTGGAGCAAAGGGATGCGGAAGTGTTTGTGGTCATCGCGGACCACTGTGCTGGGCGGTGTGAGCCAAGCGGAGCCCGTTTGTGGGGAGCTGTGACAAACATGGTCGATGTGAACGGCGGTAGCAGGGTGCCGAGCAATCGGTCCGAAGAGCGGGAAGTGCCGGTGTGGGCACGACAGCCGCACTTGGTTGGCGGTTTCGTCGCCTGATTCGTAGCCAGCGTGAGCCGCATTCGGTTCCACATAGGGGTGAGCGATGCTGATCTGTGTGACCGGTGGTACCGGCTTCGTCGGTGCCCATTCTGTCGCAGCGATCGTCCGGTCCGGCGCACGCGTGCGGCTGCTGGTCCGCAACCGGTCCGGGGTGGAACGGGCGCTGGGCCCACTCGGCGTGAATCTGGCCGCAGTAGACGTGGTGGTGGGCGACGTCACCGACAGGCTCGCCGTCGACCGTGCCGTTGGTGGGGTGGACGCTGTGCTGCACGCTGCTTCGGTGTACTCGTTCGACAGCAGGCGGCGTGCCGAGATGCGCAGAACCAATGTGCGTGGCACGCAGCTGGTCCTGGGCAGTGCACGGCGCGCTGGTGCTGATCCGATCGTGCACGTGTCCACGGTCGGTGCAATGTTCCCCGCTGCCGACAGCGTCGTCCGGGCGGACTCGCCCCTCGGAACGCCGCGCGAGGCTTATCTGGCGAGCAAGTCGGTCGCCGAGGCGATCGCCCGGCTGCATCAGGAAGAGGAAGCACCGGTGGTGATCGCCTATCCGCCAGCGCTGCTCGGCCCGCACGACCCGCACCTGGGGGACCAGACGACCCGGTTACGCAATGCCCTGCGCGGTCTTCTGCCGCTCTGGCCCCGTGGCGGCTTCCCGCTGGGCGACGTCCGGGACACTGCCGACCTGCTTGCGGCACTGCTCCTCAAGCCGGCCGGGGTGCGGGAGCGGCACTTCGGCCCGAGCCGCTATGTGACGACCCGGCAATACATCGAGGCTTTGCGGCAGGTGACCGGTCGGGCCCTCCCGGCGGCCTTCGTGCCTGCCCGCCCACTGCTGCCCGTAGGGATGGTCACGGATGTGCTGCAGCGTTTGTGGCCCTGGCGCATCCCCGCGGAGTACGGCGCCGTCTATACGTGCCTGCACGCCGCGCCCGTCGACGCTCGCGCCTCCACCTATGGTGTACGCGGGCGCTCCCTCTCGGAGACTCTGGCCGACACCGTTCGCTGGCTACACGAGGCGGGCCACATCTCGCGCAGGCAGGCCGGAGCAGTGAGCGCCCTTGCGCAGGAGGTGGCGGTATGACGGCGAGTCGGCGGTCCGAGTCCTTCTTCAGCGCTGCGTACCGTTCCTGCCGCGACAACATCATCCGGCTGGCACGAACACATCCCGAGAAGGCGTCATGGCCGGTGCCCGCGTGTCCCGGCTGGAGCGTGCGGGACGTGATCTCCCATCTGCTCCAGGTCTGCCGGCTGGTTGTCGCGGAAGTACCCGTCGACATCCATCACCCTCCGGCTCCGGAACCCACAGTCCCGCTGATGCAGTTGCTCACAGCCTGGGAGGAGTTGGACGAGGTCCTGGCCGAGGTGCTGGAACGCACTCCCTGGCTGCGCCGCGGCACGATGCTTCTAGACGCCTTCTCACATGAGCTCGACATCCGGGCCGCAGCGGGCATGCCGCCACCTCACGACCATCCTGCCTTCGCTGACGCATTGGAACTCGCCACGATGGGGTTCACGATGTCGGTGAACGCCCGCCGCCTTCCAACGCTGCGCATCAAGACGCCTGGCCACGCGTGGCTCATCGGCGACGGCACCCCTGCCGCGACCGTGCGCGGAGAGAGTCTGGAAGTGTTCCGTTCCCTCACTGGCCGGCGGACCTTGGCGCAAATCCGGGAGCTTTCGTGGAGTGCGGATCCGGCGTCCTGGTTGCCAGCGTTCGCCTGGGGCCCTTTCACTCCACCGGCCGAACAAGTCGAGAGCAGCATGGCACCAGTGAATCAATGGCTGTGGTTCCTGCCCCCGAACTTCAGCCTTGGCGTTGATTTCTAAGGGCTGTCCCGTAACCGCCGAGAAGGAGTGGCGACCGAGCTCAGACTGCGTCGTGGCTTGCGGTCACGTCCGCTGGAGTGGTGTATCGACGGCCACTCGGTGATCTCGTTTTGAGGCTATGCGGTGATTTCGGTGGGCAGGGTGGTCTCGTCGGTTTCTGACTCGATCGGGTGGAGGCGGGCCTTGGCCAGCAGGTCGAGTCCCATGTAGCGGCGGGCCTCGGTCCATTCGTCGTTCTGCTCGGCCAGCACGGCGCCGACCAGGCGGATCAGCGCGGTGCGGTCGGGGAAGATGCCGACGACGTCGGTGCGACGTCGGATCTCCTTGTTCAGCCGTTCCTGTGGGTTGTTCGACCAGATCTGCCGCCAGATCTCGCGTGGGAAGGCGGTGAAGGCCAGCAGTTCGTGCTGAGCGGCGTCCAAGTGGGCTGCTGCCTTGGGGAACTTGGCTTCCAGGGCATCCAGAACGTGCCGCATCTGGGCCTGGACAGCGTCGGTGTCGGGTTGTTCGAAGACGGTCCGCAGCAGGGTGGCCACCCACGGCTGAGCGGACTTCGGGACTTGGCTCAGCAAATTTCGGGCGTAATGCGTGCGGCACCGCTGCCAGGATGCGCCGGGCAGGACCGCGCCGATCGCGTTCACCAGGCCGGTGTGCGCGTCGGAGACGACCAGCTGGACACCGGACAGGCCGCGGGCGGTCAGGGAGCGCAGGAAGGCGAGCCAGCCCGCACCGTCCTCGGCCGTGGCGACGTCGATCCCGAGGATCTCGCGGTGTCCGTCGGCGTTGACGCCGACTGCGATCAGAGCGTGGACGTTGATGATGCGGCCGCCCTCGCGGACCTTCTGGGTCAGCGCGTCCACCCAGACGAACGTGTAGGGCCCGGCATCGAGCGGCCGGTTGCGGAACGCGGGGACCTGATCGTCCAGATGCTTGGCCATCGCGCTGACCTGGGACTTCGACAGCTGGGTGACGCCGAGGGACTCGGCGAGCTTCTCGACGCGGCGGGTGGACACACCAAGCAGGTAGGCGGTGGCGACCACCGAGATGAGGGCCTGCTCGGCCCGCCGGCGGCGTTCCAGGAGCCAGTGCGGGAAGTAACTGCCCTGCCGCAGCTTGGGGACGGCGAGTTCGACGGTCCCTGCGCGGGTGTCCCACTCGCGCGGGCGATAACCGTTGCGGTGGTTGACGCGTTCCTCGCTGACCTGCCCGTATTCGGCATTGCAGAGGGCATCGGCCTCTGCGGACATGAGCGCGTCGGCGAACGTCTTGACCATCGCGCGCAGCAGATCGGGACTCGCCGCGGCGAGGTTGTCCTCGGCGAGAGCGTGCAGGGGCAGACTGTCTGGTGCGGTCATCGTGCTGATCTCCTTCGAGCCTAGACATCTCGAAGATCAGCCGGTGGCCGTTCTCATATCCGGACCCTCACTCCGACGCCGGGACAAACACCCGGATCAGGTGGGAACCGGTACACCACTTCCAGGGACGCAACCCGAGCTGGGGGCCGTTACCCCAGATCCTCACGGCACGATGGTTCGACAAAGAACGTCAAGCCCGCCCAGGTCGGCGACGAGCGCTGGCCACGGACCGTTGCATGGCAATCAAGACCACGCAAGGCCGCGGACCTGATCGTCACCGAGGACGACACGTACTTCAGCGAGCTTCTCCTCCACACGTCCCGCGCCGGAGTGAAGTTGACGACTGCCGAAGGAGCGCGACGCCACGGCGCGGCCGAGCCCGTCGAGGAGGGAGTGCCGGTCCACTGGCCGTGCTGTCTGTCCTGTCAATCTGTCTGGGTGCCGGGGGCCTGCAGTCGAGAACTCTGGCGCGGACCGTGGCGTCGTGCTGGGCGGCCAGTTGTTCTTGCTCGAGCGTGATCTCCTGGTGCGTAGGACGGGGTGAGCAGCGCCGCTGTGCCGATGAGCTCCAGGAGTCCCGATGCGTAGAAGCATGCGAAGCTCCGGGCGGCCAGGTTGATCTTGGTCGATAACGGCGGTACCCCGCTGCCGTGCGATCCGAGCTGGCCTGGCGCTGGGACGCAGGCTTCGCACCGGCCTTCAGAACGCAGGCAGGGGAAGCGCGACCCTCCGCCCCAGCCCGAACTCCTCAGCCTCGTCGTTGCTGACGACCGCAACCGTTCCGGCAGGGACCCCGGGGAGGGTGGCCACGCGCGACGCCACCACCAGGAGATCTTGCTCGCTGGCTCCGGTGACGATGAAGACGTAGGAGTCCCCGTCATCCTCTCCGTCATCGAAGACCTCCACGTCCCCCTGGCCTTCGAGAGAGAACAGGAAGTCCTCGATCTCCTCGATCCAGGGAAACGGGTAGCCAACGTCGGGCAGGTCGGGCGTCGGCAGCAACGGAACGTGGATCTCAACAACCATGGTGGGCACGAGGCCATCCTGCCCCCAGTACGTTCACTCAGCTCAACCAGGGGCCAACCTCGTCAGCGCCCTGACGAGTTGAAAAAGGCTCAATGTACGGCCGGGCCTCCTTCGATCTGCTCCGGGACCCGCATCCTCACCCAGCCATGAGCATCACACTGGCCGTCCCGACAGGACCTCTACGCTTCTCACGTGCGCTATCTGACGGAGTCCTTCGCCCTTGGCGCCCTGAGGCGTGGCCGACCGGTCGAGCAGTTCCTCGGCCCTGCTGGCTCACCCGAGCGTCCCGGCATCCGCTACATCGAGGTCAGACCGACCAAGACCCGCTACGAGATCTACCTGCACACCCTGGAAGACGTCGGTCACGAGACCTTCGTGGACGTAGTCGAGTTCCCTCCTCTTTACACCGACGATGAGGAAGAGGAGTTCGGCCGGCTTGTCGCGACTCGCGATGACCCGCTCGGCGCCCTCGCAGCCGCCGAAGCCGCCACCGGAGCGGGACGCGGAAGGTGGGTCAACGCTGGCGTGGTCCAGGACGAGTATCTCGACTACGTGGTGGCCGGACGGCCGGCAAACGGTGCACCAGATGGATACCCCTGGGCTGTCCCGCCGTCCAAACGTTGACGATCAACGGGATCACGGAACTGCGGCCAGAGCCATTTTTCGCGAAGCCTCATCACCCGCGTAGTACTTGCCAGCCGACGCATGGGTCTGTGGTGCGGCTGTATCCGGGCGAGGGCAGCCGCACCACAGGTCCTGCAATGGTCACTTCATGTCGAGTGCGTATTCACAGTGCACCTTCTGGGTGTACTTGCTGTTGCCTTGGGTGTAGTTCACGCGGCAACCGCTGAGGTGCTTTTCGATGTGCCCGACGATCTTGACTTTGACCATCGCGTAGTAGTCGCCACTGTCCTGGTGGCCTCGTATCACGATGGGCTTGCCAGCATAGTTGGGCATCTTTGTCATATCCCTGGATCCTGGGACATTTTTATCTCCCTCCATGCTGTCCAGGATGTAGCCGTTCGTATCCTTCATGGAGTAGACGGGGTACCCCTCGACTTTCGCGCCGGAAGGAATGCTGTCCAGCCGCACCGACGTGATCCG
Source organism: Streptomyces sp. NPDC021562 (assembly GCF_040640875.1). NCBI lineage: Bacteria > Bacillati > Actinomycetota > Actinomycetes > Kitasatosporales > Streptomycetaceae > Streptomyces > Streptomyces sp. NPDC021562. Next base: position 8,564 of record NZ_JBFACN010000046.1, read on the forward strand.
GACTGTCGTCTTCGAGTTGTTGCTGAAGAGCGGGAAGGCGAATCTCCAGACGCTTCCTACCTTGGCGTTGGGAACGCCCAGGACACCCGAAGCGGGAGGACCCGCCGCCGTGAGAGCGTGTCCTGTCGCAGGGGCGGAACTCGCCGGACTCCCACAGGAGCTGAGCAGGGTGGCGGCGACTCCCACCAGCACGATTCGGCTAGTACGAGTAAAACGTGCCGGGCTTACCATAGAGCGTTCCCTTTGCTCCCCAGATGGCGTGGTCCTCGGGCTTGTTCCCGGCCTCGATCTTCTGGGTGTGGGTGCCGTTGTATACCGTCTGCGAGTTGATGCCGATACCGAAGACAGTGGCCCCCACGGTATAGGTCATGGAACGCCCCGAAGAGAGGGAGAAGTACGTCCCCGGCCTCACGAGGCCCCGGCGGCTGTCGGGTGCGCTGGTGTAGCCGTGGGATCCATCGTACTTCCTGACATCCTTGCCGTACTCGCCGACAGCGCCACCAGAGGGGACCTTGTAGCCGATTGGGCGGATCTCGTAGGAGTAGCTGGTCGGGCTGTGCAGGCAGGTCAGCTTGATCCGGACGTAGGCGTAGTTGACGGGCACGCGCCACTGACGGGCGAAGTATGGGCCCTTGCCTGAATATCCGGTGGAGTGTCCGGTGGTCTTGGTTTCGCTTGCGCTTCCGGTGATGCTCCAGTTCTTGCCGTTGGCGCTGGTGGCGATACCAATCTGGCTGGACATGGTGCTGCTGTAGTCGAAGCTCGCCTTGGCGTCCCAGTACGCGTGGGCCTCACCGACGGTGGTGTACTGGATCTGCTTCTTTACGACGGTTTCGTGGGGAGTGCACACGTTGTCCATAGGGATAACGCTGCTGTAGTCGACGCCGTCTGCGGTGTTGGCGGCGTAGGCGCTCGTGCCGCTGGTCGCGGACTGGTACGTCGGGAGAGCGGCCGTGTCGGCGTCCGGGTCGACGGAGTTGGTGATCGACTGGGCGAGGCTCGAGGCCGTGTCCGAGTCGGCGGGTGCGTCCAGCGGTGTGACGTCGGTGTCGATGCGCAGGGGTTGGGTGTGCGGGGTGTTGTATGCCCGCACGTCCTGGGCGGCCTGCGTCGTGGATGAGCCCTCGGCCACGCCTGCGCTGACGTTGTCGGTCGCCGTCATCATGTGACCGTCGCTGGTGTAGCCGTTGACGGTGGCAGACAGATTGAGCACACCGCTGTTGGCGTCGGCGAGCGTCTGCAGGCTGCTCGGCAGAGGGTCGGGCAGGGTGTAGGACCAGCTGCCGTCCGAGGCGGTGGTCGTGGTGCCCACGACCGGCAGCGTGGTTTCACCGGTGGTGTCGTCGGTCAGCGCGTCGGACGCGGTCAGGGTCACCGTCAGGTTCGGTACACCCGCACCGGCGCCGTTGGTGAATGTACCTGACACGCTCGCCGCACCGGAGGCGGGACTGACCGTCGGAGTCGGGGTGTCGCTGACCGTGGGCGCAGCGGAGACGGTGACGGCTCCGCTCGGCTTGGGGCCGGGGTCACTGATCGTCGGGTCGGGTGCTGTGTCCGTCGGGTCCGGCGTGGCGTCGACCTGGTCCGAGGAGAACCAGCCTTGCAGGTCGACGATGAGCTGGATGGTGCCGGCGCTGTCGTTGTAGATGCTGACCGCGCCCTGGGTGCCGGGCTCGACGATCACCTGATCCGCGGTGGTGGTGCTCGCCTGGAAGTTGTCGACGGAGATACCCGGCGGGACAGTCGGTCCAGTCCCCCACACCTGGAGATAGCCGGAGTTCTGCTGGCTGGTCGTGGTCAGGTTGAGCACTGCGGCTCCGAAGGCGGTGGGGATGCCGTCGCCGCCGCCGACCGCGACGCTGACCGTGCTGTGGGCCGCGATCGCCGTCGAGGTGCGGGTGTCGAGCAGGCGGTCCTGGACGGCCGTGAACTTGCCGCCGCCTGAGGGGGCTTCGGTGAAGTAGCCATAGACGTCGAGGACGACGTTGATGGACTGAGTTGTAGACGCGTTCTTCAGGGTGATCCGGCCGCCCGTGCCCACGGGGATGACCGCGCCCTGGGAGGTCGTGACACTCTTGTAGCTCACCGTCGGCTGGCCCGGCGAGGCGCCTGTGGCATAGGCGTACAGGCTGCCGGCGGCTCCGGGAGATGGAACGGTGATGTTCGCGTAGATCGAGGACTCGTCGGTGACGCTGTCCACGCCGTCGACCTGGACGTCCAGCGTTCCGCCAGGGGCGATCTTCGCCAGTGGCGCCCCGGTGCCATCGCGGGTGTCGACGATCCGTGAAGAGGTGACCGGCACATATCCGCCGGGAGAGGTGGCGCCGGCGGCGGAGGTGAAGTATCCGTTGACGCTGACGATCACATCGACGGTACCGCTGGAGTTGTAGACGTCGATCTTTCCGTCCGAACCCACCGCGACGATGGCGGAGTTACTCGTGTCCGCGTCGCTGGAGAAGTTGATGACGGACGCCGGGTAAGGCCGGGTGGTGCCGTCGGGCCACATCTCCAGGTAACTGCCGGACGAAGTGGCGTTCGTCGCAGTGATGTCCAGCGATACGGCAGACACGCCGGAGGCGGGGACGCCGCCTTGGCCAAGGACCTGGAAGGACGCGGTCGACGCCGCCCCCAGGGCGGCGCTGACGCCGAGGGACGAACGGGTGTCGACGATCTTCGCGGCAGGAGCGACGGGGAAGAAGTCGCCGCTCGAAGCAGAGACAGCACCCGCATGCGTCAGGCTCCCCAAGCCGAGCCATGCGAGCACCGAGAACAGGACGACGGCCAGCGTCAGCGGTCTGTGCCGACTCCGTAGAGATTGCGGCATGTCTGAACCCCCCTATGCATTTATGGACTTCATCCCTGATGTGGATCATGTCCGAGGTGAGGATCGTAAGGATCACTTACTTAAACGATCAATGATCTTCACCTAAAGGCCACATAAAAGCGAGAGGGGACCAGGGGCTCTGACCTGCGTAAATATACTGTTTGACTGCAGAACCAACTGGCCTGGGCCCTGCAGCAGGGCACAGCGCTCTTTGCTGGCGCGTTCATGGAATCAGACGCCCGAAGGCCGCGAGAGCGCCCGCCCGCCGCTTGCGCCCCCGCCGTGGACCACGACAGCAGCGTGCATCTGGATCACGGAAGCAATCACTACCTCTCGCCTATCCGCTTCCCACTGCCCTGAACGGGACCAGCCCATACTGTTTTTTTGCCCGCTCTCATGTTTGGGCATCATCACCACTTCACGCCGCGTCACTTGTCCGGTGGCGAAGAGTTCATGGCTGCTGTCTTCCACGTCGCCGCCCGAGCATCCTCCGGCCAGGTCATCGCTGCCAGCGGCACAAGCCACTGCACCGCATAACTAAGAGGTTCGGCTTCATCGGGCTCGCTCACTTGTTCATCGGTCTCGAACCCCTGGTGACGGCCGTGCTACGGCGGTCACAGCCCAGTGACCACCCGCCGCTGCTTCCTCGCGGCGCCGGCCGACTGGTGGATGCTCGCCTCTGCAGCCGACTCCCAGGGGGTATTCGATGATGACCAGGTTCCGGACCGGACTCGCGGCTTTGGCGGCGACAGGGGCGCTGTTGGTGCCCGTCGCCGCGGCCAGCGATGCGACAGCAGCATCCTGCGCGCGGCACACCACCGGCGTCTGCAGGGCCAACAGTCCGCATCCACTCGGGGCGACGGCCAAATGCAAGGACAACACCTACTCCTTCAGCGCCCACGCCCGCGGCACCTGTTCACACCACCGCGGCGTGAAGTACTGGTACCGGTAGACGGGCATGCTCGTCGGCCTCGAAGGCGAGGGGTACAGGGCGCAGCCTTGAGGCGGCCGAAACGGTCTAAAGCGCGCCGACCGAGCATCCGGAGAGACAGACACAGGGGCGGTTCCCGAGCATGGGCCGCCCCTGCCGGGTCACGACAACAGTCTGATCGCCCGCCAGCCGGTCGTGCCCACTGCTGTGGCCGGACCTATCGGCCCGGTTTGGCGACCAGAGGTGGCCAGGACGGCCCTTCGACAGCTCCGGAGCTCCAGGGCAGCATGAGACCGGCGGTGATGGCGTCGAGGTCCTAGCGGAGGAAGCCTACCGACGTTCTGGTGCTTGCGAGGTGTACACCGTGATCGGGGACGTTTCCCCACTGGGTCAACGCCAGATCCCGGAGTGCAACTGCTTCGAGGGCGGCGCGCCCCGGTGCACGGTGCCGCCCAAGCGATGATGGCGGGCCTGGGCGGCGTTGGTCGCGTCGGGCTATCAGCCAGCACTGCCGGTGAGAGCGACGCTCTGGGGGGTGCCGGGGTAGCCGACGACCTGCTCGGTGGCGTCCCACTTGCCGTTGGCGTGGCGCAGGGTGTGCTTGATCTTCCCGTCTGGGGTGACCACGGCTGTCTGGAATTCTCCGGACACCGCGGCTGCGCCGACGCTGATCATAGTGTCCGCGCCGAGCTTGCTGTTGAGGCTGCCGAAGGCGCTCCAGCTGCCGTCTGCTGCGCGGATGCCGTGCTTGATGCCGCCGGTGCTGTTGGTGAGGACGACCTGGAGGTCGCCTCCGATGCCGGCGAAGGCCATGCCGTTGACGGGGCCGATGTTGGTGGTGGCCTGGTTGATGTGGCCCCACTTGGACCAGGTGCCGTCGGAGTGGCGGATGGCGTGGTAGGCCTTGGTGCCCGCGACGACGCCGATCTGGGTGTCGCCGCCGGTGGTCTGTCCGGTGGTGACCTGGGTGATGTCGTCGAGTGCGCCGAGGAGGTTGGTGACGTCGCCCCACTTGGACCATTTCTCGTCCGAGTCCTGGGTGGCGTGGTAGACCTTGCCGCCCGCGAGTCCGATCAGGGCCAGGCCCGGCCCGGTGGAGGTGACGGCGATCTTGGTGAACGCGGGCTTGGTGCCGAGTTCGCCGGTCAGGTCGCGGAAGGCTTCCCAGCCGCCGGTGGGGCGCCGGTTGGCCTCGTAGACGTGGCCGTCGCCGCCGACGGCGAAGATGTAGTTCTTCCCCTTGATCGCGGCGTCGGCCGCGTATGCGATGTCGGTGATGGTTCCGGCGACTTTCTGCACATCGCCGAAGTTCGTCCAGTCGCCGTTGCTGTTCCGCATGCCGTGGTAGAGGCCGGTGCTGGTCTTGGCGAGCATCTGGGTGTTCCAGATGCTCAGCGTGGAGGCGGTGTTCTCAGTGATCCAGGACCGGATGTCGTCGACCCGGCTGCCTTGGGCTCCCGTGCGGGTCTCTGCGGGGTCGGTGCCGAGGCAGCCGCCCTGCCAGGAGTTGGTGGCGATTGCGGCGAGTTCGGGGCGGCCGTCGTTCTCGCGGAAGACGGGGGCGCCGGTGTCGCCCTTGCAGACGGGGGTCCCGTCGATGTCCAGGGTGGTTGCCTGAACGGTCTTGCTGGTGAAGGCGGCAGAGTGCAGGGTGTCGGGGACCCAGGTGTCTTTGGTCCGTCCGTATCCGGCGCCCTTGAGTGTCTCGCCTGCTTCTGGTGCGCTGGTGGCGGGATGCAGGAATGACAGGCCGTAGACCGGGGTGGAGAGTTTCGCCAGGACCAGGTCACGGTCGGTCCGTGGTATGAGCTGGGTGATGTCGCGGACCTCGCCGGTGGTGGTGGTGGTGAGGTCGGTGCGGCCGATCATCGCAGTCGACTTCAGCTTCGGCGCTCCCGCCGGCAGCGAGGTGGGTTGGGCCGGGTCGTCGGCGAAGCAGCTCGCGGCAGTGATCATCCATTGGTTGTTGATGAGAGTGCCGGAACAGGATCGGGCACCGTCACCGATGTCGATCTTTGCAGTGAAGCTGGAGGCTCCACTTGCGGCAACGTCACCGTCCAGGGCCTCCGCGGCAGTTCCGGTGAGGGTTCCGGTGGCCGAGACCGTTGCGGTGAGCAGTGCTGCAGCCCACGCGGTGCGAGAGCGCTTGCCAGACATATCTGTTCCTCATGAGTCTTCGGTGGTCAGCGAACTGACTCGTGCGTCCGGTGGATCGGTGTCGTTGGTGTGTGTGGAGGAGTACGCCCCGTGGCATTCCGGATATAGGGAGGCGATGCGGCCAGACCGGTGGTCCCTGCAGCGCGTGAACGTCTGCCAGACATGCTGTGCGGTTCCAGGGGGTGCCGGGCGCAATGCTGGCCCGGTGAGCGCGAGGGTCGACGAGGAGCTGCGGCAGGGTCGCCGTCTGGGATCGTCAGCCGGTGACGCGGATCTCGACCAATGCTGAGCGCAGGCCGGTGTCGCCGGCTTCGCCGACCGGCGTGAGGTCGTCCGCCGGGGCGTTGACGACGGTGTCCTTGCCCTGAGCGGTCAGCGTGGCCTTCACCGGGTGGGCCTGGGTCCAGATGTTGAAGGTGTCGGGCAACTCAAGAGTCAGATAGCCGGACTTGGCGTTGGCCTTGAAGCAGTAGACGCCCGTGCGGGCCTCGATTGTGATGTTCGATGGGTCCACGCAGTCGTTGAGGGCGGTCGTATCGGTGAGCCAAATGTGCCCGTCACCGCGTTTCAGGACGACGCCGCGCTCCTGCTGAACCTTGGCGGCGCCTGGGTAGTTGAAGTCCTCAACTGCGACTGGCATGCCGTCGCTGGTCGTTGCGACCTGCCCGACCGCGGGCGCGGTCTGCGGAAGGGCGAGCGCGGTGGCGCCAAGGCCCAGCACTAGGGCGGCCGTCAGACCGCCCAGAAGGGTCTTTCGGGCACGGGGCGTCGACATGGATTCCTCACAGGTGACTAACACGTGGATCAAATGCGACCGCAAGGTAATCACGTTGCACGCACCAAGTAAAGCTCATGTAATGTTCCGCTCGGGTGCCTCATGGTGCCGTTGCCTGTGCAGGCGGCGTGGCTTGACGGCACGTCAACTCGCGCGGGCGAACAAGGCCTTCACCGTCGCGTATGGCACACGGCGAATCAGCTGAAATGGACATATGGCATCATTGTGCCCATTTCTCGATGTTTCTGCTTGGCGGTGATTGATCACTGAAGGATCGTCAAGTGAAGAAACTCTTGCCTATCTGTCGAACAGAGCGAATACATGAAGTGCAGCGAAGAGTCTCGCTGAGGGTGTTCGCTCCCCGCGTCGTCTGTGCCACGGTGCTGTCCACGTCGCTGGCGGCCGGGCTGCTCGGTGCTGCACCAGTTGCCGCGACTGAAGACCCCTATGCCTCGGCCTTCCGTGGTCAGGTGGTTGAAGTCTGGGAATCCGGCGGGAGTGGCATCAAGGAAGCGGCTGAGCAGGCCCTCCTCGGTTCGGACGAGGACATCAAGCAGTTCCTCACCGACATGCCCGCCCTTCAGCAGACGGACGACCGGGTGAACGTCTCGCGCGTGGTGAATGTCGGCGGGCCGGCCGTGCGGGAGGCGGCAAAGGCTGCACTGCAGGGCACTCCCCAAGATGTGGAGGCCTTCTTGGACGATGGCTGGAGGGCTCCCCAGGAGCAGGACCAGCGAGTGGAGGCCAGCCGGATCGTGAACTTCGGCGGCCCCGGTGTACAGGACGCGGGCAAGGCTGCGCTGCTGGGAACGCCCGAGGACGTGAAGCAGTTCTTGCAGGTCGGTCAGTTCAAGGCGCGGGAGACCGACGACCGGGTCGAGGTCACCAAGCTGTACAACTTTGGCGGCCCCAACGTGAAGGCGGCCGCCAAGCTTGCGCTGCGGGGTACTCCCGACGACATCGTCGAGTTCCTTGAGGTCGGCCAGTACGTCGCGCGCAACCGAGACCAGGAATACGCCACCGTCGCTCAGTTGACCGAGCAGGCGGAGAAGGCCGGAAAGCAGGCCGAAGAAGCGACGGACAAGGCCGAGGAGGCGTCCGCCAAGGCAATCACAGCTGCGGCACTCGCACTGGAGGCCGCGCAGAAAGCTGCCAAGGAGACCGAGGCGGCGAAGAATGATGCGAATCGTGCCTCGGTGAAGGCCATGCAGGCAGCGGATGCGGCCCGCGCGGCGGCCGAGGCCTCGCAGCAGGCGATCGGCGCGGCGAACGCGGCCAATGCCTCCGCTCGTCGAGCCTCGTTGGCAGCGGCGCAGACCGCCGCAGCGGCTGCAGCGGCGGCCGAGGCTGCCGGCCGGGCGTCGAATGCGGCGTATGCCGCAAGCAAGGACAAGGACAAGGCGCAGGCTGCCCGAGACCGCGCCGCCGAGGCCCGTACGGCGGGCGAGCTGGCGAAGAAGTCGGCCCGTGCCGCCGAGCAGGCAGGCAAGGCGTCGCTGGCTGCCGCGGACGCGGCAGCGGCTTCGCGCAGTGCGACCGGCAACGCGAACAAGGCGGCGGCCGCGGCCGATCAGGCCGCAGACTACGCGGCGGCCGCCGGGGGCTCCTCGGCCGAGGCGCGCGCCGCTGCAGCAGAAACCCGCCGCCACGCCGCCGAGGCCGACCGTGCCGCGAGCGCCGCCGAGACGCTGGCCCGCAAGTCGGCCACCGCTGCCAACGAGGCGCGGGATGCCGCCAACTCAGCCGCCACGCATGCAGAGAACGCGGCGAAAGCCGCCGACGACGCGGCCAACCACGCCGGAGAGGCGGCCGATCAGGCCGCGGAGGCAGCCAAGCAGGCCACCGCGGCCAAGGTTGCGGCGGACACAGCCACCGCGGCGGTCAGAACCGCGCAGAAGACCTTCGACATCGCCCGGGAAACCGAGGCCGAGGATCTCAAGACACGCACCAATGCGGGTGTCGAGTCCGCAATGACGCACAAGGCTACGGCTGACACGTTCACCGTGGAGGTTTCCAAGACGGTGCTGGAGGGCCAGTCGATCACCGACGACACCAAGGCCCTGGCTGCCGAGGCGCGCAGGCCCGACACCGATGAGACGGCGATAGCCGTCAAGGGGCGTGCCGTAGCGCTGCGGGCATTGAAGTACTTCGGCTCCTGGCGCAAGGACGCGGCCGCGCAGGCCCTGTCCGGCAGCGACGCCGACGTGATCGCGTATCTGAGGACAGGTTGGGACAAGGCCGTCGCGGACGAGACACGTCAGCAGGTCTCCGACCTCGCCTCGGGCAGTCCCTATGCGGCCGTGCGCACCGCCGCGACGGAGGCACTCAACGGCAGTGCTCAGCAGATCCTCGACTTCTACACGAGCGGGCAGCATCAAGTCGCCAACGCCGACTATCGCGTCGCGGTCTCCAAGCTCTTCAACGATGGTGGCCCGGGCGTCAAGGAGGCAGCCAAGAAGGCGTTGGAGGACGGCAGCACCCAGGCGCTGCTCGGCTTCCTCAACAACGGCCAGTACGCGGCCCTTCAGACCGATGAGAGGGTGACGGCGAGCAAGCTGTACAACGACGGTGGCCCAGAGGTGAAGGCAGCAGCCAAAATCGCTCTGGCCGGCTCTGTGGACGAGGTTCACACGTTCGTCGAGGCCGGGCAGTACATGGCGGACCGCAAGGACCAGCTTGCCTCCAACCACATTGCACAGGTCGAACGGCTGATCGCCGAGGGCCTGGAGATCGCGGCCAACGCTCGCAGGAACAGCCACCTCGCTGCGCAGGCCGCCTTCGAGGCCAAGGGTGCTGCCGCGGACGCCGAGAAGGCGAAGAACGACGCGGCCCAGAGCGCCACGGAGGCCGCGGGCTACGCTGCCGAAGCCGACAAGGCCGCCGACCGGGCGGAGACCAGCGCCACCAAGGCCAAGACCTCCGCCACCACCGCACGTGCCGCCGCGAACCGCGCCGACCAGGACGCCGTCGCCGCCGAGGAATCGGCTGCCCAGGCAGAATTCTCAGCCGACTATGCTCGCGCTTCTGCGACATCCGCCGCGCAGGCCTCGGATGACGCACGCCAGTCGGCCCTGGATGCAGGAAAGAGTTCCGCGGAGGCTGATGAACTCGCGGAGGCCGCGTGGAAGGACGTGGTCAAGAAGCGCGAAGTGGAGTTGGCTGAAGAACGTCGACTGGCTGAGGAAGCACGCAAAAAGCAGCGGGACGCAGAGAACAAGCCCAAGTGCTACATCCCGATGAACCGGGACAGCCTTCCGCCGTGCGCTCTGGCCGGTCAGGACCTCGTGTTCCCCCCGATCGACCCTGTCATGAAGGAACTCGCGTGGGAAGTGCTCGGCCTGAACGACGCCAAGGACTGCATCGAGAACCCCAAGCTCGGCAAGTGCGCCCTCGCGGCTATGTCGTTCCTGCCCATCGGTAAGCTCAAGCTCATCAAAAAGGGGGCCGAATCTATTGAGGACATCACGGAGGCTTCACGCGCGACCAGAGTGATCAAATGCGCCACGTGCTTCCTTGCGGGCACAAAGGTGTTGATGGCGGACGGAAGTCGGCAGGCCATTGAGACCGTGGGCATCGGGGATCAGGTCATCGCAACCGACCCTGGTACAGGGGATACGCAGGCCCGTACGGTCGAAGACTTCATCGTCACCGGTATGGACACATCTTTCAATGAGCTCTCCATAGGAACAACTAGCGGTACCGAGCACCTCACGGCAACGTATGAGCATCCATTCTGGTCGCCTTCCGAAGGCTCGTGGGTCAAGGCTGGAAGCCTGCATCCCGGAATGACGCTGCGCACTGTCGACGGGAGCACCGCCACCATTGAGGGCAACCGGAGCTTCACGCAGCATGCTCGAACGTATAATTTGACCGTCGACGGACTGCACACGTATTACGTGTCGGCCGGCAACACGCCGGTCCTGGTGCACAATGAGGTCTGTGGGGTACGGGTTTCCCCCGTCGCTTCGGACTGGGCGACGAAGGGAGCGCATCTCCATGTCGGCGCCGACGAGGTTCATGTCTTCAGCCACGAGGGAGAGCTGGGCGCCAAGGGGATCCGACTCAAAACGGGTATGGCGTCAGACAAGAGCGTCCAGAAGGTTCTTGACACACTCAAAAGCAGCCCCGAACTTCGGAAGGATCTGATTCAGAAAGCAAGGGCTGCGCAAAAGCACATGAACACACACAATTGGGGAAACGCAAGCAATCGGGCTCTCGAGCTCCAGTTCTTGATCAAGGCATTGGAGAAACTGGGATGACGGGTGCAGAATTCATCGCCCGCGTGATCTCTACTGGCTCGCTTCTCGGGTTCGGGATCGGGGACAGTTCTGAAGCGGCAGATTCCATAGTTCCACTCTCGCATGCGGACGACTTCACGGGGCGCAGGAACTCCAGGACCCTACGACGAGACTACGGTCTTTTCGAGGTGACGTACGGTGGAGAGCCGAATTGGGTGTGCCAGGCCATTTCCTTGGAAGTTCACCGACTGCTCCATTTGCCAGAGCTGCGAGAGGAAGTTCACGAACGACTGGGTGTTCGGTTCGATCCCTTCACAAGCTGGACAGATGTCCAACGTGAGTACGAGCGGATCCCCGGAAGCGGTGCCTTGGAAGTGGTAGACGGATCGCCCGGATACCGCATCCTTCGGAAACGTTCTGTCGGGGCCTCGGTCCACGTCCTGGACGATCCGAGTGCCGTCCGTGGAGAATTCCCGGGGCATGGTGATGTGTGGAGCCTGGAGGTAATTCCAGCACGTTTTATGTGATAGTCGAAAGCCGCAGGTCGAGCCAGTCTCGGCCTGCGGCGTTCGACACGGCATCAGGGAGCGCGACCTCGGCAGGTTGTGAGCAGGCCGCCGAGTTGAAGCTCGCCATGCACGATGCGCAGTCGTCCAGCATGAATAGCACCTGAGAGCGGTAACGGCTTGGCTGTGCGACACGTGAGTCAAGTGCCGCCGAAAGTAATCGCTTTCGAGGTTGAGTAATGGCCCTGTAAAGTTCCGGTCGTACGCTTCGCCGCAGCCTTGCCTGGTCGCGCACGTCTACCAGGCTTTCACCGATTCGACCAGCATTGGCAATACCGATCCTATGACATACATCGATGCTCTTTTCACCGGCGCCGAGGGCGGCACACCGGCAGATCCTGTCGACTGGGATCCGCTGCGTGAGCCGGACGCCCTGCAGGAAGTCGGCCTAATCGACTGCAGAATGTGTCCCCTGACCGGCCGCGCCGGGCTGCTCCTGGACATGCGCACCGCCCTGCAATACCGCACAGGCAACGCAGCGCTCCTCGTCGTACGCGGACTGCAATCCTTCCAATGGAGCGAAGAGCCACAGGAGCGCACGTTGATCGCCTTCACGATCATGTCGAGCACTCCCGCGACATCCCGGCGCATATGGCAGATGCGCATGGGCCTTTTCCCTGACGGCGAACTATCCGTCAGCGGCAAGGCAGCGGACTTCCACCTCCTTGAGATCGATGAAATCCCGGAAGCTCCACCGCTCTATTCCGAGCGCACTCTGAACGAGGTACGCAAAGACCTCCCCTGGTGGGATTCGGAGTGCACCGTGCTGCAATCGTCCACAACGAACAGCACATGACATAACGGTACGGCCGAAGCGGCCCGACGAGGCCTTGCCGCGGCGGGCCGCTTCGCTGCGCCTCTTCAAACCGGTCACCGACCAGGTCACGGCCCGCGAAGCGCCTGGAGCCTTGAAGCTCTTGATTGAGGCGGCGCGAGCGCATCACGTAACTCCGCGTTCTTTCGGTGATCCCAATGGATATATTTCCTACACGAACACGGACTGCCAGTTCGTCAACCCGGCAGCCAGAACTGCTGCCGATAAATTCAACCAGTATTGACACGTGCCGATTCCATGACTCTCATTGAATCAATCTTTACGCGAGACCGCTATCAGCCCGCAGGGCCCATCGACAGTGACCCGTTCAGAGAAGATGACGCCCTGTTCGATACGCAACTCCTTGATTGCAGGGTTTGCCCGACATCCAATCGCGCAGCACTGCTCTTCGAGATGCGTACCGCAGAGCAGTTCCTCAGCGGAAATGGCGCCATCCTCATCGTCCATGGCCTGCAATCGTTTCACTGGGACGGGTCACCGACACATCGCCCATTGATGGCTTTTTCCGTACAGGAGTACAAGCCTTCAGTGAACGCTGACCGTGGAGTTCGGCTGAATCTCGGGTTCTTCCCGGATGGCGATCTCTCTGTCGCAGGGGATCGCGCAGACTTCTACCTCCTGGAAGTCTCCGGCATCCCCCAAGCGCCACCGAACTACAACCAGCGCAATCTCGACCAGGTTCGAGACGGTCTGCCGTGGTGGGACTCCCCATGCACGGTGCTGCAATCGTCCACCACGATGGTGCCGCCGGCGCCGGTCCGCCCTCAGGACCGCATCCAGGATCGCGGTCCAGGACGTGGCGCCCGGCTGCAGCGCAGCGACGAAGGAGCAAGGCCAGCCCGGGATGAACTGCGCGGGCGTCTTCGCCCGGGCGTAGACGTGGCAGAACAGCCGGTCAGCCGAGCGCGGCGCGTCCGACCGAAGCCAAGGTGACATTTCGACGGCCAGGACCATGCGCCCGCCGTCGAACCGCGGCAGTGACAGTCCGGCCAGTGCCGTCCGCAGCTGACCGGTGTCAATCCGGCCGTGGTTCAGGCCGTCGTACACCGCTCCGTGGCCACGTCGATGCTCGGGCAGCAACGTCAGGTCCACCGGCGTCTCCGGACGCCATGCACACCTTTATGGGCCGAGTGATCGGCTCAATTAGTGTGGCGCTGGGTCGGGTCGAGTCGGCTGAGTACGGCGCGGACCAGGTCGCGGCTGTAGGGGGCGTGCGGCTTCCGGGTGTCCTCGGGAGATGCAGGGTTGGTGGGTGTGTGCGGAGGTTCGGCTGGTGTGACAGTCGTGCCAGGGCCTTGCTGTTGTTCTTGGATCAGGTAGGTGATCTTGGCCCATTGGCGGAAGTTGCCGTGGCAGGCGAGGTCGTCGATCCACAGCAGGTCGTCGGTGGGAGCGTCGGTCCATAGGGGGTGGTACTGGGGAATGACGGTAAGGACTTCGGTGGGGGTGAGGGGCTTGTACCGCTGCCAGATGAGGATGCGGGAGTCGAGGGCGGGCCGGTTTTTGATCTTCTGGTAGCAGCTTTCCGCGCCGACGAGGACGACGGCGAGGCGGGTGTCCTCGTCGTCCCAGAGTTCGCGGATGAATTCGAAGGCGCGGGTGTCGAGCCACTGTGCTTCGTCGATGACCAGGACGCGGGAGGTTTCGGCCAGCGCCTCTTTGATCATGGCCTCGCAGCGGGTGCTGCGGGCGGGTGGCTGGCCGGGCAGGTCGAGTTTTTTGTACAGGGTTTCGAGGAGAGCCTGGATCCTGGAGGAGCTGAGTTTGAGGCGCAGGGTGGTGTGTGGGGCGAGGTCGTCGAGGTGGCTGTTGACGGCGAAGGTCTTGCCGAGGCCGACGCCGCCGTGGACGCACATCATGGCGCCTCTGCCGTCGTGGGCGTTGAGGGTGGTGACGAGGTTGGCGTAGGTCTCTGCGCTGGCTTGGGTGAGGATGGCGCGGGCGTCTGGCAGGCCGAGGTAGTGGTAGTTGGGGCCGGTGGCCGGCTGTTTGCCGGGGGTGGTGGCAGGGTGCGTCATGGGGTGTCCTGGGGCTTGGGGTCGGGCAGCGGCTGTGTCCAGCGGGAGGACGAGGGTTGGGGCTGGTTGAGGAGGTCTGGCCGGGCCTCGGAGTGCTGGTCGTGCGAGTAGGTGTGGAGTTCGCGGAGCTGGGCGGCTGCCTGGCTGGCGGTGAGGCGGTTGCGGGGCTGGGGTGGTTGGGCGACGGTGGTGGGGATGAAGCGGGGCTTGGAGTTCTTGCGGGCGCGGCGGGCTTTGGCGGCGTAGTGGTCGGCTTCGCGGCGGCGGGCGTTGCGTAGTTCGCGGGCTTGCTGGGGGCTGAGCTCGTCGCTGCGGAAGGCGGGGCCGCGGTAGGTGAGGGTGTCGGCGTCGTAGAGCTCGACGCGGTGGAACTGGTTGGGTTCGTGGCGCAGGCGGACCATTTCGCCTGCGCTGCCGTGGCCGTGCATCCAGTCGCCGACGTAGTAGGCGCTCTTCCAGCGGACGCCCTTGCTGGTGATCTTCAGGGGTGGGCCGGCGTCTTTGAGGGTGTAGGTGTGGAGGTCTTCGGCACCGAGGGTGTCGATGGGGGTGAGGTCGGCGTGCCAGGCCTGGGCGGGGGTGCGCCGGTAGAGGCGGGCGATGGTGTGGTCGTTGTTCCACCAGTCGACCCAGTCGAGCAGGAGGGTGACGAAGGTTTCGTAGTCGAGGAGTTCGTCCAGCTTCCACAGAGGCTGGCCGCGGCGGTCGCGGCGGCTTCTAGGGGTGTGGGAGTAGCCGGGCAGGCCTTTGAACAGCGTGTGTTTGACGGCGCCGTTGACGGCTTCGACGGTGCCTTTGAGGTGGGGGCTGTAGGGGGGCAGGACGATCAGTTCGGTACCGAATTTTTTGAATGCCTCGTCGACGCAGGTGCTCAGGAAGTCGCGGCCGCGGTCAACGCGGACCTTGCGGGGGACGCCGCCGAAGGGCCGGTAGGGGGCGTCGCACAGGATCGCGTCGCGGGCGGCGGCGAGGATGGCGTCCTGGCCGGGCTGGTGGGGGGTGACTGCCAGGCCGCAGATGGTGCAGTTGGCATGGTCGACGAACCAGGTGATCCAGGGTTTGCTGCGCTGCCCGTCGACGTTGACGAAGACGCTGGCTTCGACGTGGTCGGTCTCCCAGACGTCGTTGCGGTTGCCGTGCGGGCGCAGGGCGTGGACGTCGTGGCGGCGGCGCCCGGCCTCCCCTTGCTTGAGGGCGGCGCGTTGGCCGGGGCTTAGTTCGCGGGCGACAGCGCGGTGGAAGGTGGCCGGGGAGGCTGGTGGGGTGCCGAGGAGGCCGCGCCGGGCGAGTTCGCGGTAGGCGGACGTGGCGTTGCCGTGCCATTGGGCCAGGGTCTCGTGCATGGCCGGGGTGAGGGTGAAATGGTGGCGGCCCTTTGGGGTGTAGGTGCCGTTGTGGGTGTCGGCGTTGTCCATCCAGCGGCGCACGGTGCGCCAGTGGACGGTGAAGGCGGCGGCGACGGTACGGACGTCGTGGTGGGTGAGGTTCTGCGCGTCGCGTAGGCGCAGCAGGCGGCGTACGGCGGCGGCGCGCAGGGAGGTGGTGTCGTAAGGTCCGTGGGGCGGGGGTGTGGCGGGCATCGAGGGGCATATCTTTCCGGCTGTTGATGCAGCTCTGAAAGTTGGTGGTCAGGCGGGTGCGAGGGTGAGTAGTCCGGCGCCGTAGGGTTTGCCGCGGCCGATGCCGGTGAGCAGGGCGTGGCTGAGCTGGTCGGGGTCGGTGATGGTGGCCAGGCCCTCGAAGCGGGTCAGTGCGTGGACGGGGCCGGGCGTATGGGTGGCGTCGGTGCTGCCGGGATGGTGTTTGCGGGAGCGGCGAAAGTGGGCGGGGGTGGCGTCGGCGGTGGTCAGGGCGAGGCCGGCCTGATGGGCGCGGCGCTGCCACCAGGCGAGGGCGTCGTCGCCGTTCAGGGGGATGGTTTTCCTGCCGTGTGGGTGGTCGACGGGCTGATGGTCGTCCAGGACGCGGCGGACGGCGCTGGCGTTTGCGGTGATGCGGTAGTTCACCCGGCGGCCGGGGGTCAGTGCCTGGAACATGGCGTGCAGGGGGCGGGTTTCGGCTGTGCCGTAGCGGTCGGGCAGGCGGGTGAGGTCGGGCGGCTGGTGGGACTGGATGAGCAGGGTGGGCGGGGTGGTGTCGGTGGCGTCTTCCAGGCGGAAGAGCAGGCCTGCCTTCTGGCGGGGGTGGTCGCCGAGGTTGTCGGGGGCCAGGAGCATCACGGTCTTGTGCAGGCTGACGGCGTCGGCGAGGTCACGGCGCACAGCGTGGCTGCGGCGGTTGAGACGGATCCGGGTCAGCGTCGCCGTGGCAGCGAGGGTGTCGGCAAGAGGGCTGGTCACAGGACGGTGTCTCCTGGTGGATGTAGGCGGTCAGTTCGGTGAGCGCGGGGGGCGGGGCGTACAGGGTGGCGGGCAGGGGTTCGATGCTGTGCCAGGTGCGGCGGGTGCGGTGGGAGCGCCGTGTGGGGGTGAAGTCGAGGGGTACGTCGGCGACTTCGCGTTCGCTGCGGGCGGCGGGCACGTGGGTGGGCGGGTTTTCCCAGATGAAGGTGACGGGCACGGTGCTGTGCCCGGGGCGGGGTGGGGCGCTCAGGCTGAGCGGGACGTGGTGGAGGAGTTCTCCGACGGGGTCGGGGTGCGGGCTGCGCAGGACGAGGGGTTCGTGGGGGACGCAGGCGCGCCGGCCCAGGTAGGGGGCGAATGCGGGCTGTTCGAGCCGGTGGACGAGGTGTTCCAGCAGCCGGTCGGGGCCTTGCACGGCGAGGGTGAAGACGGCGTCGGCGAGGTAGACGCGTTCGCTGACGAGGGTGGATTTCTCCGCAGGGCGGTGCCCGCCGCTGCTGGTGTGCAAGCCCTGCTGGTGGCCGCGGCCGCCGCCGACGGTGTGGAAGTCGGTGTGGCGGGTGCCGGGGCGGTCGACGCGGACGGTGAACTCCAGGTCTGTGTACGGGGCTTTGCCGGTGGCCGGGTCGGGTGCGAGGGCTTCCTCCCGGGAACGTCCGTCGGCGGCGGCGAACATGCCGATGAGGGCCGAGCGGGAGGGGAAGGGGAGGGTGTCGCGGTAGTGGAAGGCGGCGTGTTCCCCGAACGACATCAGGGGTGCGGCCAGGCGCAGCAGGATGCCGTTCATACGGTCGTGGCCGAGGGCAGGGCGGCCGTCTCGGCGAGCGCGTCGATGAGGTCGTCGAGGCTGGTGTGGGTGGTGCCGAGGTGGTCGATGGGTTCGCTTTGGAGGGTGGTGTAGCCGGAGCCGATGAGGCGGCGGGTGCCGATCATGCGGTTCAGCTGGCCGGCGTGCTCGGACAGGGCGTGGACGGCGGGGGCGGTGTAGCCGCCGCCGTGGGCGGGCCTGACGGGCTTTTCGAACGCGCCGGCGTAGGAGACGGAGCGGCGGTCACGGATCGCGTAGTGGATGAGGTGCGGGTAGGTGTGCGGGGCGGTGGATGTCTTCTTCGCGCCGGGCATGACGTCGGTGAAGGCCTCGGCGAACAGGGCCAGCAGGTGCAGGGCCTGCTTGTGGTCGCCGTTCAGGTTGCGGGTCAGTTCGGTGAGGTTGACGGTGGCGAAGCGGTAGAACAGGCCGCTGGTGAAGAACGCGGTCTGCAGGTGGGCGCTTCCGGCTTCATCGTGCGCCGACCAGTCATCCACCGCCGCGAAGTAGTCCGGCTGGGAAGCGCCTTGGTGCACGGTGAAGGCATGCGCCATCTGCACGGCGCCGTCCACGTGGGCGCCGCTGATCTCGGCGAGCATGCGGCCGAAGAGGTTGATGGTGGCGGTGCGGCGGCGGAGGAGGGCGGTGACTGTGCGGGTGGGCAGGACGGCGTCCGGCTTGGTCTTCCTGGCCTTGGGCTTGGCCTGTTCGGCGGTGTGGGCCGCCGCGAGGGCTTCTTCGAGCTGCGGGCGGTGTTCGGTGCACAGGGCGGTGAAGTCGTCGAGGACGTCGCGCGGCAGGTAGAGGGTGGCTGAGGTGATGCCGTTCTGGTCTTCCTCGGTCTTCAGTCCTTCCCGGGTGGCCGAGCGGGCGATCTGGGCTCCGGCGAAGGCGGCGAGGGGCTCGGGCCAGCCGTCCGCCTGCAGGCGGTCGGCCACCCTCAGGGGCACCTTGCGGGTGCGGGCAGCGTGCTCGTCGAGGACTTCCTCCAGCTGCAAGCGGACGGGCCGCTTCCAGGCCTGGGAGGAGACCATGGGCCGGACGACGCCGCCGTATTCCATGGTTTTGGGCAGGTCGTCCTGGCCTCGGTTGAGGAGGGAGGCGCCGACCGGGTGCAGGACGTGGAAGTCGGCGTAGCGGGCGGGGGCGTAGGCGGGCATGTCAGTGCTCCGTGGAGGTGAGGGTGTGGAGGGCGAGGAAGTAGTTCTCGCGCCAGCGGGCGGCGATCTCCATCCGGTCGTCGTCCCACCAGGCCAGGTCCTCGAGGAGGACGGCGAAGTCGAGGCGGGCGGCGCCTCGGCTGTGCAGGTGGCCGGCCAGTGCCCACAGCTGCGGGTGCAGCAGTGAGGTGTCGAGTCCGGTGAGGACCTTGACCCGGTTGGTCATGCTGGCTTCCTTGAAGCCGTACCGGGCCACGGCGATGGCGAGGTGGGTGCCGAGATCGGGGCGGCTGCGCCAGGGCCGCGCAGGCGTGGCCGGTTGCGCAAGGGGCTGGATGTGCTGCGGCGAGGCGGCGCGGGTGGTGTCCGGTGTGGCGGGGCTGTCCTGGTTCTTGCCGGGGTCCGGGTGGAGCAGGTCGGGGCGGTAGGGGTCGTCTTCGTGGGGCAGGTCGCGGTGCAGGGCGATGAGGCCGGCCACGGTGTAGTGGGCGCGGCGCGCTCCGAAACCGGCGATGTGCCGGGTGAGGTGTTCGGGCATGCGCGGGCACTCCGCGACGGGGCGTCCGAAGCCCGAGGCGAGGTCGGCGCGGATGCTGTTGACCGCGCACAGGGTGATGACCTGGTGGACGAAGTCGTCGTAGTGGGCGCGGCGTTGCGCAGTGGTGACGGGCATGGTGCGGCAGCCTTCGGCAAGAGGACAGGATGGTGGAGGGGAAAGGTCAGCGGCCGTGCAGGCGCAGTTGGGCCACGGCGGTGGCGACGGCCTCGGCGGTGCGGAAGTGCTGGGCGATCGCCGGGCGGGTGGCGGTGCGCAGTGCGGCGATGGCGTCGGTGGCGAACGCGGCACGTGCACTGCGGGCGGGGTCGCCGTCCAGGAGGCTCCAGAAGGTGGCCTCGGCGCGGGGCCAGTACAGGGTGCGCACGGTGCGGGTCCAGGGCGGCAGGTGACGGGGGGCGCCGGCGGTGACCTTGCCCCAGGCCTCCCGGGAAACGGCATCGAGGCACGTGCCGATCTCCTCGGCGGCCTTGCGGCATTCGGCGATGCGCTCGGCCGCGGCGGGGTCGTTCTCCTGGACCCAGGGCCAGATCGGCGGGGTCAGGGCCGTGTACCAGGTGCGGTTGGTGGTCTGGCCGTCCTGGTCGAATCCATAGACCCGCACCCGCAGGGCGGCGCGCAGGTCGGGGGGCAGGTCGTTGAGGGTCGTGAAGGCTTCGGGACGCTGGACGGTGTAGCGGCGTTTGCTGCCCTTGCTCTGTTTTCCCTTGCGGTCGTCCTCGTCGCCCGCCAGCAGCAGGGCGTCCAGGTCGCGCCACAGGGCCCGGTCGGCGTCCGCACGGCGTGCTGTGTGGCGGCGGGTGGCGTGCTCGTCCGTGTGGAGGTGATGGATGAGGTACGGGTCGAGGGCCGGGAGTTTCTTCTGGGTGGCCCAGGTCAGGTAGGCATCGACCACGTGGCGTCCGTCCGGTGAGGGCAGCAGGAGAACGGCGTGGCGGGAGCGGCCGGTGAGCAGGCGACCCGGTGAGGTCACCGGGGGTGGGGCGGCATCGGGGTCGGGGCCGTCGTCCAGATCGCCGTCGGGGTCGGGGACGGGCAGGGGTTCCTCCCACGGGCAGCAGTCCGGGGTGCCGGGCCACTGCCGGGAGGGCTTGGGGATGCCCGCGAGGAGCGTTTCGTACAGGGTGCGGCCCTGGGGATGGAACGAGAGCGTCGTGCGCAGCGGCCCGGCTTTGGCTTTTCCGAGGGAGCGGCCGTCCACGGTGCGCACGGAGCACTGTCCGGCCGCGCCGTAGTAGTGGTGGATGAGCAGGTGCCACAGGGCCTCGGCGCTGGGGACTGGCTGGGGGTCGGTGTCGGTGTGCGGGCTGAACCAGGCGAGGTTGTGGCCCTCGGGGCGGCCGAAGACCAGTTTGTTGACGCCGGCCCGCTTGGTGCACTGGCTGGCCAGGCGGGGGTCACCGAGAAACGGCCGCACCGGGTGGAACAGGTCCCAGATGTACTGGTCGAAGTAGGCGTGAACGGCGTCGGGGTCGAACCCGCCGGGGCTCTTCAGCAGTTCCCGACGGCGGGCTGCCCACTGCCGTGCGCTCATGCGGGGTTCTGCTCGTCCGTCCAGACAGGTCACGCGTGCGGCCATCACGACGAGCAGCCGCAGGACGGCGGATGCCGCGGGCGGGAGCGGAAGCGCCAGGTCCTTGATGAGGTGGGCGCGCAGCAGCACGTCCCGCCATCCCAGGTCTTCCTGATGCCCGTCCAGGAACAGGACGGGGATGCACGGTTCTTTGTCGGTGTCGTATTGCGGGGATTGCACACGGGCTCCGTTGCCGGGTGTGAAAGCGATAGAAAAAGAGGCTGGGAAATACAGGAAGGTGATTTCTCCGGTACCGGCCGCGCGTTGGGGCCGTAACGCCGCGGGATACCGCGACGGACTGCGGGAATCGGGAGGGGCAGGCCACGATGGCGCGGGCCGGGTAAGGCCGCGCCGACGGGCAGGTCCTGCTGTGGGGGGGGCACCAAGGGTGCGGTGCGCGCGGCGCAGCAGGCAGGGATGCGCGAGATACCGGACTCGAACGCCCGTCCGACTCCGCCTTTCCATATTAGCCATAGACAAGCAGCATCCGAACCACATGGTTCAGCGGGCAATTACCGGCCGCTTCCCCCTTTTTGAATCTGAGTCATTTCCCAGCTCCTGGAGCCATTTTCCCGTCTGCGGGCCGCCGACATGCTTGGCGTTCTGCCCCGCCGCCCGGCAGCAACCCTGCCGACTAGGAGAAAGGCACTCCCCTGGCCGGTTCTGTGCCGGCTTGGCCGCTTCTTTCGGATCACCCTGCTGACCAGACGGTGGCGGCGAGCTGGAGTCCGGCAATGTAGACGGCCGCTGTCTTGTCGTATCGGGTGGCCAGGCCGCGCCTTCGTATGAGCTTGTGAGGTGGCCACGGCGAGCTGCGGGCCAGCAGGGAGGGGAGGGGTGGGGTGGGGTGGGGTGGGCGGCCTCCTGTCTCCCTGCGTACGGGGCCGTGTCCTCCGGCTCAGTAGGCTCCCCGCCCGGACACCACCGCGCCCAGTGTGCGGCCGAGGATGACTAGGTCGAGCCTGGCGGAAGGGTGGTCGACGTACTCCAGGTCCAGCCGCACGGCTTCTTCCCAGGGCAGGTCCGACCGACCGGAGACCTGCCAAAGACCCGTTACCCCGGGCTTTACCGCCAGCCTGCGAAGCAGGTCCGGGCCGTAGGCCGCGACCTCTTCGGGCAGTGCCGGCCGGGGGCCCACCATGGACATCTCCCCCCGGAACACGTTGAGCAGCGTCGGTATCTCGTCGATGCTGTAGCGTCGCAGGAATCCACCAACCCGGGTGATCCGCGGATCCCGCCGGATCTTGAAGAGCAGGCCGCCGTCGTTACTGTTCGTGGCCCGGAGTTCGGCCAGCAGTCGGTCCGCATTGACGACCATGGTGCGGAACTTGAAAATCACGAATGTGCGTCCGTTGAGGCCGACGCGTGTCTGCCGGTAGAAAACCGGTCCCGGGCTGTCGGCCTTCACCGCGCAGGCGATCACCAGCATCAGGGGGGCAAACAGGGCCAGCAGCAGACCGGCCACGAACCGGTCAGCCAAGGGCTTCAGCACCGGCCAGACCCGCCCGACGTCACCCGGCGCCGCGACCTGGGCGGAATCCCGATCCCGCCTGTCACTCCCCACGCCCCGACGGTAGACGAGGGCCTCGGTGGGCAATGCTTCGCCACGCAGCCGCACCTCGACGGCGAGCATCTCGTGGTGGATCTCCGCCAGAGCGTGCGCCAGCACACTCACGACTACGGCGGGCGATCTGCTCGGCAGCGGTTCCTTGCGGGTGGGGCGTGGCATCCGGTGCTTCGGCGGCAGCCGGTCTTTGCCAGTGACGGCGGTGTACAGCTCGGTGCACAGCTGTGCCGCCCGCAGCACATCGATCCGGCACTCCTCACGCCGGGCGACGGCCTGCGGTGTACGCCGCTCCGCCCAGCCGCGGCGATCGAAGCAGGTGTCGACGCGGTGTGCGATGTCGTCGAGCAGGTGCGGCAGCTCCCCGCGCAGTTGCCGAGCCGTCGTGTCGTGGGTGTTCACGTTCCAGCTCTCGCGCGCGAGTTCGGCGGCCAGAGTCACATCCGGAACGAGCGCACCGATATCGCAGACATCCGAGGCGAGGGTTCTCTGTGCCAGGTCTAGCAGAGCCGGGCCGGCGCCGGCCGCCGCGAATTCGCGCGCCGACATGGCTTGGACAGCCGCCAGCTGGTCGGCCGGCAGGGCGATTGGTGGGTAGGCGGCCCGGGGAGCCCGGGCTGACGACGGCCGGTGCAGCGGCCAGAAGCGACCGTCCTCCTGTCGGAGCGAGCGGGTACCGGTCCAGAAAGCGTGCCGGGAGAACCCGGGCACGTTGCGTTCCAGAACCGCGTCGATCTCGCTGCTGCGTGGCGGCCGGTACCACGAGCCCGAGCCTGTCTGCACCGTCAACCACTCGCAGAACCGCGCCACGTCCTCGAACCGCAAGCCGACGGCCGGCTCGTCGTCCTGGCCAAACGGGTACACCCGGTCGTCCCAGTGGTCGGGAACCAGGCACTCGCCGTCCTCGGGCCGGGTGTCCAGAAAGTACTGGTACTCAAGCCATGTGACGGGCAGGCCGACGAAGCTGTTCCGGCCGATCGCGATGTCCTGGGCGGCCCGCAGCCGCAGCCGCGCCTGCGCGGCGACGCGCCGGCTGGCCGGGTTTGCCCGCGCGTCGGCGGGGCTCATCAGCCGTGCCACCGCATCCCTGCTCGCCTCGGCGACCTGCTGGGACTCCGCGATGCACTGCGCGGCCAGCGCGAGCATAGCCGGGTCGTCCGTCCGGTCCAGACAGGCGTCGACGATCGCGGTGGCGTCCGACATGGCGCAGTACAGGTGGACCGTCTCGCGCCACCAGGGCTGGTCGAGACATACAAGCAGCTGTTCCTGGAGCTGCTCCTCGCGGATGTGCTCGGCTGCCAGATACTCCTGCAGTGTCAGGTGGGCGAAGGCGTAGACGCCGTGCTCTTTCTCCACCAGTAGGCCCGATGAGCCTTCGACGCTCCGCAGGAAGTCGGAGGGCTCTACCGCGTCCGCCACCCGCGCAAGGCCGGGCCTGATCACCTGGACCGCCTCCGCGGCGGGCAACTCGGCCAACCCACGGCACATCATCGTGTGGGCGAGGGAGCGCAGCACCGCCCGTTTACGCCGGCCCGGCATGTCGATGGTCACGCCCCGCGCTTCGTGGCGCTTGCCGAGGAAGACCTCGCAGATCTCCGCGTAGAGTTCGGTGCGGCTGCCCGGCAGAGCGCCCCGGTAGTGGTGGACGTTGGCCACCATGGTCAGCAGCAGCGGGTTCGCCGTCAGTTCGTACAGGCCCGGGTTCTCGTCCAGCCGCGACAGCAGCTCCGCGGCGCCGACCTGGGCGGCCAGCCGTGAGGAGTCGTTGTCCGCCCCGTGGGAGCGGATCGCGACGGCCCGGTACCACTGCTCGGCGAACAGCGTGATCTGACGGGTCGACAAAGGCTGGACCTCCACCACAGTCGCCCCCGTGAGCGGTCGACTGCGATAGCCGAACGGGCGGCTCGTGAGCACGAACTGGTTTCCCGACCAGGCCGCGGACTGTTCCTCGATCCAGCCAGCGACGGAGATACGCACGGCGTCGTTGGGCAGCTCGTCCAGTCCGTCCAGCAGGAGCAGCACGTTCCCGGCGCGCAGGTTGGACTCCACCCACGAGGGCGGCTCCCGCTGTTCGAGTTGGGCAAGGCAGCGCCGCAGCAGGTCGGGCAGTGTCCCTGTCTCCTCAGCGAACCAGCGCTGATGCTCACGGAGGTTCACCAGCAGCGGGATCATGCCCGGCAGGCCGGTTGACCGCGCCTCCCGGCCACCCGTGGCAAGGTGGAAGGCCACGTGCCGCAGCAGAGTGGTCTTGCCCGAACCCGGCGGCCCGATGACGGACAGCACCGTCCCCTCCCGCCGGGCCCGCCGCAGCCAATACCACACGGACTGCTCACCCCCAGCGGCGTCCGCCGCGTGCTGACGCACCGGGTCGGGCGTCAGCACATGGACCGGGGTCGGCACCAGCGAGAGTGAGACCAGGACGTCCTGCATCTCAAGCGTGTACTCCCCCGCGGTCGACAAACCCTTCACGTCCATGTAGCGGGTGCTGGCCCGAACGTACTTGAGCAGTTGCCGGGTGTAGGGGGACAGCCTGCGGCGGGTCCACAGGTCGAGGGAGTCAGCGGCACGCTTGACCCACCGCTCCCGCAAGTCACGCACCACCGCACCGACGAAGGCGGCACCGGCAACGACCGCCTCGTAGAGCAGCAGCAGACAGAAGGCGAGCAGGGGATGCTCCCGCAACTGCGCAGACCGGCCGACGGCAGCGGCGGGAATCCCGACCGATACCAGGACCAGCAGACCCCCCTGCCACAACTTACGCAGCCATGCCGAATCGCCGCCCATGCGTCCCCCACCCCCGCGCCACCTGAATGGCGCCCATGGTCCCGCCGAGACCACCCCGGCGCAGCCATTTGCAGAAATCAGCGGCCCGCTTCGAAACGGCGGTAACCCGTACCCCACTTCTTCCCAGACGCGACCGGCCATCACCGCGCTGACATCATCCATGGGCGGCCAGCGGCGCGGGAACAGCCGGAAATGGGGGCGGCTCAGTCCACGCTGTGGACGAGCCCCAAGTCGTCGTCGAGGTGGAGGCGGTGGCGGCCGAAGCGCACCGGCCGGGTGGGGTCGTCGGCTGACCGCGGGAGCAGGACGAGGTCGGCGAGGAGGGCGTGGGTGCGCCAGGCGGCAGGGGTGGGGAGGTGTCCGCTGCGGTCGGCAACCCAGGCGGCGGGAACGGGCAGCGTGTGCTGGAGGATCGTGCGGACCTGTACGGTGGTCGGCTTGTGCTGCTCGGGCAGCGGCTGGGTGCCAGCCGCGTCCAGGGCGAGGCAGCCGCCGGGCGTGCGGTGGACGGGAAGGAGGCGGCGGGGCATGGTGCCCAGGCGGGTGGCGGCCTCTCGGGGGTGGAGGTTTTGGCGGTGCAGGTCGGACAGCGAGAGCGTGTCGTGCCAGACAGGGACGAGGTGGAGTGTGCTGTGGTGTTCCTCGGTGCGGGTCCGGGCCTGGTGGAGGGTGTGGCTGCGGCGCAGGGCGGCGTCGGCGCGGGCGAGTTCGCCGGCGTCGCCGTGCACGCTCTCCACCAGGTCCTGCACGTCGTCGGGCAGGGTGAGCAGCTGCTCGGGCCGGCGGGTGAGGCAGGTGGCGGTGGCGAGCGGCAGGAACGGGGAGTCCAGGGGGCGCCAGGCGGGCGGCAGGAGGGTGCGGCCGCGGTGGTCGGTGGGTTCAAGGACGATCAGGCAGGGGTGTTCGGGCAGCCAGTCGGGCCTGGGGATGTGACTGAAACGCCACAGGCGGCCCAGGCGCTGCAGGAGGGTGTGCATCGGGGCCAGGTCGCTGACCATGACGTCGACGTCGATATCCAGGCTCATGTCCAGAAGGCTGGTGGTGACGATCACCAGGCGCTCGGGGCGCTCACCGTGCGAGGACAGGGCGGTGCGGATGCGGCGCGTGCGGGATTCGCGCCGGTGGCCAGGCAGGCGGGCGTGCAGCAGGAGCAGCTGACCGTCGGGGCCGCCGTCCGGCCACGTGAGGGCAGTGCGCAGGTGCTCGTAGGTGGCCTGCGCATCAGCCGTGGTGGCGCAGTAGACGGCCGCGCAGCCGCCCCATTGGGCGACGGGGGCGATCTCCCGGGTAATGCGGTCCAGGCGTTCTTCCCGGGCAGGGGTGTTCTCAGGGTCGGTGCAGGAGGGGTGGCGCACCGAGTGGAGGCGGATGCCGGCGCGGCGCCGGTGCCGGTCAGCGTGGGCGGCGGCCGCGGCAGGGTCGATGCGGGTGAGTGAGGCGTCGCGGGCCGCGGCGTAGAGCCAGCCGGGATAGGAGGGCCGGCAGTCCAGGTGTGCTGTTGCCGCATGGGGATGGCCGGCACCGTCGAGGTAGCTGCGCACGAGTTCGTCGGCGACGTGGGCGGGCAGCGTCGCGGACAGCAGCACCACCGGGCAGCCGAGCGCGCCCAGCCAGTTAAGCAGCCGTGACAGCATCCGCCGCATGAACGGGGGCAGGGCGTGGACCTCGTCGACGATGACGGTCCGCCCGGAGAGGGCCAGCATGCGCAGGGCGCTGAAGCGGACTGGGAGAGCGGCCATGAGGGCCTGGTCGTGGGTGGCGACGGTGAACTGGGCCAGCAGTGCCCTGTCCCAGCCGCGCAGCCAGCCGTCCGGGACCGTCACCCGCTCCTCGGGCCGCTCCCCCGCCACCGGTTCGTCGCCATCGTCACCGCCGGGCCAGTAGGCATCGCTCGTCGAGGGTTCATGGGCGGCGAGGCGGTGATCGTTGTAGACGGTGTTGAGGTATGAGTGGCTGTGGACCAGGGAGACAGGGGCGTGCTCGGGCCGGTGGGCGGCTACGTAGGCCTCGAGGACGTCGTAGGCGGCGTCTGTGGTGGCCGTGGTCGGCAGCAGCCACAGGATGCCGGCCGTGTCGCCGGTGGCGTTGAAGAGCCGCGCGGCTTCCAGTGCGGCGACGGTCTTGCCGCCGCCGGTGGCGTCGGTGACCACAAGGATGCCGGGTCCCTTCTCCCCCGCCACAGTCGCGAGTTGCCTGATCACCGAGGCCTGCAGGTCGTTGGGTTTGTCCAGGCCACCGTGGGCCTGGGTGAAGGGTGTTGCCGGCAGGACGACGCGGTCCAGTCCGGACTCCTCGAACAGGGCGGGGGCGTCCCGGACGGCCTGGGCGTAGTGTTCGCCGGCGCCGAAAGCGGGCGCCTGGGCCTTGGGCAGCCAGTAATGCCCCTGGCTGGCCAGCCGGTCCGCGATGATGCCGACTCCGGTGATCAGAACGGCCGCCTGCACCGTCACGTCCGTGGGCACTGCGGTGGCGCCGGTCAGATGGCGCACCAGGGCGAAGTAGCGGCGGCGCAGGTCCTGCCAGGCCGGTCCGCCCAGTGTGAGGTTGACGCGGGCGGTCTTGGCCGCGCCGTCGATGTCGACCTGCAGGAACCGGCCGTGGTGCCCGCCCAGGATCTGCGCCACCAGCACACCGGGGCTGTCGGACGTGTCCACCGGGAAGCCTGCCTCTGCCAGCAGGTGCAGCACGCTGTGCATGGTCGCCCGTTCGTGCGGCATGCTCCGCCAGTTACGGGTGTCCGAGCGCAGGGCGTCGCTTATTCGGGCCCAGGGATGCGCCTCCTGCTCCTGGAAAGCGGAGAGTTTGCCCAGATCGTGCAGGCCGGCGAAGAACATCACCAGGCAGCGTGCCTCGGCCAGGGTCACTCCCAGACCGGACGCGATCAGCCGACGCTGACCGCGGGTCAGATACCGGTCCCAGACCACACCGGCGACAGCCGCACCATCCAGCAGATGAAACAGCAGCGGATACACCGCTCGCTGCCCGCGGTCGTATTTGCCCCACGGCGTCAGATCGATCCCGCCGTGCCGGGCATCCTCCCGCACTCCCACCGACCACTCCCGCCCTATGTCAACAGCCCCGCAAGTAAGGGTGTTGCTGCCCAGCATGCCGCATGCTGATCAACTCGCGCGGCGGCAGTCCCCAACAGAGGGTGGGTATAGCCTGGACTTGGGTCCGCTGGTTTCCTCGTCTCGCGAGGGTCCGTCTCTGCTGGTCATCACGGGCCGCTCCGGGCCTTGCCTCCCCACGCACGTGGGGGTCTCTCACGGGAGCTCTATCGCACCGACTGGATGCATCCATTCTCCCTACACGCGTGGGGGGCGGTCTTCGTAGGCGAAAATCCGCTTTCACCTGTTCCGACGGCCTTGCCGTTCTGACGGCTGCTGGTGTTCGTGAGCCACCCGCGCCCGGTGTTGTTGAAGAGCCTCTGGGCACCGCCCGTGCACGTCGCTAGTGCTCTGACCACGTAGGTTCGCCGGGTTGGGTGTCCGAGCGGTGGGATGAGCGGTGACGTCCGATCTGACCGCTGGGGGTGTGGTGGCTGAGCCTGTCCGTGTGCGCAGGTTGACTGACCAGGAGGGGCAGAAGCTGCAGCAGATCGTGCGCCGGGGCAGCACCAGTGCGGTGCGTTACCGGCGCGCGATGATGTTGCTGGCCTCGGCTGGCGGGAACCGGGTGCCGGTGATCGCGAAGTTGGTTCAGGCCGACGAGGACACGGTCCGGGACGTGATCCACCGGTTCAACGAGATCGGTCTGGCCTGCTTGGACCCTCGGTGGGCGGGAGGCCGTCCCCGCCTTCTCAGTCCTGACGACGAGGACTTCGTCGTCCATACGGCCACCACCCGCCCGACCAAGCTCGGGCAGCCCTTCACCCGCTGGTCCCTCCGCAAACTCGCCGCCTACCTGCGCCGCGTACACGGCCGTGTGATCCGGATCGGCCGCGAGGCGTTACGGTGCCTGCTCGCCCGCCGCGGCGTCACCTTCCAGCGCACCAAGACCTGGAAGGAATCCCCCGACCCCGAGCGCGACGCCAAGCTCGACCGGATCGAGCACGTGCTGGAGCACTTCCCGGACCGCGTGTTCGCGTTCGACGAGTTCGGCCCGCTCGGCATCAGGCCCACCGCCGGGTCGTGCTGGGCCGAACAGGGTCGGCCCGAGCGGCATCCCGCGACCTATCACCGTACTCACGGGGTGCGCTACTTTCACGGTTGCTACTCGGTCGGCGACGACACGCTCTGGGGCGGCAACCGGCGCAAGAAAGGGGCCGCGAACACCCTGACCGCGCTGAGGTCAATCCGGGCGGCCCGGCCGGACGGCGCCCCGATCTACGTCATCCTGGACAATCTGTCCGCCCACAAGGGCGAGACCATCCGGCGCTGGGCGAAGAAGAACCGGGTCGAGCTGTGCTTCACCCCGACCTACGCGTCCTGGGCCAACCCGATCGAGGCCCACTTCGGACCGCTGCGGCAGTTCACCATCGCCAACTCCAACCACCGCAACCACACCGCGCAGACCCGAGCCCTCCACGCCTACCTCCGCTGGCGCAACACGAACACCCGCCACCCCGACGTGCTGGCCGCCCAACGCCGCGAACGCGCCCGTCTCCGCAGCGAGAAGGGCATCCGCTGGGGCGGCCGAAGCCAGGCAGCCGCTGCCTAAACTGCCCGCACTTCCCGGCGACCACGCACTACGGTGGGATACATGTCCGAGCCCTCCGCGCGGGATTTCTACGACGATTTGGCCCACGACTACCACCTGATGTTCCGGGACTGGGACGCAAGCATGGCCTACCAGGCCGAGGTATTGGGCGGGCTCATCCGCCAATCTCTCGGCGCGGGACCACACACTGTCCTGGACTGCTCGTGCGGGATCGGCACCCAGGCCATCGGGCTGGCCCGGGCCGGGCACCAAGTCGTCGGCAGCGACCTGAGCCCGGTCGCCGCCGCGCGCGCCGCCGCCGAAGCGGCGGCCCGTGGCAGCCGGCTTCCGGCCGCTGCGGCTGACATGCGCCAACTGCCTTTCAAAGAGACGTCATTCGACGTCGTCCTCTGCGCGGACAACTCGCTCACGCACCTACTCTCCGTGCAACATCTCCGGACGGCACTCCTCGGCATGAGACGGGTACTCCGAGACGACGGACTGCTGGTGATCACCGTCCGGGCCTATGACGAGACGCGCCAGACCAGACCCACGTCGACACCTCCCCAGGTGTCGCAAACACGCGACGGCCAAGCGATCACCTTCCAGCTGTGGCACTGGCACGAAGACGGCGAACGCTACGACCTGGAGCACTTCCAGCTCATCCCCGCCAAGAACACCTGGCAGGTCCGAGTCCGCCGGACCACCCACTGGGCGCTGACGCCCCCGCAGCTGACAGAGTTCGTGACTGAAGCTGGCTTCACCCAAATCGCCTGGCACAGTCCGGCCTCCAGCGGGTACTACCAGCCCGTGCTCACCGCACAGCGCGCTCCCTCAGCGCAGCAGCTCAGACATCGGCTCCACTCTGCCTAACGTTCCGTTCATCCAAGGCAAACCGGTGAACGTTGCCGGTCACAGCACTAGAGGATGCCGGCTTCCATGGCGCGGTCGCGCAGGGTCCGCAGGTTGGTGCGGGCGCCGTGCTCGTCTTCGACGTGCCATTCGTTCATGCCCTGGCAGGTCTTGGTACCGCGGGCGATGGCGCCGGCTTCGTCGGCCCGGCCGTAGGGGGTTCCTCCGGTCGCGGTGAGGATGATGCCGCCGTCTTCGTCGATCGTGGCCCAGTGGTCGGTGGAGCGGTAGGTGAGCACGATCCGTGTGCCGGCGGTGAGGACCTGGGCGTCGATCATCCTGGCGACGTCGGTGCGGCGGCCTCCGCCCGCGGTCCTGCGCCGGGGCGCGCTTGGACGGGTGCGGCCGGCCGGTTCGTCGAGTCCGTTGGGTGGGGGCGGCAGGCTGACGGGCAGGCCGAGGCGTGCGGGGTTCCAGATGTGTTCGAACAGGCTCAGGTAGAGCTCTTGCCGGGTGGTGATGACCGAGGTCATGGTCTCTGCGGGCCCGAAGGAGCGGAGGGTCTTGTCGAGGTGGTGTGTCTTGATGAAGTCGCGCAGCAGCGGGTTCCGGCGGTCGTAGCCGGGGGCGATGATGCCCAGCAGGACGTTGCTGCGGGCGTAGAGGGCGGCTTTGTCGTGGAGGGGGAGGTCGTTGATGCTGGAGTTCTCGCGGCCCATGAGCAGGCCGAGGCCGCCGAGTTGGTTGCGCAGGCTGCGGAAGACGACCTCGTTGCTGCGTCCCTCCTCCACGCGGTGGGGATGGTTCGCCCACAGATGCTCGATGTGGAACCGGTCCCGGTCGAGGTAGGCGAGCACGTCGTGGGGTCGTCTGCAGGCTTCTTCCACGTAGGCGGTGGCCCGGGCTAGCAGGTAGCGGATTTGGTGGGCGTTGTTGCCCCGCAGCCCCAGAGTGACTGCGTCGCCCATCGAGGCCGGATCGTGCGCGACGAGGCCGCCCAGTGCGGCGGCGACGTCGGTAGTGGTGCGGCAGGTGCGCAGAAGGGGCACGAGGGTGGTGTGGACCAGGGTGTCGGCGTCGGCGGACTGGACGGGGAGGTCCTGCAGGACCCGCAGGGCGTACCAGCGGTCCAGGTAGGCGGCGACGAGGCGGCCTTTGTCCTTGGCGTCGGAGGGCTGGTCGTCGGGGCGGATGGCGGCGAGGACGGCGACCGCCTGGACGCCGAGGCCGTTGCGTTCGTTGTAGAGCACCGTCTCCAGGCGGTCTTCGTCCTTCTTGAGCGCGCGGCCGGCAGCGAGGACGGGCCGGTAGAGCCTGGCCGACTTCAGCAGGTTCTGGACGAAACGCAGGAAGTTTTCGGGACGTTCGGGGACCAGACCGAGGTGGCCGGCGTTCTGGCGGACCCACACGTTGAGGTTGGTGGCGATCTGCCGGCGGTCCTCGCTGTGGTTCTCGCGGGCGCAGCGGGCCAGGAGGTAGGCCTTGATGAAACGGGCTGCCGCTGTTGGGTCTTCGCGGTCGGTGGTCAGCTCGCGGAGCATCTCGTGCCACTGGGTGTTGAGCTGATCCTCGCCTGATCCGACATGGGACAGGAGGTGGCTCTTGAGGAGGTCGACGGCGGTGAGTCGGGCGCCGCGGTCGTTCATCGTCTCGAACATGCGGTAGCCGTGATCCGCGCCGGCCGCGCGGATCCCGACCAGGACCACCCGGTCGAGCAGCCACTCGGTGAACCGGTGGAGTCTTTCCGCGTCGAGTTCTTCCACGAGCTGGGATTCGATCTGCTGGCTGCGGGCCCACAGGTTGCGTCGGGAGAGGGAGTCTCCCGGGCCGGTCTCGTACTTTCGGCCCTGGCTGACCGCGCGCAGGACCGGGTCGTGGTCGGTGATGCCGACCGAGAACTGGTCCCCGTCGATCGTGATCACACGGTTGAGCCGGTCGACCGCCCGGTGGTAGCCGGCTTCCTGTGCCCACAGCCGCAGCTGCAGGAAGATCAGGTGCAGGGTGACGAATCGCTGCTGGCCGTCGACGAGGTAGCGTCGTTTCTTCGACGGCTCGTAGTAGACAAACGGGCCGAGGAAATACTGTGGTGCGGTGTTCGGACGGCGCAGATAGGCGGGATCCGCCGACCAGTTCCGAAACGAGTCGCACAAGTCCCGCAGCAGGGTACGGACTTCTTCCTCACCCCAGGTGTAGTCCCGCTGGTAGTAGTCGATCTCATAGGTCGCGTCACGGAACAGTTCGTTCAGGCTGAAGCCCTGGGACCTGATCTCGTCCGGACCCATGCCACCACCCCCACCCGCTCGGCGTAACCTCCCCCATGTTGCCAAGCGTGCTCATTGCCGTACAGACAGCGTGCGTATGCCAGTCCGTCCTCCAGCACCGCCCTCGGCTCCTGCCCCGCGGCGGCGAACAGCAGGTCCGCATCGGTCACTGTGGTGCCGCCGCTCCCGCCGAAGGCATCGCCCGTATGCCTTCCTCGGGCATTCGTCCTACCGGTTTCGTTCGTACCAAGCGGCTCATCGATTCACCAATACCGCACCCATACGCCCGCGCCACCAGACAGTTCAGATGCCCACCCGCGCGGCCCCCTGCCGCTCCCGTGTCATCTCGCCCAGCACTCGGGCCTTTGCAGATCAAGCCCCCACACCCGGACCGCCCCGCCAACAGACCGGCGCCTACACAGTCATCGGCTGCGGCCAGGGCCCCGGCATCACGAGGGCACGCCCCCCTCTTCGCCTGCAGCCTCTCCAGGTACCACAGACTCTGCCAGCAGCCTCTGGCTCCCCACGACTATAATCGTCACCCAAAACAGCTCGCGCAAAGTGAGTAAGAGGCAACCTGGTAGCCTTCAAAGACGCAGGTCCTGCAGGGTCTTCCCCACCCGCGTGGGGGTCTTTCCGGCACCTTCTCCTGGGGGGACGGCCTGGCGATGTCTTCCCCACCCGCGTGGGGGTCTTTCCATGGCGTTCGCGGCCGGAGCGAACGGCCTGGTGTCTTCGCCGCGCGTGGGGGTGTTTCCGGCCGGTGGACGTGGTCGCGGTGGATACATGGGCTTTGCCCACGCTCGCGTGGGGGTGTGGCCGCCAGGGACTGCCCGCTTCCCCGCGCACGTGGGGGTCTGTCCAGCGCCGGATGTGGCAGCGCAAGCAGGAGCGACCTTCCCCACACACGTGGGGGTCCGTCCAGCTCCGCGGTATCGCTGGGCCGCGACTGACGAATTTCCTAACTCGCACGGGATCCATCCCCCCGTTACCGTCTTCATCGGCTCCGCAATGGGGCCTCCGGCCTTCGGGTCCGGCATGACTTCCCCCTCCTGTTGTTCATGATCCGGGGGTGGTGTCACCGGGTCCGGAGGCATCGACGGACCGCTGATGAGGGGCTTGAGCACCGCTTCGCTCAGGCCGGAAGAGCTCTCCGTAACGTGGATGTGGCAGCTCGGTGCCTGGCAAGGCCGGACGAGAGCGTGGTGGAGGGGCCTGCACGTGATCGACACCGGCGACATCGACGTCTTCCTCGGCCTGGACGTCGGCAAGGACGAACACCACGCCACCGCCGTCACCCCGGCCGGCAAGAAGACGTTCGACAAGCGCCTGCCCAACCCCGAACCCAAGCTCCGCGAACTGTTCGCGAAACTCCAGGCCAAGCACGGAACGGTGCTGGTCGTCGTCGACCAGCCGGCCTCAATCGGCGCCCTGCCACTGGCGGTGGCGAGGGACATGGGCTGCCCGGTCGCCTACCTGCCCGGCCTATGTCTCAATGAGGGATGCTCCACAGCTTGCCCCCCATGGCCGTCTCACTCCAGCGCGTGGGAGATTCTCAACTCATGTAACAAGGATTCTCATCCCATGTCACGCAATTGACTCTGCAAGCAGCAGCGATGCGTGACATCCAGATGAGAATCCTTGGTTACACCAGAACGAGACATCGCAGTGCCGCCCGCAGGAGCCGCAGCCGAGGCCGCCTTCCGCGCGTCCGGACGGCGCGACATCGGCCTGGACGTGACCGCCGGGTGCGCTACAGCGGCAGGGGCGGAGCGGAGTGCGGTGTTCGCGGGCTCCGCAGCCGGGCCTGCAGGGCTGGTGCGGGCCTGGGCCGGTCCGGCGGCCGATGGCGCAGGAGCAGCCGGAACGGCAGGCCTGTCGGGGATCACCGTGTCCTCAGGGGGCACCGGAGCGCCTGCGGGGTAGAGCTGGG
>NZ_JBFACN010000047.1:0-37487 GCF_040640875.1 Streptomyces sp. NPDC021562
GGAGTCCTCGGCGAGCGGGTCGGGCTTGCTGGTGGAGATGATCCAGTCCGCGTTGCCGGCCTCCTCGGCGTGGCCGTCGTCGAACAGGACGCGGTGGGTGGTGGCCGCGTGGGCGGGGGTCGCGGCACTGGTCGCCTGCACGGCGGCTCCGGCCGCGAGCAGGCCGAACACGGCGGCGGCGGTGGTGAGTTTCCGGCGCGAGAGGGTGAAGCCGGGCATCTGTCATTCCTCCGTCGGTGGGGGATGGGAGAGAGGGATGGCGGTGCGGGTGGGGGTGCGTCGGTCGGTCTGCGCGCGTAGATTCGAAGTCGACCGTTCACTCGGCGGCAGGGTGGACGGTATCCGGGCGACTCGGCGCTCCGACAGGATCCCCGGGGGCTTCTCATGTATTTCTTACCCGTACATGACAAACCCGGGCTGGCTGAAACCGTTCGTCTAAACTGTCGCCGGACAGCACGGGCGGGGCGGCACGGGGGAGCACGGACATGGCAGACGTACGCCGTCAACTACGCTCGGGCACGGTCGTCCTCGGCGGTATGGGCCTGCTGGCCGCCGCCCTGACCGCCTGCTCCTCCGACCCCGACAAGCGCTGCGTCGACCGCGACAGCTACCGCGCCACCAAGGGCTACCGGGTCGTCTCCGACAAGAACTGCACCTCCACCAAGTCCGCCGTCGACGCCGGCTACTACTACGGCGGCAAGAAGAAGGGCGGCTGGGTCGAGGGCGGCTCGTTCACCGAGTCCCGCGGAGGCTCGGGCGGTTCGTCGAGCGGCGGCCACGGCGTCCACCGCGGCGGCTTCGGCGGCGGCCACGGCAGCTCCGGCGGCTGAGCGGCCCATGGAGCGCCGTACGGCCGACCCCCGCCCCGGCTGGCAGCGGACCGTCGAGGAACAGGGTGTGATCTACCCCCTCACCCGCCACCCCGACGGCGTGCTGCGCCCGTACTGGGACGAGAGCGCCTACTACGCCTTCACCCTCGACGAGGTGGAGGCGCTGGAGGAGACGGTCGCGGAACTGCACGCGATGTGCCTGGCGGCGGCCGACCGCATCGTGGCGACGAATCGTTTCGCCGACCTCGGCATCACCGATCCCCGGGTGGTGCGGGCCGTCACCGACTCCTGGCACCGCCGCGCCGAACTCCCCTCCCTCTACGGCCGCTTCGACCTCCGCTACGACGGCACCGGCCCGGCGCGACTCCTGGAGTACAACGCGGACACCCCCACCTCCCTGGTGGAGGCGGCCTCCGCCCAGTGGTTCTGGATGGCGGACCGCTTCCCGGGCGCCGACCAGTGGAACAGCCTCCACGAACGCCTGGTCGCCGCCTGGCGCGAGCAGGCCCGTCTGCTCCCCTCGGGCACCCCGCTGTACTTCGCCCACTCCTCGGCCGACGAACTGGGCGAGGACCTGATGACGGTCGCGTACCTCAAGGAGACGGCCGAACAGGCGGGCCTCGACACCGACTGGATCTCCATGGAGGAGATCGGCTGGGACACCCTCTCCGGCCGCTTCGTCGACAACGCCCTCCGGTTCATCCGCGCCTGCTTCAAGCTCTACCCGTGGGAGTGGCTCACCACGGACGCCTTCGCCCCGCACGTCCTCGACACCCTGGACAACGGCGGCGGCACGGGTACGACGATGTGGATCGAGCCCGCCTGGAAGATGCTGCTCAGCAACAAGGCGCTGCTGGCGATCCTGTGGGAGCTGTACCCGGGCCACCCGAACCTCCTCCCGGCCCACCTGGACGGCCCGGGAGAGCTGTCCCGCACGACGGGCTACGTCAGCAAGCCGCTGCTGGGCCGGGAGGGCGCGGGCGTGGTCGTCCACGAGCCCGGCCACGCCCCGGTCCTGCGCGAAGAGCCGTGCTGCTACCAGGAGCTGGCCCCGCTGCCCGACTTCGACGGCAACCGGGTGGTGCTGGGCGCATGGGTGGTGGGCGAGGAACCGGCGGGCCTGGGCATCCGCGAGTCAGCGGGCCTGGTGACGGACGACTACGCCCGCTTCCTGCCGCACGTGATCCTCTAGCGCCCCCGGGTCGAGCAGGGAGCCGGCCGCTTTCTCCCCTGGGCGCGTGCTGGGGGAGTACGGAAAGTTGCGGGCCGCTGTCGATCCGGCCACGTCCCGTTCGACGTCATGATGTGCGGCGCCTCGCCGCACGATGACGTGACAGGACCGACGAGGACGCACATGGATCAACTGCTGAGAGTCATGAACTTCAACGTCTCGAGCGACGGAGTCGCCGCCGGTGAGCACCAGAGTCTCGAGCGGCCGTTCGGCTACGACCGTCCCGAGAGGCTGTTCGCGTGGGCCGGAGCCACGGCGAGCTGGCCCATGCGCACGGATCCCGGCGGGAGCCGGGGGCTCGACGACTACTTCACGCGCGACTTCGCACACAACATCGGTGCCGAGATCATGGGCCGCAACAAGTTCGGGCCCCAGCGCGGGCCCTGGCAGGACCACGAATGGCGCGGCTGGTGGGGCGAGGAGCCCCCGTTCCGCACCCCGGTGTTCGTCATGACCCACCACACGCGCCCGTCGTTCACGCTCTCCGACACCACGTTCCACTTCGTCGACGGCACTCCGGCCACGGTCCTCCAGCGGGCTCGGGAAGCGGCGCAGGGCAAGGACGTCCGGCTCGGCGGCGGGGTCAGCACCGTCCGGCAGTTCCTCGAGGCCGGCCTCGTCGACACTCTGCATGTGGCGGTCTCGCCGGTGACGCTCGGGTCCGGACTGCGGTTGTGGGAGTCCCCCGACGAGCTGCTCGACCGGTTCCACCTGGAGGTGGTGCCCAGCCCGAGTGGTGTGACGCACCACCTGTTCTGGCGAAGGTGACGGAGGGACTGTGTGTGGGGGGCGGCCCTCAGGCGCTCAACGCCCCCCACAGCTGTTCCATCCCCCACTCCAGGTCCTCCTCCTCGACCACCAGCGGCGGAGCCACCCGCACCGTCGTCCCGTGCGACTCCTTCACCAGCACCCCCCGCTCCATCAACCGCTCCGAGACCAGCCGCCCCGACCCGACCCCCGGAGCCACGTCCACCCCCGCCCACAGCCCCCGCCCCCGCACGGCGGTCAGCAGTCCGCTGCCCGCGATCTCCGCCAGCCGCCGGTGCAGCACCTCCCCGAGGACCGTCGCCCGCTCCTGGAACTCCCCGGTCCGCAGCATCGCGATCACCTCCAGGCCCAGGGCGCAGGCCAGCGGGTTCCCCCCGAACGTGGAGCCGTGTTCGCCCGGCCGGAAGACACCCAGCACCTCCGCCCGCGCCACCACCGCCGACACCGGCAGCACCCCGCCCCCGAGCGCCTTCCCGAGGACGTACACATCGGGCACGACCCCCTCGTGCTCGCACGCGAACGTGCGCCCGGTCCGCCCGAGGCCGGACTGGATCTCGTCCGCGACGAACAGCACGTCCCGCTCGCGGGTCAGCTCCCGGACCCCCGCCAGGTAACCCGCCGGCGGCACGATCACCCCGGCCTCGCCCTGGATCGGCTCCAGGAGCACGGCGACCGTGTTCTCGGTCAGCGCGGCGCGCAGGGCCGTCAGGTCGCCGTACGGGACGATCTCGAAGCCGGGTGTGTACGGCCCGTAGTCCGCCCGCGCCTCGGGGTCGGTGGAGAAGGAGATCACCGTGGTCGTCCGGCCGTGGAAGTTGCCGCCCGCGACCACCACCTTCGCCATCTCGGCGGGCACGCCCTTGACCCGGTACCCCCACTTCCTGGCCGTCTTCACCGCCGTCTCCACCGCCTCGGTCCCCGTGTTCATCGGCAGCACCATCTCCATCCCGCACAGCTCCGCCAGCTCGGTGCAGAACGCGGCGAACCGGTCGTGGTGGAAGGCCCGGGACGTCAGCGTCACCCGTTCCAGCTGCGCCTTCGCCGCCGCGACCAGGCGCGGGTGGCCGTGCCCGAAGTTCAGCGCCGAGTAACCGGCCAGGAAGTCCAGGTACCGGCGCCCCTCGACGTCGGTCAGCCACGCCCCCTCGCCCGTGGCGATCACCACCGGCAGCGGGTGGTAGGTGTGCGCGCTGTGCAGCTCGGCGGCGGCGACGAGGGCTTCGGTCGTGGTCACGGCGACTCCGGGGGGCGCGTCGGGATTGACACCTTTCTTACCTTTTGGTCGTGCCCGATGGGTGGACGCCACGGCCCTGGGCCCGGCGTGCCCGGTAATGTGACCGCAGGGCCGTGACTGGCGCGCTGGGATGGGACCGACCATCGGGGAGCGGCTCGTGCTGTGAGCGAGTGCCGTGCGCCTGGGCCGAACCGTGAGTGCCGAACGACATGTCCGGAGGTCCCGAATGACTGACAAGTCCGCGCCCCTGTCCACCGAGTCCACCGCCTACCGCGCCGCCCTCGACGTGATCCGCGCCGTCGAGCCGCGCGTCGCCGACGCCATCGGCCAGGAGGTCGCCGACCAGCGCGAGATGCTCAAGCTGATCGCGTCCGAGAACTACGCCTCCCCGGCGACCCTGCTCGCGATGGGCAACTGGTTCAGCGACAAGTACGCCGAGGGCACCGTCGGCCGCCGCTTCTACGCCGGCTGCCGCAACGTCGACACCGTCGAGGGTCTCGCCGCCGAGCACGCCCGCGAGCTGTTCGGCGCCCGCCACGCCTACGTGCAGCCGCACTCCGGCATCGACGCCAACCTGGTCGCCTTCTGGGCCGTCCTCGCCGACCGCGTCGAGGTCCCCTTCCTGGAGAAGTCCGGCGCCCGCCAGGTCAACGACCTGACCGAGGCCGACTGGGCGGAACTGCGGCAGGCCTTCGGCAACCAGCGGATGCTCGGCATGTCCCTGGACGCCGGCGGCCACCTCACGCACGGCTTCCGCCCGAACATCTCAGGAAAGATGTTCGACCAGCGCTCCTACGGCACCGACCCGGCCACCGGCCTCATCGACTACGACGCGCTGCGCGCCCAGGCCCGTGAGTTCAAGCCGCTCATCATCGTCGCCGGCTACTCCGCGTACCCCCGCCTGGTGAACTTCCGGATCATGCGGGAGATCGCCGACGAGGTCGGCGCCACCCTCATGGTCGACATGGCGCACTTCGCGGGCCTGGTCGCCGGCAAGGTCCTCACCGGCGACTTCGACCCGGTCCCGCACGCCCAGATCGTCACCACCACCACCCACAAGTCGCTGCGCGGCCCGCGCGGGGGCATGGTCCTGTGCGACGACTCCCTCAAGGACCAGGTCGACCGCGGCTGCCCGATGGTCCTCGGCGGCCCGCTGCCGCACGTCATGGCCGCCAAGGCCGTCGCCCTCGCCGAGGCCCGGCAGCCCGCGTTCCAGGACTACGCCCAGCGGATCGTGGACAACTCGCGCGCGCTGGCCGAGGGCCTGATGCGCCGGGGCGCCACCCTGGTCACCGGCGGCACCGACAACCACCTCAACCTGATCGACGTGGCCACCTCCTACGGCCTCACCGGCCGCCAGGCCGAGTCCGCGCTCCTCGACTCGGGCATCGTCACCAACCGCAACGCGATCCCGGCCGACCCGAACGGCGCCTGGTACACCTCCGGCATCCGCATCGGCACCCCGGCGCTGACCACGCGGGGCCTGGGCACGGCCGAGATGGACGAGGTCGCGGGCCTGATCGACCGCGTCCTCGCCACCACCGAGCCGGGCACCACGAAGTCGGGCGCGCCGAGCAAGGCGAGCCACGTCCTCGACGAGAAGGTGTCCACGGAGATCGCCCAGCGCGCGACCGACCTGGTGGCGGGCTTCCCACTGTACCCGGAGATCGACCTCGGCTGAGTGCCCCTGAAAGAGGCGTGGGGAACTGCGCGAATGGCCCCCGCCGGCCCGCAGTTCCTCCCCCAGCCTCCGGCCGGGGGTACCCCCAACGCACCGAAACCGCCCGAGGTCTCTGAGAGAATGGTGAACATGGCCTCAGACCGACCTCGCGTGCTCTCCGGCATCCAGCCCACCGCCGGTTCGTTCCACCTGGGCAACTACCTCGGCGCCGTCCGCCAGTGGGTGGCCCTCCAGGAGTCCCACGACGCCTTCTACATGGTCGTCGACCTGCACGCGATCACGGTCCCGCAGGACCCCGCCGAGCTGCGCGCCAACACCCGCCTCGCCGCCGCCCAGCTGCTCGCCGCCGGCCTGGACCCGGACCGCTGCACCCTCTTCGTGCAGAGCCACGTCCCGGAGCACGCCCAGCTCGCCTGGGTGATGAACTGCCTCACCGGCTTCGGCGAGGCCAGCCGGATGACCCAGTTCAAGGACAAGGCGGCCCGGCAGGGCGCCGACCGCGCGAGCGTCGGCCTGTTCACGTACCCGATCCTCCAGGTCGCCGACATCCTGCTGTACCAGGCCCACGAGGTGCCCGTCGGCGAGGACCAGCGCCAGCACGTCGAGCTCA
This sequence comes from Streptomyces sp. NPDC021562, assembly GCF_040640875.1. Classification (NCBI taxonomy): domain Bacteria; kingdom Bacillati; phylum Actinomycetota; class Actinomycetes; order Kitasatosporales; family Streptomycetaceae; genus Streptomyces; species Streptomyces sp. NPDC021562. The sequence continues at coordinate 6,355 of NZ_JBFACN010000047.1, forward strand.
CCCGTGACCTCGCCGAGCGCTTCAACGGCCGGTTCGGCGAGACCTTCACCGTCCCGAAGCCGTACATCCTCAAGGAGACGGCGAAGATCTTCGACCTCCAGGACCCGGCGATCAAGATGAGCAAGTCGGCGTCCACGCCGAAGGGCCTCATCAACCTCCTCGACGACCCCAAGGTGACCGCGAAGAAGGTGAAGAGCGCGGTCACCGACACCGACACGGTGATCCGCTACGACCCTGCGGAGAAGCCGGGCGTCTCCAACCTCCTCACCATCCACTCCACCCTCACCGGCACGTCGATCGCCGAGCTGGAGCAGGAGTACGAGGGCAAGATGTACGGCGCGCTCAAGACGGACCTCGCCGCCATCATGGTCGATTTCGTGACCCCGTTCCGCGAGCGCACCCAGCAGTACCTGGACGACGCGGAGACCCTCGACTCGATCCTGGCCAAGGGCGCGGAGAAGGCGCGCGCGGTCGCGGCCGAGACCCTCGCGCAGGCCTACGACCGGGTCGGCTTCCTGCCCGCGAAGCACTGAGCCGCCACCGGGCGGAGCGAAGCGCTGCACATCACTTCGGCCACGGCTGCCCGCGAGGCGGCCGTGGCCGTACAGTCGATAGCCGGACGGCCGGGTACGAACCCGACACCCGTCCACCATCACGACCGACGGGAGATGACGTGGGGACCGTAACGATCGGCGTGTCGATCGCGGTCCCGGAGCCTCACGGCAGCCTGCTCCAGGAGCGGCGCGCGGGCTTCGGCGACGCCGCGGCCCATGGCATTCCCACGCACGTGACCCTGCTGCCGCCGACCGAGGTCGACGCGGGGGCGCTGGCCGCGGTGGAGGCGCACCTGAGCGAGGTCGCCGCGGCGGGCCGGCCGTTTCCGATGCGGCTGTGCGGCACCGGTACGTTCCGGCCGCTGTCGCCGGTCGTGTACGTCCGGGTGGACCGGGGGGCCGAGGAGTGCGCGTGGCTGCAGTCGCGGGTGCGGGACGCGTCGGGGCCGCTGGAGCGGGAGTTGCAGTTCCCGTACCACCCGCACGTGACCGTCGCCCACGGCATCGACGAGGCGGCGATGGACCGGGCGTTCGCCGAGCTGGCGGGGTTCGAGGCCGAGTGGCCGTGCATGGGGTTCGCGTTGTACGAGCAGGGGGCGGACGGGGTGTGGCGAAAGCTGCGTGAGTTCGTCTTCGGGGGCTCCGCGGCCGTCGTGCCTCCTCAGGTGGGGCATGTGGAGCGGGGGAGCATCGCCAGTCGGTAGCTGCGGGTCGAGTGTGGTTGCTCGCGCAGTTCCTCGCGCCCCCAAGGGGGGCGCTCCAGCGGCCCTCTCTAGATCGGCAGCCGTCGGAACACCGAGCGTGGTGCGTGGCGCAGGGCCGACATCACCAGGCGCAGGGCGCCCGGTACCCACACCACCTCCGAGCGCCGTCGCAGGCCCGTCTCGATCGCCGTCGCCACCGCTTCCGGGGTCGTCGCCAGGGGGGCCTCCTCCAGGCCCGCCGTCATCTTCGACCGTACGAAGCCCGGCCGTACGACCATCACGTGCACGCCCGTCCCGTGCAGGGCGTCGCCGAGGCCCTGGGCGAAGGCGTCCAGGCCCGCCTTGCTGGAGCCGTAGATGAAGTTGGAGCGCCTGGCCCGCTCTCCTGCGACCGACGACAGGACCACCAGTGAGCCGTGGCCCTGGGCCTGCAGGGCCCGTGCGCTCACCAGGCCCGCCGAGACGGCGCCGGTGTAGTTGGTCTGCGCGACCCGCACCGCGCTGAGCGGCTCGCGTTCGTCGGCCGCCTGGTCGCCGAGGACGCCGAAGGCCAGCAGGACCACGTCGACGTCGCCCTCCGCGAAGACCTTGCCGAGGACTGCCTCGTGGGACCCGGGGTCGAGCGCGTCGAAGGGGACGGTGTGGACGTCGGGCCCGAGGGTGCGCAGGTGCGCGGCGGCCCGGTCGAGCGCGGGGGACGGGCGGCCGGCGAGCCACACCGTGCGGGTGCGGCGGGCGATCAGCCGGCGGGCGGTGGCCAGCGCGATCTCCGACGTACCGCCGAGGACGAGCAGCGACTGGGGCATTCCGAAGGCGTCCTTCACGACAGCTCCTGAAGACGGGGGCTAGAGACCGAGACGGCGGGACAGGTCGGAGACGAACACCCCGCGCGGGTCCAACTCCGCGCGCAGAGCCCGGAATTCGGCGAGCCTCGGGTACATCGCGGCGAGCAGTTCGGGGCGCAGCCGGGAGTCCTTGGCGAGGTAGACGCGGCCGCCGGCGGCCGCCACCTCCTCGTCCAGTCCGTCGAGGAGGGCGGCGAGGCCGGGCAGGCCGGCCGGGATGTCCAGGGCGAGGGTCCAGCCGGGCAGGGGGAAGGAGAGCCAGCCGGGGTCGGCGTCGCCGAAGCGTTTGAGGACGGCCAGGAAGGACGGGCAGCGGTGCTCGGAGACCCGGGCCACGATCCGGCGCAGCGTGTCCTCCTGGCCGTGTCCGACGGCGAACTGGTACTGGACGAACCCGGCCCGGCCGTAGACGCGGTTCCAGTGCGGGACGCCGTCCAGGGGGTGGAAGAACGCGGAGACGCGCTGGAGCCGGCCCACCCGGGCGCGGGGGGCCTTGCGGTACCAGACTTCGTTGAACAGGCTGACCGTGGTGCGGCCGAGGAGGCCGTCGGGGACGAAGGCGGGGGCGGCGGGAAGGGTGCGGGGGCGGAAGGCGAGGGGGGCGCGCCCGGCGCGGGTGTGCTCGCCGAGCGCCTCCCGGGGGGCGTGGTCGCCGCGCGTGAGCACCGCGCGGCCGGTGGCCGCCCCGCGCGCGAGCAGGTCGATCCAGGCGACCGAGTAGCGGTAGCGGTGGTCGGTGTCGGTGAGCCGGGTCATCAGGTCGTCGAGGTCGGTGGCGCGTTCGGTGTCGACGGACATGTACGACGTCTCGACGGGGAGGAGGCGGACGGTCGCCGTGAGGATCACCCCGGTCAGACCCATGCCGCCGGCCGTCGCGTCGAACAGCGGGGTGCCGCGGCTCACCGTGCGGACGTGGCCGTCGGCGGTGAGCAGTTCGAAGGACAGCACGTGACGGGAGAACGATCCCGAGACATGGTGGTTCTTGCCGTGGATGTCGGCGCCGATCGCGCCGCCCACCGTCACCTGGCGGGTCCCCGGGGTCACCGGGACGAACCAGCCGAGCGGCAGCAGCACCTCCATCAGGCGGTGCAACGAGACCCCTGCGTCGCACAGCACGGTGCCGCCGTCCGCGTCGATGGCATGGATGCGGTCGAGACCCGTCATGTCGAGCACGGCGCCGCCGGCGTTCTGCGCCGCGTCGCCGTACGCCCGCCCCAGGCCCCGGGCGATACCGCCGCGCACCCCGCAGGTGCGGACCGCGTCGGCCGCCTCCTGGTAGGTGCGGGGGCGGATCAGGCGGGCGGCGGTGGGGGCGGTGCGGCCCCAGCCGGTGACGGGGACGGTGGCTTCGGGCGCGGTGGGTCCGCCGGGCTTTCCAGGCATGGGGACGACCGTATCCCTGCCGTATGGGTGGTTACGGGTGTTACGGGGGAGTGGTTACGGAAGATCACCTGACTCCCCGAAACGGGTGATTGTCCGAATGTCGCTCAATAGGGTCGTAGCTTTGGCCGCGTGAAGGTGAACAGTGAGTCCAATGGACGACATGGACCACCGGATCCTGACCGCGCTGCACGCCTGCGGCGCCGATCCACGCGTCGCGTCGGCCGCGCGCGGTCTCTCCCACGCCGGGGAGCACGGTGCGCTCTGGCTCGCGGCGGGCCTCGCCGGGGCCGCCGTGGACGGCGCGCGGCGCGGCGCCTGGTTGCGCGGCACGGCGCTGGTCGCGGGCGCGCACCTCGGCAGCATGGCCGTGAAGCGGGTCGTACGGCGGGCGCGCCCCGCGCATGTACGGCCCCGGGTGCGGACCGTCGGCCGGCACTCCTTCCCCAGCTCGCACGCCACCTCCGCGACGGCGGCCGCCGTCGCCTTCGGGGCGCTCGGCGTGTCCGGCCTGGCGCCCCTCGCGGTCGCCGTGTGCCTCTCCCGGCTGGTCGTCGGCGTGCACTACCCGACGGACGTGGCGGCGGGCGCGGCGCTGGGGGCGCTCACGGCGCACGCCGGAGCGCGTTGGATGCGCGAGGGAGTGCCCGGCGCCTCGCACGCGGGGAGGCGGCCGTGACCGAGACCGCCCACGCGGCCGACGGGGCGCTTGCCGACGGGACAGCTGTCGGCGAGACGTCTGCCGAAACGACACTGCACGAACAGCGCGGCCACTCCCTCCGGCCGTCCGGACCCGCCCGCGCGCACGTCGCCCCCGGCCTCCTCCTCACGGGCCTGCTGAAGACCACCCGCCCCAAGCAGTGGGTCAAGAACGTCCTCGTCATCGCCGCCCCGGCCGCCGCCGGGCGCCTGTTCTCGGTGCCCGCCCTGCTGCGTGAGGCCCTGGTCTTCGCCCTGTTCACCGCCTGCGCCGCCGCCGTCTACCTGATCAACGACGCCCGGGACGCCGAGGCCGACCGTGCCCACCCCGTCAAGTGCCGCCGCCCGGTCGCCGCCGGACAGGTCCCGGTCCCCGTCGCCTACACCGTGGGAGGCGTCCTGGCGGTCCTGGGACCCCTGCTCGCGGCCCGGCTGGCCCCGCCCCTGGTCGCCGTCCTCCTGCTCGCCTACCTGGCCATGCAACTGGCCTACTGCGTCAGCCTGAAGCACGTCCTGGTCGTCGACCTCGCCGTCGTCACCACCGGGTTCCTGATGCGGGCGATGATCGGCGGGCTCGCCCTCGGCATCCCGCTGTCCCGCTGGTTCCTGATCACCACCGGCTTCGGCGCGCTCTTCATGGTGTCGGCCAAGCGCTACTCGGAAGCCGTGCAGATGGCCGGGAAGGCGGGCGCCACGCGCGCGTTGCTCACCGAGTACACCACCGGCTACCTCCGCTTCGTCTGGCAGCTCGCCGCCGGGGTCGCCGTCCTCGCCTACTGCCTGTGGGCTCTGGAGGGCCACGGCGGACCCGGCGCCGGCCTGCTGCCCTGGCGCCAGCTGTCCATGGTCGCCTTCATCCTGGCGATCCTGCGCTACGCCGTCTTCGCCGACCGGGGCACCGCCGGCGAGCCCGAGGACGTCGTCCTGCGCGACCGCGCCCTCGCCCTGATCGGCCTCGCCTGGCTGGCCATGTACGCCCTCGCGGTGGCCCACTGGTGAGCACGGACCGGCGTGAGCTGATCGGCTTCGCCGCCGTCGGTCTGCTCGCCTACGCCGCCGACCTCGCCCTCTTCAGCCTCCTGCGCGGACCGGCCGCCCTCGACCCGCTCACCGCCAAGTCCCTGTCGTTCGTGGCCGGCTGCACGGTCGCCTACCTCGGCAACGCCTGCGGCACCTACCGCCACACCCGCGCCACCGGCGTGCGTCCCTACGCCGTCTTCGTCGCCGTGAACCTCGCGGGCGCTCTCGTCCAACTGCTCTGCCTCGCCGTCAGCCACTACGGACTCGGTCTCACCTCGCAGCGCGCCGACACCGTCTCCGGTGCGGTCGTCGGCATGGCGCTGGCCACACTTCTGCGCTTCTGGGGTACCCGCACATTGGTGTTCCGGTCAGGGGGCAGAGTGGGATCATGGACTGGCTGAGCAGACTTCCCTTCGTCGGCCCGCTGGTGGGCCGGCTGATGGCCACGCACGCGTGGCGGTCGTACGAGCGGCTGGACCGGGTGAAGTGGACCCGGCTGGCCGCCGCGATGACCTTCATCAGCTTCGTCTCGCTCTTCCCGCTGCTCACCGTGGGCGCCGCGGTCGCCGCCGCCGCGCTGAGCGAGTCGCAGCAGAAGGACCTCCAGAACAAGATCGCCGACCAGGTCCCCGGCATCTCCGACCAGCTGGACCTCAACGCGCTGGTCCAGAACGCCGGCACCGTCGGCCTGATCGCCGGTGCCGTCCTGCTGTTCACCGGCATCAACTGGGTCGGGCAGATGCGGGACTGCCTGCGCGCGGTGTGGGAGCTGGCCGACAAGGACGAGAACCCGGTCCTCGTCAAGCTCAAGGACGGCGGCATCCTGCTCGGCTTCGGCGGTGCGGTCCTCGCCACCCTCGCGGTGTCCACGATCGCCTCGGCGGCGGTCGGCTGGACGTCCCGGCAACTGGGCCTGGCCGAACACGGCTGGGGCAGCGTGCTGCTGCGGATCGTCGCGTTCGCGGTCGCCGTGGTGGCCGACTTCCTGCTGCTGCTCTACGTCCTCACCCTGCTGCCCGGAGTCGAGCCGACGCGCCGCAGGCTGCTGGTCGCGGCCCTGATCGGCGCGGTCGGCTTCGAACTCCTCAAACTGCTGCTCAGCGGCTACATCCAGGGCATCGCGGCGAAGAGCATGTACGGCGCGTTCGGCGTGCCGGTGGCCCTGCTGCTGTGGATCAACTTCACCTCGAAACTCGTCCTGTTCTGCGCCTCCTGGACGGCCACGGAGAGCGGCACCGCGGTCAGGGCCGAGTCCGGCGGCGTACCAGATCCGGCAGCGGCCAGCGGCGGTTGACCAGGAACGCCGCACCCACCAGCAGCACCAGCGCCCCGCCCGAGACCGCCAGCGCGACCCCGACCCCGCTGGAGCCGCCCGCGGAGGCGGCCGCCACCGGCTTCGACCCGGCGTCCTTCCCCGTACCCGAACCCGTGCCGGCACCGGCCGCGGTCGCCGAGGGGGCCGTCCCCGGCTGCGCGGTGGAACCCACCGCCCCCCGGGGCGGGACCAGTTCGCCCACCGGAGTCACCTTGCCCGCCGCCTGGAACCCCCAGTCGAACAGCTTGGCGGTCTCCTTGTAGACCTCGTTGTGCTCCTTCTTCGCCGGGTTCATCATCGTGACCAGCAGCACCCTGCCGCCCCGCTCGGCGACGCCGGTGAAGGTGGCGCCCGCGTTGGTGGTGTTGCCGTTCTTCACCCCCGCGATGCCCGGGTAGACCGGCACGTCGGAGTCACCGCTGAGCAGCCGGTTGGTGTTCTGGATCTCGAAGGAGCCCCGGACCGACGTGCCCTTGGCGTTCTTCGTCGTGTCGCCGGGGAAGCTCGCCCGGACGGTCGAGCAGTACTCGCGGAAGTCCTTCTTCTGCAGCCCCGAACGCGCGAACAGCGACAGGTCGTAGGCCGACGACACCTGCCCCGGCTGGTCGTACCCGTCCGGGCTCACCACGTGCGTGTCCAGCGCCTGCAGTTCGTCGGCGTGGTCCTGCATGTCCTTGACGGTCTGCCCGACCCCGCCGTTCATCGCGGACAGCACGTGCACGGCGTCGTTGCCGGACCGCAGGAAGACCCCGAGCCACAGGTCGTGCACCGTGTACGTCTGGCCCTCCTTTATCCCGACCAGGCTGGAACCGGCGCCCATGCCCGCGAGGTCGGCGGGCACCACCTTGTGCGTGGTCGACTTCGGGAACCGGGGCAGCACGGTGTCGGCGAAGAGCATCTTCAGGGTGCTCGCCGGGGGCAGCCGCCAGTGCGCGTTGTGCGCGGCGAGCACCTCGCCCGACTCGGCGTCGGAGACGATCCAGGAACGGGCGGTGATGTCCTTCGGCAGCACCGGCGCCCCGGCGCCGAGATCCACCTGGGTGCCGGGGCGGCCCAGCCGGGCGCCGCCGACCGTCGACATGTTCGCCGGCGGAGTGGGCGAGGGGCTCGTCGAGGGCTTCGGCGCGGCGAGCGCGGCCGGCGTGGTGAGCGACAGGGACAGCAGGGCGGCGGAGGTGACCAGCAGAGATCGGCCGGTCCTCGGTTTCGGTGCGGGCACGGACGAGAACGTACCCGGCACGGAGGGCGAAGTCCCGCCACCGACCCCACCCCGGAATCGGAACCGGACAGCGAACGGTGATACTGACTGGGTGAAACTCAGCCGTCCGGTCTCCTGGTTCCTGCTCGCCTTCGGGGTGTGGAGTTGGTTCATCTGGATCACTTTCGTCAAAAACCTCGTCAAGGACGGCAGCGGACTCGCCTTCCACGACGGCAGTCCCACGGCGTACTTCTGGATCCACCTGACCCTGGCCGTCGTGTCCTTCGTATTGGGGACGGTCATCGGGGTCATCGGGTTGCGTGGAGTCCGCGCACTGCGCCGTACGTCATAGGGAGAGGCACCCCGGGGTGATCATCGTCGTCGGGCTCGTCGCCCTGGCCGTGGTGGCGGTCCTGTACTGGTACGTGTGGCGGCGCCTGGTGCGGGACACGACGACCGGGTGGGGATGGCCGCGCCGGCTGGGCACCGCGCTGTTCGTCGTGGGCCCGGCACTGATGTTCGCGGCCCTCTTCGCCGAGGTCGGTCACGCCCCGTTCCTCCTCCAGCGCATCCTGGCCTGGCCTGGCTTCCTGTGGATGGCGCTCTCCCTGTACCTGCTGCTGGCGGTGGTGGCGGGTGAGGCGATACGCCCGCTGGCCCGAGTCGTGCAGAAGCGGCGCCGCCGCGTGGGTGCGGCCGGCCACGACGGCGAGCAGCAGTCTCCCCAGGCACCCACCCCCACCCGCCGCCTCTTCGTCTCCCGGGTGATCGGCGGCGCGGCCGCCACCGCCGCCACCGCCACCGTCGGCCTCGGCACCTACGGCGTCCTCCGCGGCCCGAGCGTGAAGCGCGTCACCGTGCCCCTCGCCAAACTCCCGCGGGCCGCGCACGGCTATCGCATCGCCGTCGTCAGCGACATCCACCTGGGCCCCGTCCTCGGCCGCGGCTTCGGGCAGCGGGTCGTGGACACGATCAACGCCACCCAGCCCGACCTGATCGCGGTGGTCGGCGACCTCGTGGACGGCAGCGTGAAGGACCTCGGTCCGGCGGCGGCCCCGCTCGCCCAGCTGTCCGCGCGGCACGGCGCGTACTTCGTCACCGGCAACCACGAGTACTTCTCCGGTGCCGCCCAGTGGGTCGAGGAGGTACGCCGGCTGGGCCTGCACCCCCTGGAGAACGCCCGCACCGAACTCGCCCACTTCGACCTCGCCGGCGTGAACGACCTCGCCGGGGAGAGCACCGGCCAGGGCCCCGACTTCGACCGCGCGCTGGCCGGCCGCGACCCGGCCCGCGCCTGCGTGCTCCTCGCCCACCAGCCCGTCCAGATCCACGAGGCCGTCCGCCACCACGTCGACCTCCAGCTCTCCGGCCACACCCACGGCGGCCAGCTCTGGCCCGGCGACCTCGTCGCCGCGGCGGCCAACCCGACCGTCGCCGGCCTGGACCGCTACGGCGACACCCAGCTGTACGTCTCCCGGGGCGCCGGCGCCTGGGGCCCGCCGACCCGGGTGGGCGCCCCGTCCGACATCACGGTCATCGAACTCGCCTCGCGGCACGCCTGACCGGAACGCCCCCGCGGGCTCCGTGGCCCTTCCGCGCCGCTCCTGTGAAGCCGCTGTGAAATCCGGCCGAAACGAGCGCTCGGTAAGTTCTTCCTCATCTAGTCAGATCGCTCTTCCCCCACCTGAAACACCTGTGATTAGGTGAGCCGCGTCACTTAGGGGAGTGGCGTTTATGGGGAGGCACCAACCGTGCGATCTGTTCGCATGCGGATTCTCGTGACGCTCGTCGTGCTTGCGATCGCGGGGATCGGCGGCTGGCAGCTGCTGCCGTCGCAGGAGAACCAGAACAAGACGATCACCGTCGGTACGACGGACGCCGTCACCTCGCTCGATCCGGCCGGCGCCTACGACGCCGGCTCCTGGGCGCTGTACAACAACGTCTTCCAGACGCTGCTCACCTTCGAGCCCGGCGGTGCCCAGCCGGTCCCGGACGCGGCCCGGAGCTGCTCGTTCACGGGCTCGGACCTCAGGACCTACCGCTGCGTGGTGCGGGACGGGATCACCTTCCCGAGCGGCCGGACGATGACCGCCGAGGACGTGAAGTACTCCTTCGACCGGGTCAAGAAGATCAACTCCGACGTGGGCCCGGCCTCCCTGCTGTCCACCCTCGGCTCGGTGACCGCCGACGGCAAGACCGTCACCTTCCACCTGTCCTCGCCCGACGCGACGTTCCCGTTCAAACTGGCCACCGGGGCCGGTGCGATCGTCGACAAGGACAAGTACCCGGCGGACAGCCTGCGCACCGGCACCTCGGTGGACGGCACCGGCCCGTACACCCTGACGTCGTACACGAAGGACAAGCAGGCGGACCTGCAGCCCAACGGGCACTACAAGGGCGACCTGAGCGGCAGCGGACGCCCCGTCGAGCTGCGCTACTACGCCGACTCGGCCAAGCTCGCCGCCGCCTACCAGGCCAAGCAGGTCGACGTGGCGACCCGGACGCTGCCGCCCGCCATGGTCTCCAAGCTCTCGCCGAGCGACCCGAACCAGCGCGTCCTGGAGTCCGACAGCTCCGAGACCCGCAACCTGTACCTGAACACCCGGCGGAAGTCGCCCCTGCACGACGTCCTCGTCCGCCGCGCCATCGCCTGGCTGGTCGACCGCGAGGAGCTGGCCTCGTCCGTGTACGACGGCACGGTGCAGCCGCTGTACTCGCTGATCCCGGCCGGCCTCACCGGTCACACCACGTCCTTCTTCGACGACTACCCGCAGCAGAGCGTCGCCAAGGCGAAGGCGCTGCTGGCCCAGGCCGGGGTCAGCACCCCCGTCGAGTTCTCCTTCGGCTACGGCATCGGGCGCGGCGCGGGAGCCGAGGAGGCCGCCGTCCTGAAGCAGCAGCTGGAGAAGGGCGGCCTGTTCAAGGTCGACGTCAAGGGTTACGAGTGGACCGACTTCCAGAAGTCGTGGGCCGCGGGCAAGATGGACGCCTGGGCGGTCGGCTGGGTCGCCGACTATCCCGACCCGGACACCTTCGGCGCCTCCCTGGTCGGCAGCCACTCCGTGATGAGCACCGGCTACAGCAACCCGGCCGTCGACAACCTCCTCCAGCACAGCCAGCAGTACGCCGACCGCAGTCAGGCCGAGCAGGACTTCCGCAGCGTCCAGACGGACGTGGCGAACGACGTACCGCTGATCCCGCTCTGGCAGCGCACCGACTACGTCCTCAGCAGCGAGGACGTCGGCGGCGCCCAGTACCTCACGGACAGCACGGGCGTGTTCCGCCTGTGGAGTCTGAACTGGATCTGACCGCCGGACCGCCGACGGCACGCGCCCGGGACTCAGGCCGACCGCAACGTGACGGTCACCGCCAGCCCCTTCCCGGGCGCCGTGCGCACCGCCACCTCACCGCCGTGCGCCTCCACCACCCCCTGCACGATCGCCATCCCCAGCCCGCTCCCCTCGCCGCTCCCCACCCGGAAGAACCGGTCGAAGATCCGCGCCGCGTCCTCCTCCCCGAGCCCCGGCCCCTCGTCGGCGACGCACACCCGCACCACCCCGTCCGCCCGTTCCACCGCCAGCCGCACGGCGGCCTCGACCGGCGTGTGCACCCGGACGTTGGCCAGCAGGTTGCCCAGCACCTGCCGCAGCCCGGACTCGTCGGCCCGCACCAGCACCGCCCCGTCGGCCGAGACGACGACCCGCCGGCCCGGCTGCTGGGCCCGCAGGTCCTCCGCCGCGTCCCGCGCCAGCCGGCTCACGTCGACGTTCCGGAACCGGATCTCCGGCCGCTGGTCGAGCCGCGCGAGCAGCAGCAGTTCGTCCACCAGCCGGCCCATCCGGTCCACCTCCCCGTGCATCCGGTCCCAGGCCCGCCGCCGCTCGCCCGGCTCGCTCAGCATCCCCTGGTCGTACAGCTGGAGGTAGCCGCGGATGGCGGCGAGCGGCGTGCGCAGTTCGTGGGACGCGTCGGCGACGAACCGCCGCAGCTGGGCGGCGCTGTGCTCCCGCGTCCGGTACGCCGTCTCCACCTGGTGGAGCATGGAGTTGAGGGCGAGCCGCAACTGCTCGACCTCCTGCGTCGGGTGGTGGCTCGACGGCACCCGCCGGGTGAGGTCGCCCTCGGCGATCGCCGAGGAGGTCTCCACCATGTCCTCCAGGGGCAGCAGCCGTCGCCGCACGCTGTACATGGTCAGGCAGCACAGCAGCGCGAGCAGCAGGGTGCCGACCGCGAGGTCCAGCCGGAGCGCCTTCGCTATGCCCTTGTGCAGCAGCTCGGTCGAGGAGGCCAGCAGGATGTAGGGGCCGTCGGCGAGCCGGGTCGCCGTCACCCGGTAGGCCGCGCCGTGCACGTCGATGTCGCGGGGGCCGGGCGCGGCGGCGAGGGCGCGCGGGTTGGACACGGCGGCCGCGAGGGCCCGTTGGGCGTCGGTGGGCTTCAGGTCGAAGACGGTGACCGCCCGGCCGTCGCCGCCCACCACGGTGAAGATCGAGTCGGGTGTCGGGTCGGACTCGGCGGGGGTGATCCGCTCGCGGACCACGCCGAGCGCGGTCAGCGAGTCGACCTGCCGCAGGGTGAGCCCCGAACCGCTCAGTGAGGTGCGGGTCTTGAGCAGCTCGGAGTCGACCTGGTCGAGCAGGTACAGCCGCATGCCCATGATGCTCACCGCGGTCGCCAGCACGATGCCGACGGCGAGCAGTCCGGCGTTGGCCAGGGTCAGTTTGCCGCGCAGGGAGTGCAGCCCGTGCCGCTGCCCGCGATCGCGAAGGCTCATGCCAGGCCGTATCCGACGCCCCGCCGGGTGGTGATCACCGGTGCCCCGAGGGTGTCGAGTTTGCGCCGCAGGTAGCTGATGTAGGTCTCCACGACGGTGGACTCCGACGGCGCGTGCTCGTACTGCCAGACGTGCTTGAGGAGTTGCTCCTTGGGGACGATCCGGCCGCCGTTGCGCACCAGGAAGCGCAGCAGCGCGTACTCGGTCGGGGTCAGCTCGACCGTGCGGCCCGCGCGGTGCACCGAGTACGACGTCTCGTCCAGCTCCAGGTCGCCGTAGCGCAGTGGTGGCCGTTGCTGGATGACGTCGGCCGGCCGGGTGCGGCGCAGTACCGCGCCGATGCGGGCGACGACCTCGTCGATGTTGAAGGGCTTGGTGATGTAGTCGTCGCCGTAGCCGAGAGCGCCGACTATCTCGGCCGGGGCGTCCCGCGCGGTCAGGAAGACCAGGGCCAGGTCGGGCTGCCGGACGCGCAGTTCGCGGGCGAGCGCCCGCCCGTCGCCGTCCGGCAGCATCACGTCGAGCAGGGCCGCGTCGGGCCGGGTGCGCTCGGCCAGCGCGAGGGCGCCCTGGACCGTACCGGCCGTCATCACCTCGAACCGGTGGTAGCGCAGGGCGATGGCGAGGACGTCCGCGATGCTCGGCTCGTCCTCCACGATCAGCACGGTGCTGCCTGGAGCCGTCATGCCCTCAGTATCGGCGCCCACGCCGACGGCCGGGGGCGCGCAGCTTTGGAGTTCCTTGAGAGTGCGCGCGTCGCGTGTCCCGGCGCGCGGCCCGCCGCCGATCCTGTTGCCCAGGACCTGGGGGACCGACCGAACCGACCTGACGAACTCCAAGGAGCTGTTGAACGTGACGGCATTGGCACGGTGGTGCTACCGGCACCGGCTGGTGGTCCTGTTGCTGTGGGTGGGGGCACTGCTGGGCGTGGGCTTCTCGGCCTCGTCCGCGGGCACGAACTACGCGAACGTCTTCTCGCTGCCCGACACGGACTCCAAGACCGCGTACGACCTGATGCAGAAGGCCTTCCCGGACACCTCCGGTGACACGGACACCGTGGTGTGGAAGGTCACCGACGGCTCGGTGACGGACCCGGCGGTCCGCGACCGCGTCCAGCCGGCCCTGGACAGGATCGCGAAGATGACCGGCGTCGGCGCGGTCACCAGTCCCTACGCCGGTGCCCGGGGGGCCGCGCAGGTCAGCCGCGACGGCAAGATCGCGTACGCGCAGCTGACCTTCGTGCAGCGTGCGAACGAGATCCCGAAGGACCTCGTCCAGAAGGTCGTCGACACCGCGCACGGCGCTGAACGCGGCGGTCTCCAGGTGGAGTTGGGCGGCCAGGCGATCCAGCGCGTCCAGGAGCCGCCGCAGGGCCTGTCGGAGATGGTCGGCATCGTCGCCGCGGCCGTCGTGCTCTTCCTGGCGTTCGGGTCCTTCTTCGCGATGACCCTGCCCATCGCGATCGCCGTCTTCGGCGTCGGCATGGGCCTGTTCTCCACCCAGCTCCTCAGCCACACCACCGACATCCCCGACATCGCCCCGCTGCTCGCCTCCCTGATCGGCCTCGGCGTCGGCATCGACTACGCCCTGTTCATCGTCACCAGGCACCGGCGCGGCATCCTGCGCGGCCTGGACCCCGAGGAGTCGGCGGTCACCGCCCTGAACACCTCGGGCCGGGCGGTGCTGTTCGCGGGCGGCACGGTCTGCATCGCCCTGGCCGGCATGCTGGTCACCCGGCTGCGCTTCCTGGACGGGGTGGTCATCGGCACGTCCCTGACGGTCGTCCTGAGCGTCCTCGCGGCCACCACCCTGCTGCCCGCGCTGCTGGGCTTCCTCGGCCCGCGCGTCCTCAGCCGCCGCCAGCGCCGGGGGCTGGCCGCCGAGGGCCCCGAGCCGGAGAAGGCGAGCGGCCTGGCGGCCCGCTGGTCGGCGAACGTGCAGAAGCGCCCGCGGCGCATCGCGGCGCTGGCCCTGGTCGTCATGGCCGTCCTCGCCGTCCCGGTCTTCTCGCTCCGGCTCGGCGCCACCGACCAGGGCAACGACGACGCGTCCACGACCACCAGGAAGGCCTACGACCTGCTCGCCGAGGGCTTCGGCCCCGGCTTCAACGGCCCGCTCCAGGTGGTCGGGGTGGGCGGCGACACGGCGCGGCTGGTCAAGGGCCTGGAGTCGACCCCGGGCATCGCGCGGGTGGCCGAGCTGCCCCCGGCCCACGGCGTGACGGTGATCCAGGTGGTCCCGACCACCTCACCCCAGTCCAAGGAGACGGACGACCTGATCGACACCCTGCGCGACCGGGTGATCCCGCAGGCGGGCGCGCAGGCGCACGTGGGCGGCGTGACGGCGGTCTCCAAGGACTTCGCGACGGTCACCGGCGACCGGCTGCCGCTGTTCGTCGCCACCATCATCGGCCTGGGCTTCCTGCTGCTCCTGGTCGCCTTCCGCTCCCTGGTGGTCCCGCTGACGGCGGCCGTGATGAACCTGGTCGCGGCGGCGGCGTCCTTCGGGGTCCTGGTGGCGGTCTTCCAGTGGGGCTGGGGCCTGGACCTGCTGGGCCTCGGCAAGGAGGGCCCGATCAACGCGTTCCTCCCGGTCATCATGCTCTCCCTGCTGTTCGGGCTCTCGATGGACTACCAGGTGTTCCTGGTGAGCCGGATGCACGAGGAGTGGGTGCACACGAGGGACAACGCGCGGGCGGTACGGGTCGGCCTGGCGGAGACCAGCCGGGTCATCAACTCCGCCGCCCTGATCATGGTCTGCGTCTTCCTGGCCTTCGTCCTCAGCGGCGACTCGGGCGCCGCGATGGCCGGCGTCGGCCTGGCGGCGGCGGTCGCCCTCGACGCCTTCGTCCTGCGTACGGCCCTGGTCCCGGCGGCGATGCACCTGCTGGGCGCGTCCAACTGGTGGCTGCCGGGCTGGCTGGAGAAGCGGCTGCCGCACCTGGCGGTGGAGCCCGCGGAGGACATCCCGGCGCCCCGCAAGCCGGGCGGCCCGGCCTCGGTGATCCACGGTTTCGTCCGCACCCCGGACGGGGCGGCGGTGGAGGCCGCGTCGGTGACGCTGACGTCCGGGGACGGCCGCCGGCTGGACGAGGTGACGTCGCTGGCGGACGGCTCCTACATCGTCTCGGTCCCGGCTCCGGGCGCCTACGAGCTGGCGGTGACCGCGCCGTCGTACGGCTCGCAGGCCCGGCGGGTGACGGTGGAGCAGGGGCCGCTGGTGTACGACGTGGAGCTGGCGGAGGGGGAGCTGGACGCGGTCAACCGGACGTGATCACTCGCTGCGGCGTCCCCGGCCGCCCGGGTCCGGCAGCACCCGGGTCATGCCCGGCAGGAAGTCCGTGAACAGTTCGTGCACCTCCAGCACCAGGGGCCGCAGCACCCGGAACCGCGCGAGGGAGACGCCTCGCGCGGTCAGCCGGGCGCCGCGCTCGGCGAGCCGGTAGCTGCGCTCGCGGCCCTCGGTGCGGTCGAAGATCCAGTACAGCACCAGGCCCATCTGCGAGAGCCACATCAGCTCGGGCAGCACGTCCCGCAGTTCGGGCGCCACCTTGGTCTTCGCCCCGGCGAGCACCTCCCGGTGCACGCTGATCGCCTCCTCGCGCGCGTGCTCGCTCTCCGGGGAGAAGGGGCTGAGCGGGCTGTCGGGATCGGCGGCGTTCTTGAAGAAGTGGACCGCGAACTCGTGGTACGGCCGGGCGATGTCCAGCCACACCTTCAGCACCCCCGCGAGCCTCGCCTCCAGGTCCGTCTCCCGGTCCAGGACCTCGCGGACCGCCACCCGGTGCTCGGCGGCGAGCTGGTCGTAGAAGCCCTGGATCAGGTGTTCCTTGCCGGCGAAGTAGTAGTAGGCGTTGCCGACCGAGACCCCCGCCTCCGTGGCGATGGCCCGCATCGTGGTCTTCTCGTACCCCCGCTCCCGGAACAGCCGCATCGCCGTCTCCAGGATCAGTGCACGGGTCTGCTCGGACTTGCTGGGGGAATGGGCCTCGACGGGACCGTCGTTCTTCGCGGACACGGACAGAGCCTAACCAGTGGTGCAGACGCCGCCGGCACAGCCCGGAGGGTCGTAGATCCAGCCGATGCCCGGCTCGTACACCCAGCCGTCCTGGCGCCGGAAGGCGGACCTGCCGTCCCCCTGCCCGCCGCGCCACCAGGCGGCGGCGAGCACCGCGCCCCGGGCCAGCTTCGCCCCGGCGGGCGTGCTGAGCCGGTGGGCGAGCGGCCGCTGCTCCCGCAGGGCCCACAGCACGACGATCCACGCGGCCGTCTCCCGGTAGACCTGCCCGGCGTCGCCGACGACGGTGACCTCGTCGAAGGTGGCGGAGTGGTCCAGGTCCGGGAAGCGTGCGCGGGCCTCGTCCGAACCGGCCGGCAGCAGCGTCAGCGGCACCAGCTGCGGCTGGCGCGCGAGCCAGTCGCGCAGGTGGGTGCAGAGGGCGCACTCGGCGTCGTAGAGCACGGTGAGCCCGCGGACCGGGACGCGGCGGGCGTCCCGGTCCGCCGTCGTCGGCACGGCGCTCACGCCCCGGCCGCCGGCGCGGTCCAGCCCTGCGGCGGGACGGGCGGGAGCTGTTCCTTCTCCATGATCCCGCGGCGCCGGATCCGGTTGAGGACGTACACGTTGCCCAGGTGCATCACGCCGAGCACCAGCAGGACGACCCCGAGCTTGGACGACAGGGCCTCGAAGATGCCCCGCGTGTCGTCGATGGTGTCACTGGTGTGCAGGTAGAGGGCGACGAAGCCGAGGTTGACCAGGTAGAAGCCGACGACCAGCAGGTGGTTCACGGCGTCGGCGAGCTGTTCGTTGCCGTGCAGCACGTCGGAGAGGAAGATCCGCCCGTTGCGGCTGAGCGTGCGGGCCACCCAGACGGTCAGGCCGATGCTGACCAGCAGGTAGATGACGTAGGCGATGACGGTGCGGTCCATGCCCCACCCCTTCTTGAACGCGTTCAAAACGCTGACAGGGATGACTGTAGACCTGCTTTTGAACATGTTCAACTCAGGTGCGGAGTGACCCCGTTCACGCCCGCCGCGCGAGGGCCGGCCGCTTGCTGTAGTCGGTGAACCCGAGGACGTTCCCCCAGGGGTCGGCGATCTCCACGGTCCATCCGGTGGCCGTGGAGAACGGCTCGTCGAGGGGCCGGATCCCCGCGGCCGCCAGCCGCCGGGCCGCGACCCGCGCGTCCGGCACCTCCAGCCACACCCGCGGCGCGGCCCACACCGGCGTCCGATGCCCCAGCCCCTCCTCGGCCCGCAGCAGGATCCCGGGCGTCTCGCCCCCCACCTTCAGCAGGGCGATCCCCGCTTCGTCGAACCGGAACCCGACCGTGAACCCGGCCCGCTCGTAGAAGGCGACGGCGTCGCCGAGGCTCCCGACCGGGAGCAGCACGTTGTCGAAACCGAGCAGTTCGTACGACTCTTCATCTGACATACCGTCAGGCTAGAACCGTCCGCCCGCCCCGGCGGCAGACACGCGCAAGGGCCCCGCTTCCGGCAGGAAGCGGGGCCCTTGCGGTCCGGGCGGGACCGGGAAGATCAGAAGCGGCGCGTGATCAGCGCCCGCTTCACCTCCTGGATCGCCTTGGTGACCTCGATGCCGCGCGGGCAGGCGTCCGTGCAGTTGAAGGTCGTGCGGCAGCGCCAGACGCCGTCGCGGTCGTTCAGGATCTCCAGACGCTGCTCGCCCGCCTCGTCACGCGAGTCGAAGATGAAGCGGTGCGCGTTGACGATGGCCGCCGGGCCGAAGTACTGGCCGTCGTTCCAGAAGACCGGGCAGGACGACGTGCACGCGGCGCACAGGATGCACTTCGTGGTGTCGTCGAAGCGCTCGCGGTCCTCGGCCGACTGCAGGCGCTCCCGGGTGGGCTCGTTCGTGTCCTTCGTGACCAGGAACGGCATGACGTCCCGGTACGCCTGGAAGAACGGCTCCATGTCGACCACGAGGTCCTTCAGGACCGTCAGGCCCTTGATGGGCTCGACCGTGATCGGCTTCTCGGGGTTGATGTCCTTGATGAGGGTCTTGCAGGCAAGACGGTTCTTGCCGTTGATCCGCATCGCGTCCGAACCGCAGATGCCGTGCGCGCACGAACGGCGGAAGGTCAGCGTGCCGTCGACGTCCCACTTGATCTTGTGGAGGCCGTCGAGGACGCGCTCCTTCGGGTCGATCTCCAGCTGGAAGTCCTCCCAGACCGCGTCCGCGGAGACCTCGGGGTTGAAGCGGCGGATCCGGAAGGTGACGGTGATGTAGGGGGAGTCGGCGAAGCCGGGCTCGGGCCGGCCGGCCTCGTCCGCCTTGTCCAGAACGGGGGTTGCCATCAGTACTTACGCTCCATCGGCTGGTAGCGGGTCTGGACGACCGGCTTGTAATCGAGACGGATGGACTCGGTGCCGTCGTCGCCCACCTCGCGGTACGCCATGGTGTGGCGCATGAAGTTGACGTCGTCGCGGTTCGGGTAGTCCTCGCGGTAGTGACCGCCGCGGGACTCCTTGCGGGCCAGCGCGGAGACCGCCATGACCTCGGCGAGGTCCAGCAGGTTGCCGAGCTCGATCGCTTCCAGCAGGTCCGTGTTGAACCGCTTGCCCTTGTCCTGGATCGAGACGTTCTTGTAGCGCTCGCGCAGCTCCGCGATCTTCTCGACCGCCGTCTTGATCGTCTGCTCGGTGCGGAACACCATGACGTTGGCGTCCATGGTCTCCTGCAGCTCCCTGCGGAGCGTGGCGACCCGCTCGTTGCCCGTCGAGGTGCGCAGCCGCTCGATCTGGGACACCACGAACTCGGCCGGGTTCTCCGGGAGGTCCACGTAGTCGACGGTGTGCGCGTACTCGGCGGCCGCGATGCCCGCCCGGCGGCCGAACACGTTGATGTCGAGCAGCGAGTTGGTGCCCAGGCGGTTGGCGCCGTGCACGGAGACACAGGCGACCTCACCGGCCGCGTACAGACCCGGCACGACGGTGGTGTTGTCGCTGAGGACCTCACCCTCGACGTTGGTCGGGATGCCGCCCATCGCGTAGTGCGCGGTGGGCTGGATCGGGATCGGGTCCGTGTACGGCTCGATGCCGAGGTAGGTACGCGCGAACTCGGTGATGTCCGGGAGCTTCGCGTCCAGCTGCTCCGGCGGGAGGTGGGTGAGGTCGAGGTAGACGTGGTCGCCCTCGGGACCGCAGCCGCGGCCCTCCCGGATCTCCGTGTAGATGGAGCGGGACACGACGTCACGGGACGCGAGGTCCTTCATGACCGGCGCGTACTTCTCCATGAAGCGCTCGCCGTCCTTGTTGCGCAGGATGCCGCCCTCACCGCGGGCGCCCTCCGTCAGCAGGATGCCCATGCGCCAGATGCCGGTCGGGTGGAACTGGAAGAACTCCATGTCCTCCAGCGGCAGCCCGCGGCGGTAGACCGCGGCCTGGCCGTCACCGGTCAGCGTGTGCGCGTTCGACGTCACCTTGAAGAACTTGCCGGTGCCGCCGGAGGCGTAGATGACGGCCTTCGCCTGGAAGACGTGGATCTCGCCGGTCGCCAGTTCGTAGGCCACCACACCGGAGGACTTCTTGACGCCGTCGACCTCGGTGATCAGCTGGTCCAGGACGTAGAACTCGTTGAAGAACTCCACGCCCTCCTTCACGCAGTTCTGGTACAGCGTCTGGAGGATCATGTGGCCCGTGCGGTCGGCCGCGTAGCAGGACCGGCGGACCGGCGCCTCGCCGTGGTTGCGGCTGTGACCGCCGAAGCGGCGCTGGTCGATGGTGCCGTTCGGCGTCCGGTTGAACGGCAGGCCCATCTTCTCCAGGTCGAGGACGGCGTCGATGGCCTCCTTCGCCAGGATCTCGGCGGCGTCCTGGTCGACCAGGTAGTCACCGCCCTTGACCGTGTCGAAGGTGTGCCACTCCCAGTTGTCCTCCTCCACGTTGGCCAGCGCGGCGGCCATGCCGCCCTGCGCGGCGCCCGTGTGGGAGCGGGTCGGGTAGAGCTTGGTCAGGACCGCGGTGCGGCTGCGCTTCGTGGACTCGATGGCCGCGCGCATGCCCGCGCCACCGGCGCCGACGATGACGGTGTCGTACTTGTGGATCTTCATGATTCGCAGCCCCGTGCCTAACGGATGTTCGGGTCGAAGGTGAAGATCACCAGCGAGCCCAGCAGGATGGTGAACACCGTGGCCGTGTAGAGCAGGCCCTTCAGCCACAGCCGGGTGTTCGCGCGCTCCGCGTAGTCGTTGATGATCGTGCGCAGACCGTTGGCTCCGTGCAGCATCGCGAGCCACAGCATGAGCAGGTCCCAGACCTGCCAGAACGGGCTCGCCCAGCGGCCGGCCACGAACGCGAAGCCGATCTTGGAGACGCCGCCGTCGAGCACCAGCTGGATCAGCAGGTGGCCGAGGACCAGCACGACCAGGACGACGCCGGACAGGCGCATGAACAGCCAGGCGGCCATCTCGAAGTTGCCGCGGGTGGAGCGCGGGGTCTTCTTGGTGCGCTTGCGCGGGGCCTCGATGAGGGGGGCCGGGTTGTCGACGCCGTAGAGGGGGGCGCCCTCGACGGGGCCGACGCCCGACGCGGTGGTTTCAGTGGTCGACATCTGCGTCAGCTCCCGAACAGGACACGAGCGGCGTGGCCGAGAACGGGGTAAACGGCCCCGGCCATCAGGACGACCCAGACACCGACGACCGTCCAGAGCATCTGCTTCTGGTAGCGCGGGCCCTTCGACCAGAAGTCGACGGCGATGACGCGCAGGCCGTTGAGGGCGTGGAAGAGGATGGCGGCCACGAGGCCGTACTCCAGCAGTGCGACGATCGGCGTCTTGTACGTGGCTACGACCTTGTCGTAGTCCTCGGGGGAGACGCGGACGAGAGCGGTGTCCAGCACGTGAACGAACAGGAAGAAGAAGATGAGGACGCCGGTGACTCGGTGAGCCACCCAGGACCACATTCCTTCCCGGCCGCGGTACAGCGTTCCAGCCGGCACGGAAGTCCCTCCGGGAGCGGGGTATCGGGGCCGCGCCGGCTTGTGCTGTCGGTCGGGCCCGGCCGGGTACGGTCCACCGGCCCCCAGCATCGTAGCGAGGCGCTGCCGCTGGGCTTACGCCGGGCCTACCGGTGTGATCAAAGTGGCACGCGGATGGGTTAGCCGGGCGGCGTCCGGGATGCGGGGTGCGGTCATTTGCCGGGTGCGGGAGCGTTTGGGCTGGTCGCGCAGTTCCCCGCGCCCCTCAGTTTCTCGGCCAACCGTCCGCCTGCGAGGCGCCGGAGTTCCTCGGCCGCGGTGATCCGTTCCTCCTCCGGATCGTTCGTCAACCGTGACCGGATGCCTTCCAGGACGCGGTCCAGGGATTCGGTGGGCGGCGTGTCGCCCAGGAAGATGACGAACACGTGCCCGAACCTGGCTTCGTAGGCCGCGTGTGCCGCCGTCAGGGCCGTGTGGGCCGCCGAGTACGTGTCCTCGGGCAGCTCCGGGAGGCACTCGCCCGCCAAGGCCTCCGTCAGGTCGCCGGGGGACAGGTCGTACGTCGCCTCGTCCGCCGCGGCCAGCAGGGAGTCCACGTCGGGGTACGGGCGGTGCTCGGTGATGCGGCGGGCCCAGCGCAGGCTGTGCAGGCACTGCATGAGCAGGGCGCCGGCCTGCCCGGCGGGGGCGGCGTTGAAGGCGTCCAGCGGGGAGGGGAGACGGGACGGGCGGTCGGCGGGCAGCGTGGGTCCTCGCGTCACAGGTGGTGTGGCAGGGGATGCTGTGCGATATGTGTCGTAGACGTTATCGAGGACGTCCACAGCGTGTCGGTTGGTTGCCTCGATCTCACCCGAACGGGAGAGTTTCAGAGCGAGGGGATGACGGCCGTGTGGTCGGCGCGTCGTAGGTTGGGACAGTGAGCCAGCACAGGCGCAGGCCCTCGACACGACAGGTCGCGCGAAGGCGGGCGGTGGTCGCCGCGGCCTTCGTGGGCACGGTCGCGCTCGGTACGGGCATCGGGGTGTGGGCCTCCTCCGGAGGAAGCGACGGCGACGGCCGCGCCGCGGGACCGGCCCGGCAGCCGTCCGTGAGCCCCAGCCCCACCCGCAGCTACCCCCTCTCCCAGGCGCCGCGCACCATCCCCGCCGTCCGCTCCCACACGGCGGCCCGGGGGCCGGGCTGGCGCCCCGAGAGGGGCTACCGGGTCGTGGTGAGCGACGCGGCGCTGGCCGACGAGGGGCGGCTGACGGCGGGCGAACTCGGTCTGGCCTACGCCGGCCAGAAGGGCGCGGACGAGGACGTCCGGCCGGGGGACGTGCGGCTCGACCTCGGCGGCACGGGGGACCCGGAGTCGTACACCATGACCGTGCGCGGCGGGACGGTGCGGATCAGCGGGCCGGGTGACGCGGGCGTCTTCTACGGCACCCGGACGCTGAAGCAGGAGGTGCACGGCGGCGGTACGGCCCCCGAGGGGGTGGTGCGGGACCAGCCCGCCAAGCCGCGGCGCGGGTTCATGCTGGACATCGCGCGCAAGCCGTTCACCGCCGGCTGGATCGAGGCCCGGATAAGAGAGCTGGGCGATCTCAAGTACAACGAGCTCGGGCTGCACTTCTCCGACGACCAGGGGTTCCGGATCGAGTCCGCCACCCACCCCGAGATCGTCTCCCACGACCACCTGACCAAGACCCAGGTGCAGCGGATCGTCGCCCTCGCGGCCGGCCGGCACATCCAGGTCGTGCCCGAGATCGACTCGCCCGGCCACCTCGGGGCCGTCCTCGCCGCCCACCCCGACCTCCAGCTGCGCAGCGCCCGGGGGACCGCCACCAGGGGCGCCGTCGACATCTCCAAGCCGGCCTCGGCGGGGATCGTCGACGATCTGCTGGGCGAGTACGCCGACCTCTTCCCCGGCTCCTACTGGAACCTCGGCGGCGACGAGTACCAGGCCCTGACGGTCGCCGATCCGCAGGCCTCCTTCCCGCAGCTCGCGGCCGCCGCCCGGAAGGCGTACGGCCCCTCGGGCACCGTCGCCGACCTCACCACCGGCTGGCTGAACGACCGCGCCGACACCGTCCGCGCCCACGACCGCACCCTGCGGGTCTGGAACGACGGCTTCCTCCGCGGCACCTCCGTACGGCCCGCGGACGACCTCCAGGTCGCCTACTGGACCGGCAAGGAGATCGGCGCCCGGCAGCCGGTGGAGTACCTGAGCGCCGGCCGCAAGGTGCTCAACTACAACGACGAGTTCCTCTACTACGTGCTCGGCGAGCCCAACACCTTCGTCTACCCGACCGGACGGCGGATCTACGAGCAGTGGACCCCGCGCGTGCTGCGCGGCACCACCGCCGTGCCCGCGAAGTACGACGCGCAGATCCTGGGCGGGTCCTTCGCGGTCTGGTGCGACCTCGCGAACTCCCAGACCCAGGACCAGGTCGCCGCCGGCATCCGGATGCCGCTGCGGGCCACCGCCCAGAAGCTCTGGGACCCGGGCACCCCGGCGATGTCCTGGACCGCGTTCAAGGGCCTCGCGAACGAGCTGGGCTGACCGGACCGGACCGGGTCCGCGGGGTGGCCGAAAACCCCCGCCCCGGGGCCCGGTTCCGGTGCGCCGCGCACCGCTGTGACACTCCGGGTCCCTCGCACGCAGTAAGGGGAAGTGCGGGCTCCGTAAAGGTCGGCGCCTTGGTATGGACCGCTGTGGGAGGCGTGGGATGAGCCTGGTGGAGCTGATCGCGCAGGCCGATGAACGCGGACTCGCCGCCAGCGGGTTGGCCTGTTTGGATCGGTGCGTGCCGCTGCTCGGCGGCGACGACCTGGTGCTGCGCCCGCTGTGGGCGAGCCTCGCCGACGGCTCGGACTGGAGCGCGGGTCTGGAGAAGGCGCGCGGCTCCCTGGGCGGCGGGGCCGGTGGCGGTGGCGGCGACGAGGTCGAGGCGCTCGCCCGCCGGATGCTCGACGCCGCGCCCGCCTCGCCCGACGCCCCCGGCATCCGGCTGTGGGCGGACGGCTGTTCCGTCGCCTCGCTGCGGATCCACCGGCTCCTCGACCCCGCCGCGGACCCGGCGCCCTCGGTCGACACCCGCCGCGAGGGCGGCACCGAGGACATGTCCCCGCTGGTCGCCGCCGAACTGCGGCGCCAGGTCACGGTGCTGGAACTGCTCGCCGGACACGGCGCGGCCGGGCTGCGGCGGGCGCTGGACGTCTCCACCGAGGGCCGCCGGGTGCTGCGCGCGGTGGTGTCGCGCCGGGCCCGCGGCCGCGGCTGAACCCGGGGAGGTTCCTGTGCGTGCCGTGCGGCGGAGCTGCGGCGGACTTGCGGGGGTCCTGCACCGGTTGCCGAAGCACCCCGGATCCGGGTGACGAAAACGCCGCTGACCCCGCTCTTCAGTATGTGACAGCCCACCATGTGACAGCACAGCAGGAGACCAGGCCGCACGCCGCCGCCAAGCCGGTGCGGTGGGCGGCGGACGCGGTGGCCGTGATGCGCGAGGGTGCGCGGATCCGGCTCGACTACTCGGCACAGAGCCTGTGGCGGGTCGACCGGATGATCGAGGAGATACGCGGCGAGGGTGCGCCGTACGACGCCGTGCGGGAGACGCTGCGCGGCCTCGGCGCCTACGCCGGGGAGGTGATCGCCCGGGAGTCCGGCGCCGAGTGGTGGGCGTCCGGCGGCGACCACTGGATCCGCACCCCCGACGGCCGGCTCTGGGACCCGATCGACGAGGCCCGGCGCTGCTACGGCGGCCACGGCTCGCTGCGCCTGCTGTGCCGCGACGCCGTGCGCTGACGGGGCGGACGGTGGGGGTCAGTCGGTGTCGAGGCCGTCCACCAGGCGGTTGAGGAAGCGGGTGAAGGTGGCTTCAGGGGTGAGGGGACGGGCGGGGGCGGAGAGGGCCTCGGCGAGTTCCGGGTGGTGGCCGTCCGCCGCGACGGCGGCGAGGTAGCGGGCCTCGGCCGCGGCGCGGTCGGGTGACTGCGCGGCCGTGGCCTGCGCGAGTTCGTGGGCGACGTGCCCGGCCACGAAGGCCGTGAGCTGGGCGAAGATCTCCAGCTTCGCCGTGCCGTCCAGCCGGGTGGGCCGCAGGGCGGCGAGCGCGCGTTCCAGGAAGGCCAGGGTGTTGGGCCCGGGACTGCGCCGGCCGGCCAGGGCGGCGGGCAGCCAGGGGTGCCGCAGCATGTGGGCGCGCTGGAGGCGGGCGATGGTCTTCAGGTCGGCGCGCCAGTCGCCGGTGGGCGGGTCCGTGACCGGCAACTCGCCGCTGACGTGGTCGACCATCAGGTTCAGCAGCGTCTCCTTGTCGGGGGCGTAGCTGTAGAGCGACATGACGCCCGCTCCGACCCGTGCGGCGACTTTGCGCATGGTGACCGCTTCGAGCCCCTCGGCGTCCGCCAGGGCGACGGCCGCCGCGGTGATCGCCTCGCGGCTGTAGGCGGGCTTGCGTCCTCTGCGCGGCCCTCCGGAGGCCAGCCACAGCTGCTGGGGGTCGACGCCCGGGGCGTCGGCTCCTCCGTCACGGGACATGGCCCGCGCTCCTTCCCTCGACCGGCGGCTCTTGCGCGCATCAGTGAAGCATCCCCTATTCTCGTACACCGTACGTAAATCAAGGAGGGGAACGATGACGTCCCGCACGCACGGTGCTGCGCCGAGGCCGACCTGGGCACCGCCTTCCCGCAGACCGCCCCTGGCCGCACGGATGATGAGGGCGACGTGGCGCCGTCTGCCCGCGCCCCGGCACGAGGCCGGGTGGGAGCCGGGGCTGGTGGTGCCGGCCGCCGACGGCAGCCCGCTGATCACGGATCACTACTTCCCGCGCGCCGAGGGCGACTTCCCCACCCTCCTGGTGCGCTCGCCGTACGGCAGGGGCCTGCCGTGGTCCCCCATGTACGGCCTGCTCTTCGCCGAACAGGGCTTTCACGTGGTCCTGCAGAGCTGCCGCGGCACCGGCGGCTCCGGGGGCGCGTTCGACCTGTGGCGCAACGAGCCCGCCGACGGCCGGGCCGCCGTGTCCTGGCTGCGCGAACAGCCCTGGTTCAACGGCACCCTCGGCACCGTCGGTCCCAGCTACCTGGGCTACGTGCAATGGGCCCTCGCCGTGGACCCGCCGCCGGAACTGAAGGCGATGGTGGTGCAGGTGGGCCTGCACGACCCCTACGCCCTGTTCCACGCGGACGGTGCGCTGCGCCTGGAGACCGCGCTCGCCGTCGGTGTGGGCATGACCTACCAGCACCAGGGCATGGCACCGTTCCTGAAGGCGACACTGCGCCTGCAGCGGCGCCTGCGTGAGGTCACCACCGCGCGGCCGCTGCGGGGGGCGTACGCGTCAGCCCTGGGGGGCCAAGTGCCCTGGCTGGACGACGTGATGACACACCCGGACGCCGAGGACCCGTACTGGCACGGCGCATGCCTGGCGGAGGCGGCGGAGCGGCTCGGGGTGCCCACGGCTCTGATCACCGGATGGCACGACGCGCTGGCCGACCAGACCTTCGAACAGTACGACCGGCTGCGTCGGGCCGGCTGCGAGACCGCCCTGCTCGTCGGCCCCTGGACCCACACCTCCGCCCTGCAGCAAGGGTGGCCCGAGGTGTTCACCGAGAGCCTCGCCTGGCTGCGCGCCCACCTGTGCGCGGACCCCTCGGGCCTGCGCCCCGGCAGGGTGCGCGTGCACATGGGCGGCGAGAACGCCTGGCGGGACCTCGACGACTGGCCGCCGGCCTCGGCCGTCGGCTCCTGGTTCCCCACCGCGCAGGGGCACCTCACCCGGCAGCCCCCCACGGACCGCGCCCCGCTCATGTCGTTCCGCTACGACCCGGGCGACCCCACCCCGTCCCTCGGCGGCCCGCTGCTCTCCCGGACCGCAGGCCCTCGCGACAACCGCGGTCTGGAGGCGAGGGAGGACGTCCTGACGTTCACCGGCCCCCCGCTGACCGAGCCCGTGGACATCTTGGGGCCGGTCTCGGCGAAGCTGAGCGTCTCCACGGACACCGGTCATGCCGACGTCTTCACCCGGCTGTGCGACGTGGACCCACAGGGCCGCTCCGTCAACGTCTGCGACGGGCTGGGCCGCCTGCGGACGGACGGCCGGGAGCCGTCGCGGATCACCGTGCCGATGAGTTCGACCGCCCACAGATTCGCCGTCGGTCACCGCATACGCTGGCAGATCAGCGCGGGCGCCCATCCGCGCTTCGCGCGGAGCCCCGGCACCGGGGAGTCACCGGTGGACGCCACCCGCTTCGTACCGGTGCGCCTCACCCTGCACACCGACTCGGCGCTGCTGCTCGCGGACACGTAGCGACCGTGGGGCCGCCACCGAAGCAACGGCCGGAGCCGCCACCCCCCACAGGAGAGGCCCCGGCCGTCGCGTGGCACGGGCCGCGCGGCGGCCCGTACTCCGTTCAGCGCCAAGAGTGCGTTTTCTGTCACACCTCGGGGCGTCACGTGTTGGTTGCATCTTGTACGGACATGGACGGGGAGCGGATTCAGCACGTAACGTGCAGTTCGCGCCGGGCCGCGGACGACGCATGACCACCGCAACCATCCGCGTCCCGACCACCACGACCATCAATTGAGGAACCACGACAGCGAGAACGACGCCCGCGAGAGCGGCGCCGGTTCGGGCGCAAAGTAGGTAACGGGTGCTGGGGGACGACGCGGAGCTGACCGCCGCGGTACGTGCGGCACAGGACGGGGACGAGACAGCGTTCCGCATCGTCTACCGCGCGGTGCAGCCGCGCCTGCTCGGGTACGTCCGCACGCTGGTCGGCGACCCGGACGCCGAGGACGTCGCCTCCGAGGCCTGGCTGCAGATCGCCCGTGACCTCGACCGGTTCAGCGGCGACGCGGACCGCTTCCGCGGCTGGGCCGCCCGGATCGCCCGCAACCGCGCCCTCGACCACATACGGATGCGCGGCCGGCGTCCCGCGATCGGCGGCGACGAGACGGAACTGGCCGGTTGGGCCGCCGAGTCCGACACCGCGGGCGAGGCCATCGAGGCGCTCACCACCGACTCCACCCTCTCGCTCATCGCCCGGCTGCCCCAGGACCAGGCCGAGGCGGTGGTCCTCAGGGTCGTCGTGGGCCTCGACGCCAAGACCGCCGCCGAGACCCTCGGCAAGCGCGCGGGCGCGGTCCGGACGGCGGCCCACCGGGGGCTGAGGAGACTCGCCGAGCTGCTCGGCGCGGACCCCGAGACGGCGGACGTCCTGGAGGCGCTGCCGCCCCAGCGAGAACCGAAAGATCGTGCGGTGACGTCCGCCAGTGTGACGCATACGCGTTCGCGGACGCAGAAGGACATGTGATGGCCGACGAGCAGTACAGGTGGCTGGACCGGGAGACGGCGGAACGTCTGCTGCGCGGTGAGTCGCTCGAAGCCGTCGACGAATCCGCCCGTGACCAGGCAGAACGCCTCGCCGCACGGCTCGGCGAGCTGTCCGCGCGCGCCACGGCGGCCGACGCCGAACTCCCCGGCGAGGAAGCCGCGGTGGCTGCCTTCCGCAAAGCGCGCGAATCCCCCGAGGAGGAGCGGACCGACGCGGCCCGGCGGCCGGGCGCGGCCGGGCAGGGCGCCGACGCGGGCCTGTTCCGCCTCGGCGGCGCGGGCCGTCGGCCGCCCCGCGCCCCCCGCTGGGCCCGCCCCGCGCGGCTCGGCCTCGCCGCCGCGCTGACCGCAGGCATGCTCGGCGGGGTCGCGGTCGCCGCCGGCACCGGTGTGCTGCGCACCCCGTTCGACGACCACCGGCCCGGACCGGCCGCCTCCGTCTCGGCCTCCCCGCAGCTCCCGCAGGGCTCGCCGTCGACCGAGTCCCTGCTCGGCGGCGAGAGCGGCGCGGCCCGCACCGGCACTCCGTCGGCCGGGACCGCGCCGTCCTCGGACGGGGCGTCCGGCAAGCCGCAGGAGCGGAACACCGGTGCGCCGGACACCCCGGGGAACCGGTGGCGCGGTGCGCTCACCTCCTGCCGTGCCCTCCGCGACGGCAAGCCGCTGGACGCCGGCCGCAGACGCAGCCTGGAAGGCTTCGCGGGCGGCTCCGGACGGCTCGACGCGTTCTGCAGAACCGTCCTCGGCGGCCGGAAAACCGGTGACCGGGGCGGCAACGGCGTCGCGGGCGACGACAAGGGCGGCTCCGGCGGTCAAGGCGGCCGGAACGACGGCAAGGGCGGTGGCAAGGGCCGGGACGGTGACGGCGACGGCCGGTCCGGCCGGGGCGACGGTGACGGCAAGGGCGGCGGCGGGGGCGGCAACGGCAAGGGCGGCGGCGGGGGCGGCAACGGCCACCACCAGGACGGCCTGGCCCCACCCGCCCCGACGGGCTTCGCGCCCCTGGCGCCCGACCAGCCCGTCAGCCTGCCCGCGCCGACGTACAGCGCGCTCTGACCTGCGGTTTTGAAAGTCGCTGAACTTTTTTTCCGCAGGGTGTGACATTTTCCGAGGCCGGGACGCAGTACTGAATGAGCCGACTGGTCATCGGCCGTCGCACAGAGCCGGGGTTCCCCCCGTACCTGCGGCTCGTGCATCGGCGCGGGCGGGACACGTTCCCCCGGTCCCGCCCGCGCCCCGAACCTCCCTCGCCGCGCGCCTCACCAGGAGACGACGACCTTGTCGCCGCTCCGCACCTGCGCGAACAGGTCCGCGATCGCCGCCTCGTCCCGCACGTTGACGCACCCGTGCGAGCCACCCGCGTAGCCCCGGGCCGCGAAGTCGTACGAGTAGTGCACCGCCTGCCCGCCGCTGAAGAACATCGCGTACGGCATGGGGGAGTGGTAGAGGGTCGAGTAGTGGTCGCGTGACTTCCAATAGACGTGGAACACCCCCTCACGGGTCGGCGTGTACTGGGTCCCGAACCGCACCGACATCGTCGACACCGTGCGCCCGTCGATCATCCAGCGCAGCGTGCGGCTGGACTTGCTGATGCACAGCACCCGCCCGGTCAGGCACCGCGCGTCGGGCGCGGCGGCCGGCTGACCGCCCATCAGGTACAGCTCCCACTTCCCGGGTCGGTGCGTCATCCCCACCAGCCGCCGCCAGGTCACGGCGTCGGTCTCACCCGTCCGGGGCAGCCCGCGCCTGCCCTGGAACCCTGCGACCGCCTGCGCGGTGAGGTCGTCGTACGTCCCCGTGGGCCCGTCGTACAGCCAGGCGACCTGGCGCAGCCGGGCCTGGAGCTCGCGGACGCCGGTGCCGGTGTCGCCGCGGGTGTAGACGATGTGCGGCGGGACGGTCTCGACGGCGGACGGGCCGGGCACCGGGGCGGTCCCGTCCGGTGCGCTCCGCCCGCCCGGCGTGCCGCGCGGAAGCTCGACGCGGACCGGCGAGTGTCCCCTGCCGTCCCCGCCGTCCGGCGGCTGCACGGTGCACCCGCACAGCACGGCCAGCGCGGCGGCCACGATCCCTGCGTACCCGGAGGCCCTCATGCCGTGGATGCTTCCCCGCGTGACCGCCGCCGAACAAGGGAGCATGGTGGAAGTGACGGACGCACCGGCCCACTGGCGAACGCGGAGGTCACCCACCATGGCCCGAGAGTCGGAGTCGGGACTGCCCATCGAACCGGTCTACGGTCCGGCGGCCCTGACGGGCTGGGACCCGGCCGAGAAGCTCGGCGAGCCGGGGGCCTACCCCTACACGCGTGGTGTGTATGCGTCGATGTACACGGGGCGGGTGTGGACGATGCGGCAGTATGCGGGGTTCGGTTCGGTGGTGGAGTCGAATGCGCGGT
>NZ_JBFACN010000048.1:0-35649 GCF_040640875.1 Streptomyces sp. NPDC021562
TGGGTGAGGTGTCGACGTCGATGACGATCAATGCGCCGGCGGCGGTGTTGTTGCTGTTGTACCAGTTGGTGGCGGAGGAGCAGGGGGTGGCGGCGGGGGCGTTGCGGGGGACGGTGCAGAACGACGTGCTCAAGGAGTACATCGCGCGGGGGGCGTACATTTTTCCGCCGCGTGCGTCGTTGCGGCTGGTGGCGGATGTGTTCGGGTACTGCCGGGCGGAGATGCCGCGGTGGAACACGGTGTCGGTGTCGGGGTATCACATGGCGGAGGCGGGGGCGTCGCCGGTGCAGGAGGTGGCGTTCACGCTGGCGGACGGGATCGAGTACGTGCGGGCGGCGGTGGCGGCGGGGCTGGGGGTGGACGAGTTCGCGCCGCGGTTGTCGTTCTTCTTCGGGGCGCGGACGGCGTTGCTGGAGGAGGTGGCGAAGTTCCGTGCGGCGCGCCGGATCTGGGCGCGGGTGATGCGCGAGGAGTTCGGGGCCGAGGATCCGCGGTCGTGGATGCTGCGTTGTCACACGCAGACGGCGGGGGTGCAGCTGACGGCGCAGCAGCCGGAGCTGAACCTGGTGCGGGTGGCGGTGCAGGGTCTTGCGGCGGTGCTGGGGGGCACGCAGTCGTTGCACACGAACGCGTTCGACGAGGCGTTGGCGTTGCCGTCGGAGCGCAGTGCGCGGCTGGCGTTGCGCACGCAGCAGGTGCTGGCGTGGGAGACGGACGTGACGGCGACGGTGGATCCGTTCGCGGGGTCGTACGCGGTGGAGCGGCTGACGGACGAGGTGGAGGAGGCGGTGGTCGCGTTGATGGGGCGGGTGGAGGAGCTGGGGGGTGCGGTGGCGGCGATCGAGCGGGGGTTCCAGAAGGGCGAGATCGAGCGCAACGCGTACCGGATCGCGCAGGAGACGGAGGCGGGCGAGCGGGTCGTGGTCGGTGTCAACCGGTTCCGGCTCGACGAGGAGGAACCCTTCGAACCCCTGCGCGTCGACCCCGCCGTCGAACGCCGGCAGACCGAGCGGCTCGCGCGGCTGCGTGCCGACCGGGACGGGCGGGCCGTCACCGCCGCCCTCGGTGCCCTGCGGGAGACCGCCGAGGGCGACGGCAACGTCCTGCCCCCGCTGCGGGAGGCGCTGCGCGCCCGCGCGACGGTCGGCGAGGTGTGCGACACGCTGCGCTCGGTGTGGGGCGTGTACGTCCCCACGGACACCTTCTGACCTGCGGCGGAGGTGTTGTCGTAGCCCCGTGCGACACTGCTTCCCATGTTCGGTGTCATCGATCTCCCGACCTACCTGGCAGGACTCGTCCTGATCGTCCTGCTGCCCGGCCCCAACTCGCTGTACGTGCTGTCCGTCGCCGCCCGGCGAGGGGTCCGCGCCGGTTACACGGCCGCCGCGGGCGTGTGGTGCGGGGACACCGTGCTGATGACGCTGTCGGCGGCCGGGGTGGCCTCGCTGCTCAAGGCGAACGCCGTGCTGTTCGGGATCGTGAAGTACGCGGGCGCCGGCTACCTGACGTGGCTGGCGGTCGGGATGCTGCGGGCGGCCTGGGGGATGTGGCGGGACCGGAGGCTGCGCGCGGTCGCACAGGAGGCGCCGGCCGTCGCGCCCGGGCAGGAGCGGCCGTACCGGCGCGCCCTGGTGATCAGTCTCTTCAACCCCAAGGCGATCCTGTTCTTCGTCGCCTTCTTCGTCCAGTTCGTCGACCCCGGGTACGCCTACCCGGCGCTGTCCTTCGTCGTCCTCGGCGCCTTCGCCCAGCTGGCCAGCTTCCTCTACCTCAGCGCCCTGATATTCAGCGGCACCCGGCTGGCCGACGCGTTCCGCCGCAGGAAGCGGCTGTCGGCCACGGCCACCTCGGCGGCGGGGGTGCTGTTCCTCGGCTTCGCGGTCAAGCTGACGCTGGCGAGCGCCTGAGCGTCGCCCTCTCCGGTGCCGAGGGCCCCGCTGCCTAGCCGGTCGTCCGCGGCGGGGACTTCAGAGCTCGCTTGAGGCGGGGTCCGATCGGCGTCTCCACGAAGCGGTGGATCAGCCAGGCCAGTCCGAGCATGGTGCACACCGTGATCGCGAGCGTCGGCCAGGCCGGCAGCCCCCAGCTGCGGTGCAGCACCCGGATCGCGAACCATCCGAGGTGTTCGTGGATCAGGTAGAAGGGGTAGGTCAGCGCCCCGGCCGTGGTCAGCCAGGGCCAGGCCGCCCACCGTGTCCAGCCCGCGGCCACCGCCGCCACCGCCGCGTACGCCAGGGTGACGACCAGCATCACGACGTACGGGTCACGGGGCGAGCCGTGGTGCCAGGCCCCCTCGCTGGCCATGCGCAGTCCGAGGATCCAGGAGAGCGCCACGATGCCCCACGGCAGGGCCTGGTTGCCGAAGCGGTGGACCAGGTAGAGGGCCAGGCCGCCGATGAAGTACGGGGCGTACTGCGGCATCACGACCAGCTCGGTCCAGGGGCCGCCCGCCGCGGTGGAGAGCACGGTGGCCAGCGTCCACACCGAGCAGAACAGCACCACCCTGCGGTAGGTGACGCCCGGCAGGACGACGGTCAGGGCGAACAGCGCGTAGAAGCGGACCTCGACCCACAGGGTCCAGCAGACGCCGAGGACGCGGGGCACGCCCATCGGCTGCTGCAGCATCGTCAGGTTGACCAGGAACTCGTCGAACCGGACCGCGTGGACGACGGCGGGCAGCACCAGGGACGCGCCGGTGACCAGCAGCAGGGCCACCCAGTAGGCGGGGTAGAGGCGGGCGACCCGGGAGCGGAAGAAGTCGCCCAGCGAGCGGCCCCAGCTGCTCATGCAGATCACGAAGCCGCTGATGACGAAGAAGAACTCGACACCCAGGTTGCCGTAGACGGCCGCCCTGGACAGGGTCGGGAAGATGTGGGCGGGGTTCTGGTGCCAGGAGGCGGAGACGACTCCGCCGCGCCCGGTGTAGTGGTAGAGGCAGACCATCAGGGCGGCCAGCAACCGCAGTCCGTCGAGGGCGAGAAGCCGGGGGCGCGGCCGCCCGGAGGGCACCGGGACGACGGCGGTCTTCGCAGGCGAGGGCGTCGTGGTGGAGGTCGCGAGAGACATGGTCCGAAATGCTTACCAGGTGCTCGGCGTTTCATCATCCCATCCGGTCGGGCCCGTCCCCGGGGAGAAGGAGGCCCCGGGGACACCTGGACGAATCATAGGAAAGTCACATTAAACCGCAGGGTCGTCCCCGTGCCCGTCGTGCGTCGTTCACCCTGCGGTCGTTCCGGATTCCCGGTCTCTCCATCCATCCCCCCGGCGCGGGTCACCGTACCCCGCACAGCTGTTACACAAGCTTTGCCTGGCAGGACCGGGACACCGCGCGCACGCCGAAGGGGCGGGTCCCGTCGATCGGGACCCGCCCCTTCGAGAAGCGGTGCGGCAGCGCCCGGAAGGGGCGCGGGGAGCGCTCAGCGGCGCGCGCCCCGCCGCAGGCTGCGCGCCTTGCGGGCGACCCGGCGGACGGTCGCGTTGCGCGGGATGAACGCCAGCTGCGAGGGCACCCCGCCGGGCAGCGCGAGCGAGGTCAGGCGCCTGCGCTTGAAGTAGCG
The DNA here is from genome assembly GCF_040640875.1 of Streptomyces sp. NPDC021562. Classification (NCBI taxonomy): domain Bacteria; kingdom Bacillati; phylum Actinomycetota; class Actinomycetes; order Kitasatosporales; family Streptomycetaceae; genus Streptomyces; species Streptomyces sp. NPDC021562. The sequence goes on from NZ_JBFACN010000048.1 coordinate 3,558, forward strand.
GATGGTGCGTTCGTTCAGGTGCTTGCTCAGATAGCGCTCGGTCTCGACGCGCAGCTGCGGGTAGATCTTCGGCTGCATGGCGAAGCCCACCGCGCGGATCAGCGCCCCGAGCGCCTCGACGGACATGCCGGGACGCTGCTCCTCGACCGCCTTGCGGTCGGTGAGGTCGGGCACCAGCGCGTCGACGACGGTGACCGGGACCCGGTTGCTGTTCTCGTAGGGGACCAGCTTGTCGAGGAGCGTCTCGGTGCCGATCCGGGCGGTCGGCAGCCCGTACAGCGCGGACGCGGTCAGCAGCGCGGTGGAGAAGCAGCCGACGACCAGGGCGGGACGCATCTTCTGGTAGAGCACCTCGGCGAGGGCCGTGGTGTCCAGGACCGTGAGCTCCACCTTGAGCTTCTCGGCCTCCTGCTCCAGGGTCCGGGCGAACCGCGCGGGGGCGGAGGGGTGCGGCTTGAAGACGACCCTGGTGTGGCCGAGCTGTACCGCGCCCCTCAGCATCCGCACATGCAGGTGCTCCTCCTGCTCGGGGGTGAGGATCTCGAGCGCGGAGAGGTACTGGCCGAGCAGCAGCGCCGGTTCGTCGATCCCGGGCAGGCCGTCGCCGCTGGGCGCGAGTTCGGCCAGCACCTTGGTGAAGGCCGCGGTCGGCACGATCTCGGCCTCGACGCCGAACTCGGTGAGCAGCAGCGGCTTGAGGCCCGGCACCAGGTCCAGGTGCAGCACCCGGTCCACGCGGGTGCCGACCAGCGGGTCGATCTTGTTGCGGGTCGGGCCGTAGCTCATCAGGCCGTCGGCGTAGACCGTGACCGGGGCGCCGGTGAAGATCTGGGTCAGGCTGAGCGAGGGGTTCACCTGGATCGACTCGACGGCGAACTCCACGTCGTCGTCGCCGAGCCGCCACTCGTGGCGCAGGAAGCGTTCCCACAGCGGCATGTCGTCCACCCGGGGGGCCCAGCCGCCCGGATGGAACGGGAAGATCGTCTCGTTGTACGAGATCACCTCGTCGAAGCGGTCGCGCAGCCGCTCGAAGCCCGGCGCCTCCTCCAGGCCCGGGGTGATCTCGGGGGTTGCCGCGTTGTTGCAGACCAGCAGGATGCGCCGGTCGGCCGGGCGGAAGGCGCCGGAGTCCAGGGCGGCCGCGAGGGTGGCGGTGCCGTAGAGGGTGGACGCCTGGAAGATCTGGGTGGTCACGCGGCGGCTCCCGCGGGGGCGGGACGGCGGCGCAGCCGGCGCAGCTTGGTGGCCCGCTGGAGGTCCATGGAGTCCAGGGCCTCGTCCAGCACGTCCTGCGGCATGCGCCGCAGTGCGGCGGCACTCATGGATTTCAGCTTCTTCGCCACCGCGGGCTCGAACCTTTCGATGGATCCCAGGTGATGGGAAATGATGGCGCAATACGTACGGACGGCCTTCGGCAGGAGGTCCTTCGCGTCGGCGTCCTGTGCCGTTTCCTCGATCACCTGGTCGAACGCGCGAATGAAATCGAGCTGACGGACGTCGCCGATCTGTGTGAGTGAAGAGGCTACGCCACGCCGGTAGAAGACGCCGAGCAGGTTCACCGCGGCGAAGGAATCGGCTTCCCGGTGCAGCTTCCAGATCCACGGCCGGTCCTCGGCCGTGCGCAGTCCGTCCGTGAAATGCACGAGTCCCTTGTCCACCAGACGGCGGTGGTAGACACCCGCCCACGCGTAGGCGTAGTCGACGGAGGTGGACCGGTCGGCGGGCAGGATCGCGTCCCGCGGGTTCATCACGACGTTGCGCCGGCCGACCGGCACCCGGGTCACGAGCCGGGCCCGCGCCGTGCACTGCACATGGTCGGTGCGGACGAAGTCGCAGCCCAGCGACTCGATGGCGGCCACCAGGTCCGGGTAGTAGCCCGGTGCGAGCCAGTCGTCCCCGTCCAGGAAGGTCACGTACTCGCCGCGCGCCCTGTCGATGCCGGTGTTGCGCGCGGTGGCCAGACCTCCGTTCTGTTCGTGTCTGACATGGACCGCACCGGGCAGTTCGCGCTCTGCGCGCGCGAGAATCTCTGGAGTCCCGTCGGTCGAGCAGTCGTCGACGAGAATGAATTCGAAGTCCTCACGCGCGTTCGCGCGCAGACTCCTCAGGGTGTCGGGCGCGTATTGCTGCACGTTGTAGAACGGCACGATGACGGAGAGCTTGACCACGTGAGGGACGTTAGATGAGTGCCCGTCGCGCGTCTTGACCGCCGTCTTGATACCAGGTGAACGGCATGTGGCGAGGTCGTGAACCGGGGCTTTTCCGTGACCGTTCCCTGGCCGATTCGCCATTCGGCGACGTGTTGTTAACCCTTTGTTGCATTCGGGTTCGGGAGATCCTCGGAATGGCTTCCTAGCGTCCTCGGTGTGCCAGTAAGTGCAACGAAGTCCCTGCGGGTGGCCGTCCTGGCGGATTCGGACACCCGGTGGAAGTGGGGCGCCCTCACCGCGAAGCGCCTCGCCCCGGGCGAAGGCGACGACTCGGACGTCCGGCTCGACGGCTACCTCCTGCGCGGCCGCGCCACCCCCACCGCCCGCCAGCTCCAGGAGGTCGGCGTCCACGCGGACTCGCTCCGCGAGGTGACGGCCGTCGAGTTCCTGAGAGAGATGGAGCGGCAGTCGTACGACATCCTCGTCCTCTCCCTCGTCGGCGGCGGGGTGCAGGCCATGCTGCACGGGCTGCGTGCCGCCTGGGCCGGCCGGGAGAAGCGCCCCGTCGTCGTCACCGGCTACGTCGGCGTCGTCTACGAGAAGCTCGCCGACGGTCTGCTGCTGCGCCACGGCGCGGACCTCGTCCTCGCCAACTCCCGCCAGGACGCCGAGCGTTTCCGCGCGGTGTACGACGGGGTGGGCGCCGACTCCGGCGCGGTGACCGAGGTCGCGCTGCCGTTCCTCGGCGGAGCGCCCTACGAAGGCGAGCACAGGCCCTGCACCGTGGTCTTCGCCGCCCAGCCGTCCGTCCCGGACAGCCGCAAGGACCGCGCCTACCTGCTCGACCGGCTGATCCAGCACGCCCGCAGGCACCCCGAGCGCGAGGTGCTGCTCAAACTGCGCTCCAAGCCCGGCGAGCACACCACCCACATCGAGGAACTGCCGTACCAGAAGCTGGTCCAGGGCATGGACGTGCCCGCCAACTTCCGGCTGGTCTACGGGCACATGGGCGAGGTGCTCGACCACACCGACCTCCTGGTCACCATCAGCTCGACGGCCGCCCTGGAGGCCCTGCACCGGCGGATCCCGACCGTGGTCCTCACCGACCTCGGCATCCGCGAGACGCTCGGCAACCACCACTTCGTCGGCTCCGGCTGCCTCGCCTCCTGGGACCAGCTCGACGCCGGACACCGCCCGGTCGCCGACCCCGAGTGGGTCGCCCGGCAGGGCGTCGCCGCCGACGGCTCCTACGCCACCGCCTTCGACGCCGGCCGCGAGCGCATCGCGAAGCTGCTCGCCCGGCCCGGCGGGCTGCCGCCCCTGAACCCGTACTACACACCCGAGACCGCGCCCGGCTACCTGCCCGGCATCCTGGCCCGCCACCACCTCGGCCCCGACGGTGTCCCGCTGCCCGGCGCACCCGCCGCCGACAAGGCCCCGGGACCCGTCCGCCAGATCGTGCGCCGGGCCGCCCGCGGCGCCTACCGCCACGGCGTCCAGCGGGTGGCCCCCGTGATCCGACGAATGGGAGAGCTGTGAGCGACCGGATCCCGCACCAGGCGTCGCCGGCGCCTGCCGGACCTGAAGGAACAGAGCCGATGCCCCACCTCGAAGGGGCGAACCTGCCCCGCGTCCTCGCCGTCATCCCCGCCCGGGGCGGCTCCAAGGGCGTGCCCGCGAAGAACCTCGCCCCGGTCGGCGGGATCCCGCTGGTCGCCCGCGCCGTCCGCGAGTGCGTCGCCTCCCGGCTGGTGACCGACGTGGTCGTCTCCACCGACGACCAGGCCATCGCCGCCGCGGCCTGTTCGGCCGGCGCCGAGGTGGTGCTGCGGCCCGCCGCCATCGCCGGTGACACCGCCACCTCCGAGGCCGCCGTCCTGCACGCCATGGACGCCCACGAGGCACTGCACGGCGCCCGGGTCGACGTGGTGCTGCTCGTGCAGTGCACCAGCCCCTTCATCGTCCGCGAGGACATCGACGGAGTGGCCGGCGCGGTCGTCGAGAACGGCGCCGACACCGCCCTGACCGTGGCCCCCTTCCACGGCTTCGTCTGGCGCGACGAGGCGCACGCCCCGGCACCGGTCGCGGCCGCCGCCGGTGACGCCGGCCGGGCTCCCGTGAGCGGCGGCTTCGGCGTCAACCACGACAAGTCGTTCCGCCCGCGCCGCCAGGACCGCCCCCAGGACTTCCTGGAGACCGGCGCCGCCTACGCGATGCGCGCGGCCGGCTTCCGCGAGCACCAGCACCGCTTCTTCGGCCACACCGAACTGGTGCGGACCGACCCCGCGCGCGTGCTGGAGATCGACGACCCGCACGAGCTCGCACGCGCCCGCGCCCTGGCCCCGCTCTTCGACGCGGACCGCCCCGGCGCGCTGCCGACCGCCGACGACGTGGACGCGGTCGTACTGGACTTCGACGGCACCCAGACCGACGACCGGGTGCTGATCGACGCCGATGGAAAGGAGTTCGTCTCCGTGCACCGCGGCGACGGACTCGGCATCGCGGCCCTGCGCAGGAGCGGGCTGAAGATGCTGATCCTCTCCACGGAGCAGAACCCGGTCGTCGCCGCCCGGGCCCGGAAACTCCGGATCCCGGTCCTGCACGGCGTCGACCGCAAGGACCTCGCCCTCAAACAGTGGTGCGAGGAGCAGGGCATCGCTCCCGAGCGCGTGCTCTACGTCGGCAACGACGTCAATGACCTCCCGTGCTTCGCCGTGGCCGGCTGGCCCGTGGCGGTCGCGAGCGCCCACGACGTCGTACGCGGCGCCGCACGCGCGGTCACCACCCTGCCCGGCGGTGACGGCGCGATCCGAGAGATCGCCAGCTGGATCCTCGGCCCCTCTCTCGATTCCCTCCCGAAGTAAGGACACCCCACCGTCATGAGCAACTCCCGTCTGCGCCAGTTCGGTTCCCGCGAGGTCGGTCCCGGCAAGCCCGTCTACATCTGCGGCGAGATCGGCATCAACCACAACGGTGAGCTGGAGAACGCCTTCAAGCTGATCGACGTCGCCGCCGAGGCCGGCTGTGACGCCGTCAAGTTCCAGAAGCGCACCCCGGAGATCTGCACCCCGCGCGACCAGTGGGACATCGAGCGCGACACCCCCTGGGGCCGCATGACCTACATCGACTACCGCCACCGCGTGGAGTTCGGTGAGGACGAGTACCGCCAGATCGACGAGTACTGCAAGACCAAGGGCATCGACTGGTTCGCCTCCCCGTGGGACACCGAGGCCGTCGCCTTCCTGGAGAAGTTCGACGTCCCCGCCCACAAGGTCGCCTCCGCCTCCCTCACGGACGACGAGCTGCTCAGGGCGCTGCGCGCCACCGGCCGCGCCGTGATCCTCTCCACCGGCATGTCCACCCCGAAGCAGATCCGCCACGCGGTCGAGGTCCTGGGCAGCGAGAACATCCTCATCTGCCACGCCACCTCGACCTACCCGGCCAAGGCCGAGGAGCTGAACCTCCGCGTCATCAACACGCTGGAGAAGGAGTACCCGAACGTCCCGATCGGCTACTCCGGCCACGAGACCGGCCTGCAGACCACCCTTGCCGCCGTCGCCCTCGGCGCCACCTTCGTCGAGCGCCACATCACCCTCGACCGCGCCATGTGGGGCTCCGACCAGGCCGCCTCCGTGGAGCCGCAGGGCCTGCAGCGCCTGGTGCGCGACATCCGCATCATCTCCGAGTCCCTCGGTGACGGCGTCAAGAAGGTCTACGACTCCGAGCTCGGCCCGATGAAGAAGCTGCGCCGCGTCAACGGTGTCGTCGCCGAGGCGGAGATCGCCGCGGCCGCCGGCGAGCCGGTCCAGGTCTGAGTCCGAGCCTGATTGATGTGTTACGACGACGGGACGGTCGTACGTCGATGAGCCCCCGCGCCGGGAAGTCCGGCCCCCACACCCTCGCGTTCGTCGAGAGTCCGGTGCAGCTGCTCAACGTGCTGGAGTGGGCGCACGTCCACGACCGGCGCGGGCCGGCGGAGCCGATGCCGGCCGTGCCCAGCCAGGTACGGCGCTCGGTGTCCGGCATACCTGCGCCCGGCGCGGAACTCACGATCGTCGTCCTGTCGCCGACGGACCCCATGACGCGGGGCCAGCTGCGCCGCATGGCGGACCTGGCCCGCGACGAGGGGCACCGCGTCCGCTGGGAGGAGGCGCGCGGTGGCACCACCGCCCCCTTCCAGACGATCGGCGGCCTGGCGGGCTCGCTCCGCCGGGCCGACCGCGTCGTCATGGGGGACCCCTTCTCCCGCTACGTGCAACTGCTCCTGACGATCACCCGTGCCCGCGACCTGGTGGTCGTCGACGACGGCACGGCGACGATGGAGTTCGTCGCCCAGCTCGCCCGCGGCGAACGCCTGGTCCGCTGGCACCGCAAGGGCGGCAGACCCGGCGCCCGGGACCTGCTCTTCGCCCCGGTCTCCTCCTCCGCCCGGCGCCGGCTGACCCCCAGCGACCGCCGGCGCGTCGAGGTCTTCTCCTCCATGCCGATGACGGACACCCCGCAGGGCGTGACGGTCACCGCCAACGACTTCGGCTGGACCCGGGCCCGCTTCGGCCCGCCGCGCATCACCAAGGGCGCGGACATGGTCGGCACGTCCCTGGTGGAGACCGGCGTGGTCGACGGCGACCGTTACCTGGAGGCCGTCCAGACCCTCGCCAAGGCCCACGGCGCGACCCGCTACTTCGCGCACCGCCGCGAGAGCACCGAGAAACTCCACCGCCTCGCCGCCGAGACGGGCCTGGAGATAGTCCGCCCGGACCTCCCCCTGGAGCTCATCGCCCGCCGCGGCCCCATAGGCCGTACGATCCTCAGCTTCCCGTCCACCGTGGTGCACACCCTGCCCCTCGCCCTGGTCGGCACGGGCGTCCGGGTCGCCGTCTGCGACATCGACCCGACCTGGCTGACCCAGAACGCCTCCCCCAGGGCCCAGGGCTTCCTCTCCGGCGTCACGGGCACAGCGAAGGACGTCCACCGACTGGCAACGGTGACAAGCCCGGCGTAGGCCCCGAAGACGCCCCAGCCAAGAACCGCGCGCCCCCGCCCGAGGGACGGGCGGCTCTTGGTTCACACCGGCGAAGCGGAGCTGTTCGGCGGGGAGTGAGCGCGGTGTTGGTCAAGACTGCGTCATGGGGCGCCGGGGGCTGAGAGGGGGAGGGGCGGCCGACGTACTAAGGGAGCAGCAGACGCGACTCCCGACGAAGGGCGACCTCTTGATCCCGCGACGCATCGTCCCCAACCTGGTCGCGGGGCTCGCCTCCGCCCTCCTGCTGGGAGCGTGCGGCTCCTCGACCGGTGCCGCTCCGGCAGCTCCGGCCTCGTCCGCTCCCGCGCCGGCCGCCACGCCCGCCACGTCGGCCGCGTCGACGCCGGCCACCGGGTCCCCGGACACCACCACGTCCGTGACGGCCAGGACGGTCGACGGCGTCGGCATCGTGGTCACCGACGAGCGGGGACTGGCCCTCTACCGTTACGACAAGGACCAGCCCAGCCCCTCGAAGTGGACGTGCTCCGGTGCGTGCACGAAGACGTGGATACCCGTCATCGTGCAGGGCTCCGTCGGGACCGCAGGGGTCGAGAAGAGCCTCCTCGGCACGGTCCACCGCAACGGCAGGACCCAGTTGACCCTCGCCGGCTGGCCGCTCTACCGGTACGTCGGCGACACGGCGGCCGGACAGGTCAACGGCCAGGGCAAGGACGGCGCGTGGTACGCCGTCACCCCCGCCGGAAAGAAGTCCGCGGGCTGATCCCCGTAAGTCCGCGGACGGCCGACTTCCAGGACCTGTTCTGTTTGAACGGGATTTCGAAGGTCCTGGAGAACAGCCAGGCCCCGGCGGTCGCGAGCGGCAGGCCCACGGCGAGCGTGAAGCAGAACGTGGGCAGTCCGTGGGACACGAAGTGCGGGGCCACGCGGCGGATCACGGCCAGGACGATCGGCAGGTGGATCAGGTAGAGGCTGTAGGAGAAGTCGCCGAGGGCGCGGACGGGTCGGGCGGTCAACAGGCGTACCAGGAACGCCGGTTGGCCGGTGGCGACCGCGGCCAGCAGCATCGTCATGGCCGGGGCGACGGCGAGGTCGATCCAGAAGTAGTGGTTCACCGTCCAGGCCGCCCCCCGGACGGCTCCGACAGCCAGGACGGGCAGGGCGGCCAGGACGGCGAGCCGGCCCCACGGCAGACGTCGGACCCGGTCCGACCCGCTGATGATCCCCGCGCCCACCACCCCGGCGGCGAACACGGGCACGAGGTGCGGGGCCAGCCAGTTGTCGCCCTCGACGGGGGACGCGCCCGGGGCCGTCAGCCCGTAGGCGACCACCGGGATCGTCACGCACGCGGCCAGAAGTGCCGCACCCCACCGACGACGGACGAACAGGAGGAGGGGGAAGAGGAGGTACAGCTCGGACTCCACCCCGATCGACCAGAACGCACCGTTCGGCGTCGGGGCGGTGACGACGTCCTGGGCGACGAGGCCGTACACCAGTACCGTCTCGCCGGTCGGCGGCCCGAAGTGGGAGGCCGGCACCACGAACCAGGAGACGAGCAGGCTCAGGGCCAGCGCCGCCCAGTACGGGGGCAGGATGCGCCAGGCCCGCCGGCGCAGGAAGCGGCCTACGCCGCCCGAGTGCCAACCGTGCCGCGCCGGGGATATCGCCAGGGAGAACCCGGAGAGGACCAGGAAGAAGACGACGGCCAGCCGCCCGAACATCAGGCCGTCCAGCCACCGGGGCGCCGAGCTGTGGGGGTAGCCGGGGAAGGTGTACAACCAGCAGTGGAACAGGACGACGTAGAGGGCCGCGAGGCCACGCAGACCGTCCAGGCCCGCCAGTTGCCGACGGGCGGGCGGGGCGCTTTCCGCCGCCCCCTGACCGGACGGGGCGGCGGCCAGGTCGAGAACGCCGCCGGCCGGACGGCTCGAATCCACTGAGATGGCGCAGCCCTTCCCCCGGTCGCCGAGCACCTCGCGCCGACGACGCCTCCCGGCGGCCCGCTGCCGCCCGCAGTACCAGGTACGTCACATCGCCCCGAGGCGTTCATCCACGCCGGGTCCGGCCGCCCACGGTCCGGCCGCCTACGGGTGCGGGGGGCCGGGCTTCGTGTGGAGCACCGCGCGGGCCTGTTCCGCCGCGCGGGCGATGCTCTCGGAGACGAAGTCCACGAACCGTGCGATGTTCTCCAGACGCTCGGCGGCCGGGGTGCCGGGGCCGAGCACGGCGACGCCCTGCCGTGCCGTCTCCCCGAGGTGGGCGGTGGCGCGGGCGCTCGCCATCGTCGACTGGTACATGACGTCGTCGTCGACGACGTACCGCTCACGGCGGCGCTCGTCGCGCTCGCGCCGGACCAGGCCCTGGCTCTCCAGGAACGCGATCGCCTTGGACACGGTCGCCGGACTGACCTGGAGGCGCCGGACCAGTTCCGCCGCGGTGAGGCTGCCCGCGTCGGTGGTGTACAGGCAGACCAGGACCCGGGCCGTCATCCGGGGCAGCCCCGACTGCATGAAGACGGTGGTCAGCAGTTCCTCGTAGCCCCGTACGGCCTCGGAGTCGCGCCCGTGCGGCTCCGGCGGCGTGCCCGGGTCGCGGGGTGCGGCCGGGCGGCGGCGGTGGGCGCGGTGCTCGGTGGCGCGGTGGGCGAGGTCGGCGCGGTAGGAGGTGGGGCCGCCGTTGCGCATCACCTCGCGGGTGACGGTCGACGTCGGCCGGTCGAGCCGACGGGCGATCTCCGCGTAGGCGAGGCCGTCGGCCAGTCCCAGCGCGATCTGCTGACGCTCCTGCTGGGTGAGTCTGCCTCCCGGCATCGCGGCCTCCTTCGGGGGGTGCTTGACGGGTCCAGGGTAGCGTTCACCCTTCATTCATTGCAACGATGAGTGATCTGGCGTTGCGTTAGATTCACCTCCATTGCAATGAAATTGGTGCTCTGAGCTGCTTCTTCGTCGGCTCAGTGCAACATAACCGTTGCTCAATCCATAAACGCAACGTAGCGTTTCTGGCATCGGAAATAACGAGTCCAAGGAGCGCACGATGCAGAAGTTCGACACCCCCGCCCCCGTCTCCGTCGTCCTGGACATCCCCGCCGGGGCGATCCGGTTCATCGCCGCCGACCGGGCCGACACCACCGTCGAGGTCCGGCCCGCCGACCCCGCGAAGGGCCGTGACGTGAAGGCGGCGGAGCAGGCCGAGGTCTCCTACGGCGACGGGGTCCTGCGGGTCGGGATCCCGGCCGCGAAGAACCGGATCCTCGGCAACTCCGGAGCCGTCGAGGTGACCGTCCAGCTGCCCGCCGGTTCCCGGGTCGACGCGAAGGCGGCCCTCGCCGAACTCCGGGGCGTGGGGCGGCTCGGTGAGGTCACCTTCGAGGGCGCCCAGGCGACCGTCAAACTCGACGAGACCGGCGACGTCCGCCTCACCCTCCAGGCCGGTGACATCGAGGTCGGCCGACTGGGCGGCGCCGCGGAGATCAGCACCCTGAAGGGCGACATCGGCATCGCCGAGGCCGTCCGCGGCGCCGTCACCCTGAACACCCAGCACGGCGCCATCTCCGTCGGCGCGGCCCGCGGCGTCTCCGCCACCCTGGACGCCGCCACCGCCTACGGCCGGATCAGCAACACGCTCCAGAACGCCGACGGCGCCGGCGCGGGCCTGAACATCACCGCGAACACCTCCTACGGCGACATCACCGCCCGCAGCCTGTGACCGCCCGCCGGCTCCCGGCCGCCGCCCCGCGCACCCACAGGTGTTCCGGGCGGCGGCCTGGGAAGTCGGGGGTTACCAATCTGCCGCGAAGGTCGTGGCACGGACGGGAGGGTGGAGCGGCGTGCGTACCGTCGGTGTGGAGGAAGAGCTGCTGCTCGTCGACCCCGAGACCGGAGAGCCCAGGGCGCTCGCCGCGGCGGTGCTGGCGCGGGCCTCGCTGGCCGATCCCGGGCAGGACGTGTTCGAGAAGGAGCTCTACGGCCAGATGCTGGAGTTCGCCACCCAGCCGCAGTCCGTGATGGCGGACCTGGGCGAGGAACTCGTCCGGTGCCGCAAGGAGGCCGCCCGGCTGGCGGGGGAGCTGGGCAGCACCGTCGCCGCGCTCGCCACCTCACCGCTGCCCGTCAGCCCCACGGTCAGCGTGAGTCGGCGCTACCAGTGGATGGCCGAGGAGTACGGCATCTCCACCCGTGAGCAACTGGTGTGCGGGTGTCACGTGCATGTCGCCGTGGACTCCGACGAGGAGGGCGTGGCGGTGCTGGACCGGCTGCGGCCGTGGCTGCCGGTGCTCGTCGCGCTCAGCGCCAACTCGCCCTTCTGGCAGGGCAACGACACCGGCTACGCCAGCTACCGCAGCCGGGTGTGGATGCGCTGGCCGTCCGCCGGGCCGACCGAACTGTTCCGGTCGCCCGAGCGCTACCACGAGCTGGTCTCGGACATGGTGGCCACCGGCGTCATCCTGGACGAGGGGATGGTCTACTTCGACGCCCGGCTGGCCCGGCGCTACCCGACCGTGGAGATCCGGGTCTCCGACGTCTGCCTGCGGGCGGAGACCGCCGTCCTCGTGGCCACCCTCGCCCGGGCGCTGGTGGAGACCGCGGCGCGGGAGTGGCGGGCTGGGAGGGAACCGGTCGACCACGGCGTCAGCCTGATCCGGCTCGCCGCCTGGCGGGCCGCCCGTTCCGGGCTCGACGGGGACCTGCTCGACCCCGTCACCCTGCGCCCCCGCCCGGCGCGGGACGTGGTCGGCGCCCTGTTGGCGCACGTGAAGGACGCGCTCGCCGACACCGGCGACCTCGCGGCCGCCCAGGAGGGTGTCGAGCGGCTGCTGCGCCACGGCAACGGCGCCGACGAACAGCGCAGGCTGCTGGAGCGCACCGGCAGCCTGCGGGACGTCGTCACCGAGTGCGTCCGCCACACCCAGGCCTGAAGGCGCTCTCTTGTCCCCTGGAGGATCAGCTGTCCCCCAGAGGGCCGGCTGTCCCCTAGAGGATCAGCACCAGCGCGTAGACCAGGAAGAAGGCCGCGACGAGCGCGACGAGGAGCAGGATCAGGGTCAAGGGGGCCTTGGCCCAGCCCTTGGTCGGGTTGTGCGTCTCCAGGGGCCCGGCACCCGGCATGCTGCTCTCGGCGGGCGGGGTCTCGCCGGGCGGGACGCCGCCTCCGGGTTCCAGCCCGGTGGTCCGCTCGGGCTCCGGATCGGGGTTCACATGACTCATGCCCCCCGAGTAACCAGACCGGGCCGGATCATCGGCCGGACGGCCCCTCCTTCGGTTTCCGTGCCAGGACGAACGCCCGCGGCCACTTCTCGCCGTCCAGCGGCTCCCGGATCAGGGTCGCCGCCACGTCCAGGCCCGCCTTGGAGAGCATGTCCCCCACCGCGTACGCCGGACGCCAGTGGTACCGGAGGTCGATCCGGTGGCCGAAGCGCTCGGTGAGGTGCAGGCCGGGCGGCTCGCCCTTCTGGAAGGCCAGCAGGACATGGCCCCCGGGGACCAGGACGCGGTGGAACCCGGCGAAGGTGTCCGGGAGGTGGGCGTCGGGGATGTGGATGATCGAGTAGAGGGCGAGGATCCCGCCAAGGGTCGCGTCGGGCAGGTCGAGCGACGTCATCGAGCCCAGGTGGAAACGGACCCCGGGGTGGGCCGCACGGGCCAGGGCGACCATCGCGGGCGAGAGGTCGATGCCGAAGGCCGGTACGCCCAGGCCGTTCACATGGGCGGTGACGTCACCGGGGCCGCTGCCCAGGTCCGCCACCGGCGCGGTGCCGTTCGCCTTCACCAGCGCGGCGAACGCGCCGATCAGGGACATGTCCACCGGCCGGTCGGGGAGACCGGGGTAGGCGGTGGCGTAGTCCTTGGCGATCGTGTCGTAGGACGTACGGGTGGTCTCTATGAAGTCGGTCGTGTCCGAGTCCGTCACGGACGCGCAGGCTACCGGGCGGGCGTGGGCCGCGTGGCGAAGTCGCGGGACCGGCCCGGTCGCGTTTCGATCCCTGGACAGAACCGGCGTGATCGTCGTCAGACGTGGTATGCGTGGAAGAGGAAACATACGTGTTACCCAGCCACGTCCGAGGTCATGCCTACCCGGTCAGAGTTTCTTCCCCTAACGGGCTGAACTTTTGTTGATCTCGGGTCAGTTGACCCTTCGGGCGTCCTACCCTTCAGAGGGTGAACCAATTGATGTCCCTAGAGTCCGAGGCCGACCTCCCCGGGGATGTGCTCCCCGGCGTGCTCAGCGAGGAGCTGCACGCCGAACTCGTAGCCTTCCGCCGCGACCTGCACATGCACCCCGAGCTAGGCAATCAGGAGTTCCGCACCACGGCCGCGATCAAGGAACGGCTGGAGAAAGCCGGGCTGCGACCGCGTGTCCTCGGGTCGGGGACCGGGCTCCTCTGTGACATCGGGCCGGCCGGGGACGGGCTGCCGATGCTCGCCCTGCGCGCCGACATCGACGCGCTGCCCATCCCGGACATGAAGACCGAGTGCCCGTACCGGTCCACCGTCCCGGACCGGGCGCACGCCTGCGGGCACGACGTGCACACGACCGTGGTGCTGGGCGCCGGGCTGGTCCTCGCCGACCTGCACCGGCAGGGGAAGCTGCCGCGCCCCGTGCGGCTGCTCTTCCAGCCTGCCGAGGAGGTGCTGCCCGGCGGCGCCGCCGACGCCATCGCGGACGGGGTGCTGGACGGGGTGGGGCGGATCATCGCCGTGCACTGCGACCCCCGGGTGGACGCCGGGCGCATCGGGCTCAGGACCGGCGCCATCACCAGCGCCTGCGACCGGATCGAGGTGGCCCTGGACGGGCCCGGCGGGCACACCGCCCGGCCGCATCTGACCACCGACCTGGTCACCGCCGCCGCCCGGGTCGCGGTGGACGTGCCGGCGCTCATCGGGCGGCGCGTGGACACCCGCGCCGGGCTCGCCGTGACCTGGGGGCGGATCGAGTGCGGGCACGCGCCCAACGTCATCCCGCAGCACGCCGAGCTCTCCGGGACCGTGCGCTGCCTGGACATCGAGGCGTGGCGGCAGGCGCCCGACGTGGTGTACGCGGCCGTCGAGGAGATCGCCACGCTGCACCGGGCCAAGTCCGAGATCAACTACGTGCGCGGGGTGCCGCCGGTCGTCAACGACCCGGTGATCACCGAACTGCTCCGGGAGGCGATGATCGCCCGCCGCGGTTCCGAGGCCATCGAGACGACCGAGCAGAGCCTCGGCGGGGAGGACTTCTCCTGGTACCTGGAGCACGTCCCGGGCGCCCTGGCGCGGCTCGGGGTGCGGACCCCCGGTGAGCGGACCGTGCGTGACCTGCACCAGGGCGACTTCGACGCCGACGAACGGGCCATCACCGTGGGCGTGGAACTCTTCACGGCCGCCGCCCTGATCGACGCGACCATGTAGACGCGGCGCCGGCAGAAACGGTCACCTCGCCACCGCCCGGCCCGACTGCCGACCGGTCCGGCGCCCCGCCTGGCCGCCGGCCGCCCATCCGGCTGCCGATCAGCCCGGCTACGGCCTGGCGCCCGCCCGCCGACCGGCCGTCCGCCCCCCTGCCCGACCGCAGATCCGCCCCGCCCCCGGTCGGCCGCCGTTGGTTCGGCCCCCGGCCTGGGGCGCCCGCCTGCCTGCCGCCGGTACGGCCACGGGCCCGGCTGCCCCCCCCGGCGAGCGCCGATCGCGGGGTCGCCGCGTGGCGGCAGTCCTGGGCGCCCGCCTGCCCGCCACCGGTACGGCCACGGGCACGGCTGCGCCTGCCCGCCGGTCCGGCGTCCGTCCACGGGTCGGCCGCCGATCGCGGGGTCACCGCGCGGCCGCCGGCCCGCCCGCCTGTCGCCGGTACGGCCGCGGGCCCGGGTGCCTGCCCGGGATCGCCGCGCGGCCGCCGGCCCGGACCGCCGCGCGGCCGCCGACCCGGACCGCCGCCCGCCTGCCACCCGCCCGCCACCGGTATGGCCGCAGCCCCCCCCTGCCGTCCGGCCACCTGCCATGCACCCACCTGCCACGCCCCCGCCCGCCGTCCGACCACCGCCCGTCCCGGCGTCCGTTCTTCCGGCCTCCGTCCGGTCACCCCCGGCCGTCGGGTCTCCGTAGGGCGCGGGGTGTCCGGCAAGCCCCCTTCGCCCCCTTGTGTCACCCCGTCGTAACCGGCGATCTCCACTTGTAACCCGGAGTCGGCACGGTTCGATAACGGCGCGGAGAAACCCCGTTCCCCTTCCCTTCTACGCGCGTTACTGTGCGCCGAAATCGCCACCGCGGGTGGCCGGTTGAGCAACGGGCCGGTGACGGTGCCGTGGGGACGAAGGGGTACGTGCTGTGCGTTCTGTCTCTCGGAGGACGAGGTTCTCCAAAGCCGCGGTGACCGTAGCCGTCATCGCCCTCGCGGCCGCCGGGTGCGGTAAGTCCAGCCAGGACACCGGTGGCTCCACCACCAGCTCGTCCGGCAAGTACAACGGCAAGGGCATCGGCCTCGCCTACGACATCGGCGGCAAGGGCGACCAGTCCTTCAACGACGCCGCCTACGCCGGTTTCCAGAAGGCCGAGAAGGAGTTCGGCATCAGCGGCCGGGACATCGAGCCGCAGGACGGCGAGTCCGACGCCGACAAGGTGCAGCGCCTCGACACGCTGGCCCGGGCCGGTTACAACCCGATCATCGGTGTCGGCTACTCCTACGCGCCCGCCGTCAAGGAAGTCGCGGCCAAGTACCCCAAGATCACCTTCGGCATCATCGACGACAACGAGGTGACCGCTAAGAACGTCGTCGACATGGTCTTCGCGGCCGAGCAGTCGTCGTACCTCGCGGGCGTGGCGGCGGCCTCCGCCACCAAGAAGGACCACATCGGCTTCATCGGCGGCGTCGACGTCCCCCTGATCCACACCTTCGAGGCCGGGTTCGACCAGGGCGCCAAGTCGGTCAACCCGAAGATCAAGATCGAGTCGCAGTACCTGACCCAGACCGCCCAGGAAGGCGGCTTCTCCAGCCCCGACAAGGGCAAGGCCGCCGCGCAGGGCCAGATCGACGCCGGCGCCGACGTCATCTACCACGCGGCCGGGCTCTCCGGCCAGGGCGTGATCGAGGCCGCCGCGACCGCCAAGATCTGGGCGATCGGCGTCGACTCCGACCAGTACCAGCAGTCCGCGCTCGCCAAGTACAAGGACTACATCCTGGGCTCCGCCCTGAAGAACGTCGGCGGCGCCGTGTACGACCTCGTGAAGTCCGTCTACCAGGGCAAGCCGGAGAGCGGCGTGGTCGAGGGCACCCTCAAGACCGGCGGCGTCGGCTTCGCCGACACCAACCCGAAGTACAAGGCCATGACCAAGGTCGTCGCGGCCGTCGACAAGGCCAAGCAGGAGATCATCGACGGCAAGGTGACCGTCAACACGAAGTGACCCCGCATATATAGGCCGCAGCAGTACGCCCCTTGCCTCCTGCAAGGGGCGTACTGCTGTCCGTGACGGTGGGCCGTGACAGTGGCCACAGCTAGATAACGGACCGGACATTGGGGGTTTTCCGTCTGGTCTACGCGCGTTACGCTGCGGCGGAACCAGCGCCTGGTTTGGGCGCTTGCACAAAGGAGTCAAGTTCCATGCGCCGGGTGTCCCGTATCGCGGTTGCGGGCGTTGCAACCGCAGCCCTCGCCGTCACCGTTTCAGCGTGCGGCAGTTCGTCCAGCTCGTCCACCGGGAAGGGTGGCGCGTCCAAGGGCGTCGGTCTCGCGTACGACGTCGGCGGCAAGGGCGACCAGTCCTTCAACGACGCCGCCTACGCCGGTTTCCAGAAGGCCGACAAGGAGTTCGGCGTCAGCGGCCGGGACATCGAGCCGCAGGACGGCGAGTCGGACGCGGACAAGGTGCAGCGCCTGGAGACCCTGGCCAAGTCCGGGTACAACCCGGTCATCGGCGTCGGCTTCGCCTACGCGCCCGCCGTCAAGGAGGCCGCCGCGAAGTTCCCGAAGGTCACCTTCGGTATCATCGACGACAACCAGGACCAGGCCAGCAACGTCGCGGACATGGTCTTCCACGAGGAGCAGTCCTCGTACCTGGCCGGCGTCACCGCCGCGCTGTCCACCAAGTCGAACACCGTGGGCTTCATCGGCGGCGTGGACGTCCCGCTGATCCACAAGTTCGAGGCGGGCTTCGAGCAGGGCGTCAAGGACACCAAGAAGAACGTCACGGTCAAGGCCCAGTACCTGACCCAGACGGCCCAGGAGGGCGGCTTCTCCAGCCCCGACAAGGGTGAGGCCGCCGCCGAGGGCCAGATCGGCGCCGGCGCCGACGTGGTCTACGCCGCCGCCGGCCTCTCCGGCCAGGGCGTCATCAAGGCCGCCGCCGCGCACAAGGTGTGGGCGATCGGTGTCGACTCCGACCAGTACAACCAGGCCGCGCTGTCGAAGTACAAGAACTACATCCTGACGTCGGCCCTCAAGAACGTCGAGGGTGCGGTCTACGACCTGGCCAAGTCCGTCATCAAGGACAAGAAGCCGCTGTCCGGCGAGATCCGCGGCTCCCTGAACAACGGTGCCGTCGGCCTGGCCGACTCGAACCCCGCCTTCAAGAACAACGCCACCCTGCAGGCCGCGCTCAAGAAGGCCGAGGCCGGCATCAAGAACGGCTCCATCGTGGTCAAGACCTCCTGACCCGACGGTCATGACCATGTCGTAGGCATGGCCAAAAGAACGCTGTAATGGCAGCGTTACGGCCACGGAACGGGGTGCGGGAAGGATGACTTCCCGCGCCTCTGCCGGGGACTTGGACTGGGCACGGGCCCGGGTGATCGACCGAGGACCCTGGACACGGGCCCGGGTGATCGGCCGGAGACCCGGGCGCCCAGCGGGGAGATCCTTGCGGGCTCCCCGCGGTCCAACGGCAGAGCCACTCCCCGTTCGCGCGGCAGAATGCTCGGAACGGATCGAGAGTCGAAAAAGCTCGGTCAGGTCCGGGCACTATTTAAAGCAGGGGCGCTACGCGCGTAGAGCGGCCCCTTTCCCGAGGAGAGTGCGCCATCGACGCGTCCAGCAGCCCTCCGCTCACCGCAGAGACGACAGCCGCGGTCGAGCTGGCGGGGATCACCAAGCGATTCCCGGGTGTCGTAGCCAACCACGACATCCACCTGTCCGTCCGCAAGGGCACCGTCCATGCCCTCGTCGGGGAGAACGGCGCCGGCAAGTCGACCCTGATGAAGATCCTCTACGGCATGCAGAAGCCGGACGAGGGCACCATCGCGATCGACGGCGAGCAGGTCACCTTCTCGTCCCCGGCCGACGCCATCGCGCGCGGCATCGGCATGGTCCACCAGCACTTCATGCTGGCCGACAACCTGACCGTGCTGGAGAACGTGGTGCTCGGCAGCGAGAAGCTGTACGGCATCGGCGGCAACGCCAAGAAGAAGATCCGCGAGATCTCCGACCGCTACGGCCTCGGCATCCGCCCGGACGCCCTGGTCGAGGACCTCGGCGTCGCCGACCGGCAGCGCGTGGAGATCCTCAAGGTCCTCTACCGCGGCGCCAAGACCCTGATCCTCGACGAGCCCACCGCCGTGCTGGTCCCGCAGGAGGTCGACGCGCTCTTCGACAACCTGCGCGAGCTGAAGTCCGAGGGCCTCTCGGTCATCTTCATCTCCCACAAACTGGGCGAGGTGCTGTCCGTCGCCGACGACATCACCGTCATCCGGCGCGGTACGACCGTCGGCACCGCGATCCCCTCCGAGACCACCCCCCGCCAGCTCGCCGAGCTGATGGTCGGCAGCGAGCTGCCCACCCCGGAGACCGCCGAGTCCACGGTCACCGACCAGGCCGTCATCACCGTGCGGAACCTCACCGTCTACGCCGCCGGCGCCTCCCTCGGTCCCGAGGCGGAGCCCGCCCCCGCGGCCAGCGGCGGCACCGGCGTGCTGATCGCGGAGCCCGGCGACGGCGCCAAGCGCGTCCTCGACGACGTCACCTTCACCATCCACGCCGGTGAGGTCATGGGCATCGCCGGCGTCGAGGGCAACGGCCAGACCGAGCTGATCGACGCGCTCATCGGCACCCGGCACGCCGACTCCGGCGCGATCGAGTTCCTCGGCGAGGACATCACCGGCTGGGCCACCCGCAAGCGCCGCGAGTCCGGCGTCGGCTACATCCCCGAGGACCGGCACCGCCAGGGCCTGCTCCTGGAGTCCCCGCTCTGGGAGAACCGCATCCTCGGCCACGTCACCGAGAAGCCCAACGCGAGGGGCTTCTGGCTGGACATCAAGGGCGCCCAGGCGGACACCCGCCGGATCGTCGAGGAGTACGACGTCCGCACCCCCGGCATCGACGTCACCGCCGCCTCCCTCTCCGGCGGCAACCAGCAGAAGCTGATCGTCGGCCGCGAGATGAGCCACCGCCCGAAGTTCCTGATCGCCGCCCACCCCACCCGCGGTGTGGACGTCGGCGCCCAGGCGCAGATCTGGGACCGCATCCGCGACGCCCGCCGCGAGGGCCTGGCCGTGCTGCTGATCTCCGCCGACCTCGACGAGCTGATCGGCCTGTCGGACACCCTGCGGGTGATCTACGACGGAAAGCTGGTCGCGGACGCCGACCCGGCCACCATCACGCCCGAGGAACTGGGCTCGGCCATGACAGGGGCCGCCACCGGCCACCTGGAGCATCACGATTCCGACGATGTGTCCGGGGAGGACCAGGACCGATGAAGAAGTTCGACAAGGAGCGGGTGCTCCTCGCGCTGGCCGGCCCGGTCATCGCGCTCGTCCTGGCGATCGCGCTGACGTCGATCGTGCTGCTGGCCTCGAACCGCAACCCGTTCGAGCCGTACGTGCTGATGCTCCAGCAGCTGCCGTACTCGGACATCCAGGTCCTGATCGTCAACCAGGCGGCGATGTACTACATCGCGGCCATCGCGGTCGCCCTCGGCTTCCGCATGAACCTGTTCAACATCGGCGTCGACGGCCAGTACCGGCTCGCCGCCGTGATGACGGCCGTGGTCGGCGCCAACATCGGCCTGCCCGCCTTCCTGCAGATCCCGATGCTGCTCCTGGTCGCCATGTTCACCGGCGCCTTCTGGGCCGGCATCGCGGGTGTCCTCAAGGTCACCCGGGGGGTCAGCGAGGTCGTCGCCACGATCATGCTGAACGCCATCGCCACCAGCCTGATCGGCTACGTCACCCTCTCGAACGTGTGGGGCGTCCAGGTCGGCAACAACATGACGACCGGCGTGATGAAGAAGTCCGGCTGGTTCCCCGGCATCAACCTGGGCGCCGACGTCGGCGAGATCTACGGCATGGTCTTCGTCGCCATCGCCCTCGGCGTCGCCTACTGGGTGGTCCTCAACCGCACCCGCTTCGGCTTCGACCTGCGCGCCACCGGCGCCTCCGAGTCGGCGGCCGCCGCCTCCGGCGTCGACGCCAAGCGCATGGTCCTGATCTCCATGCTGATCTCCGGTGCCGTCTCCGGCCTCGCGGGCCTCCCGCTGCTGCTCGGCGACTCCCACACCTACAGCCTGGACTTCCCGGCCGGCCTCGGCTTCACCGCCATCGGCATCGCCCTGCTCGGCCGCAACAACCCCGGCGGCATCGCCTTCGCCGCCCTCCTGTGGGCCTTCCTCGACAAGGCCTCGCCCGCCCTCGACTACGCCACCCCGGTGGCGTACGAGAAGGAGATCGCCACGATCATGCAGGGCCTGATCGTCTTCTCCGTCGTCATCTCCTACGAAGCCGTACGCCAGTGGGGCCTGCGCCGCCAGCAGCGCCAGGTCGGCGCGGAGCTCGCCGCGGCCGCCGCCCAGAACACCAAGAAGGAGGTGGCGGCCTGATGTCCACCGCGACCATCGCCAAGCCGCAGGCGACCCAGCCCGGCAAGGGCGGCCGCCGAATGTCGCTCCCGGTACTCCTGCTGGTCATCGCGGGAGTCCTGGTCCTCACCTCGGCCGTGCGCATCATCACCGGCGCCGAGGGCATCACCTCGACCGGCCAGATGTCCACCGCGCTGCGCCTCGCCGTCCCGATCGGCCTCGCCGGTCTCGGCGGCCTGTGGGCCGAGCGCGCGGGCGTCGTCAACATCGGCCTCGAAGGCATGATGATCCTCGGCACCTGGTTCGGCGCCTGGGCCGGCTACCAGTGGGGCCCCTGGGTCGGCGTGCTCTTCGGCATCCTCGGCGGTGCGCTCGGCGCCCTGCTGCACGCCGTCGCCACCGTCTCCTTCAACGTCAACCACATCGTCTCCGGTGTGGCGCTGAACATCCTCGCCCTGGGCGCCACCCGCTACCTCTCCAAGTTCACCTTCGAGAACGCCCCCGGCGGCTCCTCGAAGCAGTCCCCGCCGATCGACTCACTGGGCACCTTCAGCGTCCCCGGCCTGTCCGACTGGCTGGACACGCTCAACGGGAAGCACTGGTTCCTGATCTCGGACGTCGCCGGCCTGGTCGGCGGTCTGCTGACCGACCTCTCCCCGCTGACCGTCGTCGCGGTCGCCCTGGTCCCGGTCACGTGGTGGGTCCTGTGGCGCACGGCCTTCGGCCTGCGGCTGCGCTCCTGCGGCGAGAACCCGGTCGCGGCCGAGTCCCTCGGCGTCAACGTCTACAAGTACAAGTACATCGCCGTGATCATCAGCGGCGGCTTCGCGGGCCTGGGCGGCGCGTTCCTCTCCATCGTCGCCTCCAACGTCTACCTGGACGGCCAGACGGCCGGCCGCGGTTACATCGGTCTCGCCGCGATGATCTTCGGCAACTGGATGCCGGGCGGCCTCGCTCTCGGCGCGGGCCTGTTCGGCTACACCGACAGCCTCAACCTGCGCGGCGGCACGGTGAACGTCCACGCGCTGATCCTGCTGATCGCGATCCTGCTGGTGTTCGGCGCGGCCTACCTCGCCTGGCGCAAGAAGTACGTCCCGGCCGTCGCCACGATCGTCGTATCGGCCCTGATGTTCGTCTGGTACGCCTCCACCAACGAGGTCCCGCGCCAGCTCGTGACCGCGACGCCGTACATCGTCACCCTGCTGGTGCTCTCGCTGTCCGCGCAGTCCCTGCGGATGCCGAAGGCGGACGGCCTGCCGTACCGGAAGGGGCAGGGCAAGTGACGCCCGGCGCCGGGTTCGACTGGGAGGCCCTGCGGACCGAGGCACGGGAGGCCATGTCCCACGCCTACGCCCCGTACTCCGGCTTCCCGGTCGGGGTCGCGGCCCTGGTGGACGACGGCCGCACGGTCTCCGGGTGCAACGTGGAGAACGCGTCGTACGGCCTCGGCCTGTGCGCCGAGTGCGGACTGGTCTCCGAACTCCAGCGCACCGGCGGCGGCCGGCTCACGCACTTCACCTGCGTGGACGGCACCGGCGGACTGCTCGTCCCGTGCGGCCGCTGCCGCCAGCTGCTCTACGAGTTCGGCGGCCCGGACCTCCTCCTGGACACCCCCGAGGGCGTCCTGCCCCTCTCCGAGATGCTGCCCCAGGCCTTCGGCCCGGCCCATCTCGCCAAGTAATCCCGTACGGCCCCTCCCCGCCCGTCCGCGCGGAGGGGCCGTGCGCTTCGCAATACTTCGAAGGGAACGTCATGGCCATGGACGCCATCTCCGTCATCCGCACCAAGCGGGACCGCGGTGAACTCACCGACGAGCAGATCGACTGGGTCATCGACGCGTACACGCGGGGCGAGGTGGCCGACGAGCAGATGTCGTCGCTCGCGATGGCCATCCTGCTCAACGGCATGAACCGCCGCGAGATCGCCCGCTGGACCGCCGCGATGATCGCGTCCGGCGAGCGCATGGACTTCTCCGCCCTGTCCCGCCCGACGGCCGACAAGCACTCCACCGGCGGCGTCGGCGACAAGATCACGCTGCCGCTCGCCCCTCTCGTCGCCGCCTGCGGCGCGGCCGTCCCGCAGCTCTCCGGCCGCGGCCTCGGCCACACCGGTGGCACCCTCGACAAGCTGGAGTCGATCCCCGGCTGGCGCGCCCTGCTCTCCAACGAGGAGATGCTGCACGTCCTGGACACGACCGGCGCCGTGATCTGCGCGGCGGGCGACGGCCTGGCCCCCGCCGACAAGAAGCTCTACGCCCTGCGCGACGTCACCGGCACGGTCGAGGCGATCCCGCTGATCGCCTCCTCGATCATGTCGAAGAAGATCGCCGAGGGCACCGGCTCCCTGGTCCTGGACGTGAAGGTCGGCACCGGCGCCTTCATGAAGACCGTCGAGGACGCCCGCGAGCTGGCCTCGACCATGGTGGGCCTCGGCACCGACCACGGCGTGAAGACGGTCGCGCTCCTCACGGACATGTCCACCCCGCTCGGCCTGACCGCGGGCAACGCCCTGGAGGTCCGCGAGTCGGTGGAGGTCCTGGCGGGCGGCGGCCCGGCCGACGTCGTCGAGCTGACCGTCGCCCTGGCCCGGGAGATGCTCGACGCGGCGGGCATCCGCGAAGCCGACCCGGCGAAGGCGCTGGCCGACGGTTCGGCGATGGACGTCTGGCGCCGGATGATCGCGGCCCAGGGCGGCGACCCGGACGCGGTCCTGCCGGTGGCGAAGGAGCAGCACGTGGTGAAGGCCGCCTCCTCGGGCGTCCTGACCCGCCTCGACGCCTACGGCGTCGGCGTCGCCGCCTGGCGCCTCGGCGCGGGCCGCGCCCGCAAGGAGGACCCGGTGCAGGCGGGCGCCGGCGTCGAACTCCACGCCAAGCCCGGCGACACGGTGACGGCGGGCCAGCCCCTCCTCACCCTGCACACCGACACCCCGGAGCGCTTCGAGTACGCACTCCAGGCGGTCGAGGGTTCGTACGACATCGAGGCGGCCGGTACGGACTTCACGGCGTCCCCGGTCGTGCTGGAACGTATCGCCTGACCAGGGGATTGCCCGATCGGGTGAACGGGACCGGTGGACCTGCGCCGGTCCCGTTCGGCATGCTGAGATCGGTGACGCAACCGAAGGAGACCGCCATGAGCGCACTCACCGTGGGCCACGACCCCGAGCAGAGCTGGGACGAACTCGTCCAGTTCTGGGAGGAGATGGAATGGCCCGAGGGCAGCAAGGTGGAGATCATCGAGGGGATCGTCACCGTGTCACCTGCTCCCGCCTCCCGCCACAACGTGATCGCGGCGCGCATCCAGCGCCGCCTCTACAGCGTGGTCCCCGAGGACTTGGAGATCTTCCAGACACTCGCCATCGCGGTGCCTTCGCGTCTGGGCATGCTCATCCCGGACCTGGTGGTGGCACCCGTGCAGGACTGTGCGGAGGCGGAATCCCACATCCCGGCCGCGCTGGCCGAGTTGGTCGTCGAGGTGACCTCCAAGTCCAACGCCCGCCACGACCGCGTGAGCAAGCCCGCCGCCTACGCCACCGCGGGCATCCCGCTGTACCTCCTCATCGACCGCTGGGCCCCCGGCGGCCCCACCGCGACGCTCTACGGTGAGCCGAAGGGCGATGTCTACCGGGTCCTCAGCGCGGTCAAGTTCGGCGACCCCGTCAAGCTGCCGGAGCCGTTCGGCCTCACGATCGACACCGCGGAGTTCCCCGCCGACTGACCGGCGCGTCACCCCAGCAGCGCCGCCACGATCACCAGCACCGGTACCGACAGCACCGTTGAGAGCAGGATCGAGTCGCGGGCCAGTTCCTCGCCGACCCGGTAGGTGCTCGCGTACGTGTACAGGTTCTGCGCGGCCGGCAGCGCCGAGGTCACCGTGACGTCCAGCAGGGGCGCCCCGTGCAGGTCGAAGACGGCCGACGCCAGGGCCCAGGCGGCCACCGGCTGGCCCACCGACTTCAGGGCCACCGACAGGAAGACCGGGTGGCGTTCGCGGCCCCGGCCGGGGAGCGTGCTGCCCCGCAGGGAGATGCCGAAGGCGAGCAGGACCGCCGGGACGGACATGTTGCCGATCAGGGTCAGGGGGTCCATGACCGGGCCCGGGACGTGGATCCCGAGACCCGAGACCGTGACTCCGGTGAGGGAGCCGACGGCGATCGGGTTGCGCAGCGGGGTCAGCAGGCGGCGCCACCACGGGCCCTTCTCGCCCGCGCCCGACAGGTCGAGCACCGTCAGGGCGACCGGGGTGAGCAGCACCACCTGGAACAGCAGCACCGGGGCCACCAGCGACGCGTCGCCCAGCACGTACACCGCGATCGGGATACCGAGGTTGCCGGAGTTGACGTAGCTGGAGCACAGCGCGCCGATCGTCGTACGGCCCACACCCCAGCCCCGTACGACACCCACCGCCGTGAACGCGCCCGCCGCCGCTGCCGTGGACAGGGCCGTCACCAGGAGGCGGCTGGAGAAGATCACCGCCAGGTCGGCCTTCGCGAGGGTGGTGAACAGGAGCGCGGGGGAGGCGACGTGGAAGGCGAGCTTCGTGAGGACCTCGCGGCCGTTCGCCCCGAGGTGGCCGCCGCGGCCGAGGACGTAACCGACGGCGATCACGATCGCGATCACCGCGAAGCCGCTCAGCACCCCTTGCACGGAACCCCCGTGGGGTGCGCCGGGCCGTCGGGTATCGGGGCGGGTGCTGATCTGTGGGGCATACACCTGACCCTCTGGTGCGGATCAGGTGCAGGTCAACTTTGTGATCCCTGCGATCCCGATGAGTTGTCAGGCCGGCACCGGTCTACCGCTCGTGGATGCCGTGACCCCCGCCGTGCTCGTGCTGGCCGGCCCCGTCGCCAGGGACGAGGTGCCGGGGCTCTGCGACGACGTGCGGGCGCTGCTCCGGGGCGGCGGGACCCGGATCGTCGTCTGCGACGTCGGCGGCCTGGGACCGCCGGGCCTCGCGGCCGTCGACCTGCTGGCCCGGCTGGAGCTGACCGCCCGCCGGGCCGGTGGCCGGATACGGCTACGGGACCCCGACCCCGCCCTACGCTCCCTGCTGCGGTTCGTCGGACTCCGCATCGAGATGGAGGGGGAGGTCGAAGAGCGGGAACCAGCGCTTGGTGTCGAGGAAGAAGTGGAACCCGGTCAGCCGTCCGGCTGAGATCTCCAGGACCTGGATCGACCACGGGGTCCAGCCGCCGGTGTCCGGGTCGGGCTTGTACTGGGCGAACCCGGGCAGGCCGTTGACCTGGACCGGGAACAGCCGGGAGCCCTCGCAGGCCGAGCCGAGGGTGGTCATGAAACCGGCGATGTCGTCGTGACCGGTGAGCCACAGGTCGAACGGCGGCATCGTCATGATGGCGTCCTCGTGGAGGAGCGCGGTCAGCGCCGTCATGTCGTACCCCTCGAAGGCCGCGACATAGCGCTCCAGGAGCTTCTGCTGCTCCTCGTCCAGCGGGTCGGAGACCTCGGCGGCGGCGCCCGACTGCTGCTGCTCGGCCAGCGTGGCCCGGGCCCGCTGCAGGGCGCTGTTCACCGAGGCGACCGAGGTGCCGAGCAGCTCGGCGACCTCGCTCGCCTTCCAGGCCAGCACCTCGCGCAGGATCAGCACCGCCCGCTGCTTGGGCGGCAGCTGCTGGAGCGCGGCCATGAAGGCCAGCCGGACGGACTCCTTGGCCACGGCCGCCTCCGCCGGGTCGTCCACGGTCGGCAGGACGCGCGCGTCCGGTACCGGCTCCAGCCAGGTGTTGTCGGGGCGGGGCGAGAGCGCCGCCTGGGCCAGCGGCGTCGACTCGGACAGGTCCATGGGGCGGGCCCGCTTGTTGCCCGCGTTCAGCATGTCCAGGCAGACGTTGGTCGCGATCCGGTACAGCCACGACCGCAGGCTGGAGCGGCCCTCGAACGTGGCGTAGCTGCGCCAGGCCCGCACCAGGGTGTCCTGGACGGCGTCCTCGGCCTCGAAGGAGGAGCCGAGCATCCGGTAGCAGTACCCGGTCAGCTCGGTCCGGTGCTTCTCCAGTGCGACGTCCAGCTCCGCGGTCGCCGTGCTGTTGGTCATGCCGTCCACCCACCCCACGTGGCCTTCTCACGCGCCTTCGCGCTCCAGCACCTGAAAGCTAGCGCAGGGGACTGACAATGGCGCCGGTTCTTGGGGAACGTGCAGGTGGGGGCCGGCCGTGGGGCTTGGGTCGCGTCAGTGGGCGTTGGCCACGAGGTGGCGGCGGGCCGCCATCGAGCCGAGGACCGTGATGGTCACGACGCCCGCTATCGCCAGGAGGCCGACGCTCACCGTGCCCGACCAGCCCTGGGCGTGGAACGCCAGCGCGCCGACCGTGCTGCCCGCGCTGGAGCCGATGTAGTACGCGGACTGGTAGAGGGCCGAGGCCTGGGCGCGGCCGTGGGTCGCCGTCTTGCTGACCGCGGAGGAGGCCACCGCGTGGCCCGCGAAGAACCCCGCGGTGATCAGGACGAGGCCCAGCAGGACCAGCGGGAGCGAGTCGGCCAGGGAGAGCAGCAGACCGGTGGCCGTCGTACCGCCGCCCAGGTAGAGGGCGCCCCGGCGGCCGAGGCGGCCCACCAGCCGGCCCGCCGCGGACGCCGACACCGTGCCGACCAGGTACACCAGGAAGATCGAGCCGATGATGCCCTGGGGGAGCGAGAACGGCTCTTCGGTCAGGCGGTAGCCGATCACCGTGTAGACGCCGCCGAAGACGGTCATGAAGAGCGCGCCGATCGCGTACAGGCGGCGCAGCAGCGGGTTGGCGAGGTGGTCGCGGACCGTGCCGAGCAGGCGGCGCGGGTGCAGCGAGCCCGCCGTGAAGTGCCGTGGGGCGGGCAGCAGCAGCCGGAAGGCCACCGCGCAGCCCACGGCGACCACGCCGATGGCGCCGACGGCGACCCGCCAGCCCCACTCCTGTGCCACCCAGCCGGTGATGACCCGGCCACTCATCCCGCCGACGCTGTTGCCCGCGACGAACAGGCCGATGGCCGTCACCAGGGCCTTCGGGCGGACCTCCTCCGCCAGGTAGGCCTGTGCCGAGGCCGGCAGACCCGCCAGCGCCGCGCCCTGGACGCCGCGCAGCACGACCAGTACGCCCAGCGAGGGCGCGAAGGGGACCAGCAGGCCGACGGTCACCGCCACCGCCAGCGACGCCGTCATGACCGTACGGCGCCCGAAACGCTCGGACAGGGCGCTCATCGGGAGGACGAACAGCGCCAGGCCGCCGGTCGCCGCCGCCACCGTCCAGCTGGCGTCGCTCGCGCTGACCCCGTAGCCGTCGGAGATCAGGGGCAGCAGCGCCTGTGTGGAGTAGAGGAGGGCGAAGGTCGCGACACCGGCGAGGAAGAGAGCGAAGCTCATCCGGCGGTAGCCGGGACCGCCCGGGGTCAGCCGGGAGTCGGCGGGGGGAGCGGACGGGACGGCGACCACGCTGGTGGACGCCTCGGTACTGGCGGGAGACATGCTTCGAACGTACGGACCCCCTCTTGATCCGTCCAATGCATGGAATCGCCATAATCGTTCCCATGGAGCATCAGCACAGGTCGGCGGAGCGGCTGTCACCGTTCAGTGACACAGAAGACATGACGATGTCGCTGGCTCCCCGCCTCGCGTACTTCGCCGGAGTGGCCCGCACGGAGCACGTCACCAGGGCCGCGCAGGAACTCGGCGTCCCCCAGTCCACCCTCTCGCGCGCGGTGGCCCGCCTGGAGGAGGACCTCGGCGTCGACCTCTTCAGCCGCCACGGCCGCACCGTCTCCCTGACCCCCGCTGGCCGTACCTTCCTCACCTCGGTCGAACGTGCCCTCGCCGAGGTGCGGCGCGCCGCCGACGAGGTTCGTGCCGACGCCGACCCCACCACCGGCAAGGTCGCCTTCGGCTTCCTGCACACCATGGGCGCGGAGACGGTCCCCGGCCTGCTCCAGGCGTTCCGGCTCGACCACCCCCGGATCCGCTTCAGCCTCGTCCAGAACTACGGCGAGGCGATGCTCGAGAAGCTCCGCGCGGGGGAGCTGGACCTGTGCCTGACCTCCCCGGTCCCGGACGCGCCCGACCTGGTGGCCCGCCGCCTCGACGAACAGAAACTCCGGCTGGTGGTCCCGGCCGACCACCGCCTGGCCACCCGCAGACGCGTCCGCCTGGCGGAGGCGGCCGACGAGACCTTCGTGACCCTGGAACCGGGCTACGGCCTGCGCCGCATCACCGACGACCTCTGCGAGGAGGCGGGCTTCCGGCCCCGTATCGCCTTCGAGGGGGAGGAGGCGGAGACCCTGAGGGGCCTGGTGGCGGCGGGCCTGGGCGTCGCCCTCCTCCCGCCGCCCGCGTTCCCCCGCCCAGGAGTGGCCGAACTGACGGTCACGGCCCCGAGGGCGGCGCGGGAGATCGGCGTGGCGTGGCTCCAGGGCCACCCGGACACGCCCCCGGTGGCCGCCTTCAAGAAGTTCCTGCTCTCAAGAAGGGGCAACCTGCTCCCGACCTAGGCACAGCGCCCCGTCAGGGGCGCGAGGAACTGCGCGACCAGCCCCCACGCACCCGCACCCCGGACACCCCCGACCCCCCACCCCTACCGCCTCAACGACTTACCGAACCCCGCGGCCAACGGCATCCGCAACCCGATCGGCGGCGGCGCGGCCAGCGCGTCCTCCACCGGCCGCGACAGCGCACACCCGTACAACGCCCCCATCACGAAGTCCGAGGCCAGCGCGAGCACTTCGTCCCGGTGCTGATGCAACCCGTGCCCGTCGGAGTGCACCTCGAACCGGCACACCTCCCGGTTCGCCTTCTTCGCCCGTGCCGCCAGCCGGAACGACAGCTCCGGATCGGTCCGTTCGTCGTTCGTGCCGTGCACGATCAGCACCCGGCGGCCCGCCAGCTGCCGGACCGGTTCCTCAGGCGCCGCCACGTCCGCCTCCGGCAGCCAAGGGGCGATGGACACCACCGAGTTGACGGCCTCGTGGCCCCCCGCACGCAGCGCCGCCCGGCCGCCCATCCCGACGCCCAGCAGGCAGACGGGCACGTCGCCGTAGCGTCGTACCACCTCGTCGGCCGCCCAGTTCGCGTCGCCCGCCGGGTGCGCCTCGCTGCCGTTCCAGCCGCGGTAGCGGTAGTGGACGACATGCGCGGCGAGGCCCTCGTCGCGGCCGTCGCGGGCGAGCCTGCGGCCGAGCGCGCGGACGAACGCCGTCGCCCATACGAGGGACGGCTTGCGCGCGGAGTTCTCCTCGCCGCCCGGGAGCAGCAGGACCGCTCCGCTCACCGCCGTCGGCTCCTGACCGACTGCCCTGCCCAGTCTGGCCGTTCGCACCGGTGTCGCTTGCTGTGCCATGACAGAACAGTGTCAGAAGTCGCGGTGGACTTGACCCGTCCGTGGGGTCACCGTTCCGTATCGACGGAGAGCGAAAAAGTCGAGCGCCGGGCGATCTACGCGCGTAGGAGTTAGAGTGCGGAAATGACGAGCCAGAGCACCGCGAACACCCCGACGCCGGACCAGATCCGCCGGGCGCCCAAGGTTCTGCTGCACGACCACCTCGACGGCGGGCTGCGTCCCGGCACGGTCGCCGATCTCGCCCGGGAGACCGGGTACACCCAGCTCCCGGAGAGCGACCCGGACAAGCTGGGCATCTGGTTCCGGGAGGCCGCCGACTCCGGCTCGCTGGAGCGGTACCTGGAGACCTTCTCGCACACCGTCGGCGTGATGCAGACCCGGGACGCGCTGGTCCGGGTCGCGCGCGAGTGCGCCGAGGACCTGGCCGAGGACGGCGTCGTCTACGCCGAGGTGCGCTACGCCCCCGAGCAGCACCTGGAACAGGGGCTGACCCTGGAGGACGTGGTCGAGGCCGTCAACGAGGGCTTCCGGCAGGGCGAGGCGCTCGCCCGGGAGAACGGCCGGCGGATCCGGGTCGGCGCCCTGCTCACCGCCATGCGGCACGCGGCCCGCTCCCTGGAGATCGCCGAACTCGCCAACCGCTACCGGGACCTGGGCGTCGTCGGCTTCGACATCGCCGGTGCCGAGGCCGGCTACCCGCCCACCCGGCACCTCGACGCCTTCGAGTACCTCAAGCGCGAGAACAACCACTTCACCATCCACGCCGGTGAGGCCTTCGGGCTGCCGTCCATCTGGCAGGCCCTGCAGTGGTGCGGCGCCGACCGGCTCGGGCACGGCGTCCGGATCATCGACGACATCCAGGTCCACGAGGACGGCACGGTCGGGCTCGGCCGGCTCGCCTCCTACGTCCGGGACAAGCGGATTCCGCTGGAGCTGTGCCCCAGCTCCAACCTCCAGACCGGAGCTGCCGACTCCTACGCCGGCCACCCGATCGGGCTGCTCCGCCGGCTCCACTTCCGCGCCACCGTCAATACGGACAACCGTCTCATGTCCGGTACCAGTATGAGCCGGGAATTCGAGCACCTCGTCGAGGCGTTCGGTTACACGCTCGACGACCTCCAGTGGTTCTCCGTCAATGCGATGAAATCAGCGTTCATTCCTTTCGATGAACGCCTTGCCATGATCAATGACGTCGTCAAGCCCGGATATGCAGAGCTGAAATCCGAGTGGCTGTTCCGGGGGACCGCTTCCACCAGCGGTTCTGCCGACACGGAGGTCTGACAGGGCATCCGGGCGGGGTGCGGAATGCGGACGTGCTTTCACAAGCCGTCCGCATTTCGGTGTTTGCGGCGGGTGGTCCGCCATGTTTACGGTCGTGGACCGCTCAGGATGTTTGTCGATCCCCCACCGCATTCCAAGGACGCATTGACGATGAAGCAGTCTGCTGCCAAGACCCTCGGTGTCGCCGCCCTCGGTGCCGCCTTCGCCGCCGTCGGCGCGGGCGCGGCCAACGCGGCCCCGGCCGTCCCGGATTCCTCCCAGGCCCTGGACACCGTCACCAAGACGCTGCCGGCCGAGAACGTCTCCAAGGCGCTGCCGGGTGCCGGGGAGGCCGTGACGCAGGGGCAGAGTGCCCTCGGTGCCGGGCTGACCGCCGTCCAGCCCGCCGTCCAGCAGGTCCTCGCGAGCGGCCCGACCAAGCCGGTGGCCGGCCTCCTCGGCGGACTGCCGGTGCAGGGCCTGCCCACCCACGGCCTGCCGGTCAACGGGATTCCGCTCGGCTGACCCTCTCCCCGGCCGGGCGGTGACGCCGTCGGGGGGCGCGCCGCCCCCGCGCGCGGGGCGCCCCGCGCCTGTTGGGTCAGGGGGTTGTCCCGAGTGGTGGCGCTGGAGAC
>NZ_JBFACN010000049.1:0-34436 GCF_040640875.1 Streptomyces sp. NPDC021562
CCGGCTCCGGCCAGGCACAGCCCGGGCAGTCGAAGCCGTCCTTCTGGTTGACCCGCAGCAGCGTCAGTGCGGTACGCCCGGTGCACGCCCCTGAAAGGGGCGCGGGGAACTGCGCGACCAGCCCCCACCGGGCCGCACCCGGCGTCACTCGGAAACGCCCCCCAGCGCATCCCCCGTCGGCCCGCTCGCCCCCGTCGGCTCCACCACCGCGCCCTCCCAGGACAGCGCCTTCCAGCCGTCGGCCGGGGAGCCCTCCAGGATCACCACGCCGGTGTTGTCCAGGGGGCGGGACGCGGCGTAGGGGACGTCGACGTTGGCCGCGCGGGCCGCCGTCCACATCCGGATCGCGGCGCCGTGGCTGATCATCGCGACCGTGCCGGCCCCGCTCGCGGCGGCCTCCGCCACCACCGCGTCGTAGCGGCCCAGCGCCTCGGTGCCGGTCTCGCCGCCCGGCATGCGCAGCCCCGTGTCACCGGCCGCCCACGCGAACACGGTCCGCATGTACTCCTCACCGGCCGCGGAGTGGCCGGGCAGCATCTCCAGGTCGCCGGCGGAGATCTCCCGGATGCCGTCGCGGACGATCGGCTCGAGGCCCAGGGCGGCGGCCAGGGGGGCGGCGGTGAGCCGGGTGCGGGTCAGGGTGGAGACGTAGAGCGCCTCGATGTCCTCGTCGGCGAGGGCCGCGGGCAGGGCCGCCGCCTGCCGCTCGCCGAGGGCGGTCAGACCGGGCCCTGGGACAGCGGTGTCGAGGAGGTAGGCGACGTTGGCCGGGGTCTGCCCGTGGCGTATGAGGAGCAGGCGCATCCAGGGGTTTCCTCTCAGTTCTCACTCGACCGCACCGCGTAGGGGCAGGAAACAGCCACTTCAGGGTAACCGGACCGGCATGAGCCCAGATGTCGACCTGACCCTCCCGAAACCCGGCCGGCACGCCCTGCGCGACCGGCTGCTGCGCCTCGACTCCCGGCTGTTCGAGGTGGCCGCCGAGCGGAACTGGCCGTTCGCCGAGCCGGTGCTCCCCCGGCTGAGCCGCAGCGCGAACCACGGGGTGCTGTGGTTCGCGACGGCCGCCGCGGTGGCCGCGTCCCGCACTCCCCGGGCGCGCCGGGCCGCCGCCCGCGGCCTGGCCTCGCTGGCCCTGGCCTCGCTCACCATCAACACCCTCGGCAAGCGCTCGGTCCGCCGCCCGCGGCCGCACCTCGACCCGGTCCCGGTGGCCCGGCAGCTGAAGCGGCAGCCGATCACGACCTCGTTCCCGTCCGGGCATGCCGCATCGGCGGCGGCCTTCGCGACCGGTGTCGCCCTGGAGTCCCCGGGATGGGGTGCGGTGGTGGCGCCGGTGGCGTTCTCCGTCGCCATGTCGCGGGTGTACACGGGCGTGCACTTCCCGAGCGACGTGCTGGCGGGCGCGGCGCTCGGCGCCGGTGCCGCGTTCGCCGTACGCGCCCTGGTGCCGACCCGGGCGCAGACCGGTCCGCCGCCCCGGCCGCGCGCGAAGGCCCCGGCGCTGCCCGACGGGGAGGGTCTCGTGGTGGTCGCCAACCGCGCGTCGGGCAGTTCCGACCGGGTGCGGGCGCTGCACGACGAGCTGCCCGGGGCGGAGCTGGTGGAGTGCGAGCCCGACGAGGTGAAGGCCGAGTTGGAGAAGGCGGCGCTGCGGGCCCAGGCGCTCGGGGTGTGCGGGGGCGACGGCACGGTGAACGCGGCCGCCGCCACCGCCCTGCGCCATGGACTGCCGCTCGCGGTACTGCCCGGCGGCACCCTCAACCACTTCGCCTACGACCTGAGCGTTGAGGACGGCCGGGGGCTCGCCCGGGCGGTGCGCGAGGGCGCGGCGGTCCGGGTGGACGTCGGCCGTTTCAGCTCCGGCGACCGGCAGGGCATCTTCCTGAACACGCTGAGCCTCGGCGTCTATCCGGAGCTGGTCCGGGAGCGGGAGCGGTGGGCGGGCCGGATCGGCAGCTGGCCCGCCGAGGTGCTGGCCGCGGTGCGCGTGCTGCGCACCGACGGGCATCCGCTGAAGGTCGAACTGGGCGGTGAGACGCACCCGTTGTGGCTGCTGTTCGTGGGCAACTGCCACTACCGCCGGATGGGCCTGGCGCCGGGTCGCCGTACCGACCTGGCGGACGGGCAGCTCGACGTACGGGTGGTGCACGGCGGCCGGCATCCCGCGCTGCGGCTGCTGTCCGCCGCGCTCGCGGGCCCGCTCACCCGCTCCCCCGCGCACGCCGAGGTCCGGGTGAGCCGGCTCAGCCTGACGGGCATCGCGGCCGGCACCCCGCTCGCCTTCGACGGCGAGGTCGTCGACGTGACCGGCGCGATGACCGTCGACAAGCTGCCGGAGGCGCTGACCGTGTACCGGCCGCTGCCCTGACCCGACCGTTACTGACGCGCCGTCAGTCCATATGGCAAAACGCCGGTCTCATCATTCGGGTGGCGGGCGTAGCGTTGCGGTCACCGCGGGACGGGGTCGTCCGGCCCCGTCCGCCGGTGCGACGCGAAGGGGTTGGGCCATGTCGAAGCCACAGGAGACCGCCGTCTACACGCACGGGCACCACGAGTCGGTGCTGCGTTCCCACACCTGGCGCACCGCCGCCAACTCGGCGGCCTACCTGCTCGGTGCGCTGAAGCCGCACATGCGGATCCTGGACATCGGCTGCGGCCCGGGGACCATCACCGCCGACCTGGCGGCCCTGGTCCCCGAGGGCCGGGTCACCGGCGTGGACCGGGCACCGGACGTCCTGGAGGAGGCCCGGGCGACCGCCGCCGGCCGGGGGCTGGCGAACGTGGACTTCGCGGTCGCCGACGTCCACGCGCTGGACTACCCGGACGACACGTTCTGCGTGGTCCACGCCCACCAGGTGCTCCAGCACGTGGGCGACCCGGTGCAGGCGCTGCGCGAGATGCGCCGGGTCACGAAACCGGGCGGCTTCATCGCCGTACGCGACGCGGACTACGCGGCGATGACCTGGTACCCGGCGGTGCCGGGGCTGGCGGACTGGCTGGCGCTGTACCGGCGGGTGGCCCGGGCCAACGGGGGTGAGCCGGACGCCGGGCGGCGGCTGAAGTCCTGGGCCCTGGCCGCGGGGCTCACCGACATCACGGCCACCTCGGGCACCTGGACGTACAGCACCGCCGAGGAACGGCAGTGGTGGGGCGGGCTGTGGGCGGACCGCACCGTCGCCTCGTCCTACGCCGAGCGGGCCACCGAGGGCGGGCACGCCGGCCCGGAGGATCTGCGGGCCGTCTCGGCGGCCTGGCGTCACTGGGCGGAGCAGGAGGACGGCTGGTTCGCCGTCCTGCACGGAGAGATCCTCTGCCGTAAGTGAGCCCGGTCCCGGCGCCACGGCCGGGTCACTGGCGCGGCAACAGCGGTCCCAGCGGCCCGAGGTCCAGGTTGAGGTCCTCGGGCCGCAGTCCGTAGCGGTCCCGCAGCTCGGCCATGCGGTCCTCCAGCAGCATCAGGGTGAGCCCGATGCGTTCCTCCTGCTCCTCGGTGAGGTCGCCCGTGTCGAAGCGGCGCAGCGCCTGCCGTTCCATCAGCTGGCGCAGCAACTCCACGACGGTCAGGACGAGCTTCACCAGGTCGCGCTCCACCGTGTCCGGGTCGAGGTCCATCCGGTTGCGGTGCTCGCTCACGTCGGCTCCCCCCAGGGTGCGGGCACTTGGGCGTTGACCGAGCTGATCAGCGCGTTCAGGTCGATGCGGACGAGGTCGACGTCCGCGATGCGCAGCGTGATGTCGCCGGTGATGACGACCCCGCCGGCCAGCAGCCGGTCCAGCAGGTCCACCAGGGCGACCTCACGGCGCTCCACGACGGTCACCGCGCCTCCCCCTGCTCCTGCTTCTGCTCCTGCGGGCGCGACACGGGCTCGGTGAAGGAGTAGGCCGCCCAGGGGCCGGTGAGTTCCACCCGCATTCCCGGCGCCTCGTCCTTCGTACGGTCGACCAGTTCCACGAATTCCTCGGAATCCGCGCGCCGCACCAGGTAGGCCGCGTTGAGCAGGTTCTGCCCGGAGGCGCCGGACAGCGAGGCGTTCTGCGGGGGGTGCAGCCGGGAATCCTCGGCCGCGCTCGACAGCAGCTCGTGCAGCCGGTGCGCGAACTCCTCGGCGGCCCGCCACTTCTCCTCGTGTTCGCGGGTGCGCGAGCGTCGCTGCCGCAGGTAGTCACGTCCGCTGGTGGGCCGTCCGGCGGGCTCGGACGCCCGCTCCGGCTCGGCGGGCTCGGCGTACAGCTTCACACCCCACTCCACCCGCCCTTCGAGCCGGTCGAGGGCGTCCAGGAAGTCGGCCTCGCGGGCCTCCATCATGGTCCGTACGCCGCTGTCGTCGCGGAACACCGTGGCCAGCCGCAGCGGCAGCGGGGTGGTGACCGTGGTGAGCGCGTCGATCACGCCCTGGTGGGCGCGGGCGGTCGCGGCCAGCCAGTCCAGGTCCTCCAGATGCGCGCGCAGCGGCCCCTCGGCGAAGTCCCGCTCCGGGACCGTGCTGACGACGGCCACCAGGCCGCGGTGCCTGAGCAGCCCCGGCGGGGTCCCGCCCACGCCGGTCAGCTGGGCCTGAAGGGCCGCCTCGAAAGGGCGGCAGACGGCGTAGACATAGCGGAGTCCGCCCTGTGCGGTCATCCGTCCTCCCTCTGGCGCTGCCCACGTCCGGCCTCCAGCGCCTCCAGGGCCGCGAGCCGCTCCCGCAGCTCGTGGTTCTCCCTGGTGAGCTGGTCGCCCCGGGCGCGCGTCGACAGCTCCGGGTCGCGCTCCCACCAGTCGATTCCCATCTCCTTCGCCCGGTCGACGGAGGCGACGACCAGGCGGAGTTTGATGGTGAGCAGTTCTATGTCGAGCAGGTTGATCCTGATGTCGCCGGCGATGACGATGCCCTTGTCCAGGACGCGTTCCAGGATGTCGGCGAGGTTCGCGCCACCGCCGCCGTCCCGGCCGTAGGACTCGGGCAGCCGGCCCGCCATCGTCATCGACGGCTCCCGGACTCGGCGTACTCGTCCTCGTCCTCAGGCTCCTCCTCGGGTTCCTCCTCCTCGTCCTCCTCGTAGTCCTCGTCCTCGTACTCCTCGGGTCCCTCGGACTCGTCGGCCTCGTACTCCTCGGGCTCCTCGGACCCCTCGGACCCCTCGGCCTCCTCCTCATCGTCCTCCTCGGAGCCCTCGTCCGCCTCGTCGTACGGCTCCTCGCCCTCCTCGGGCTCCTCTTCCTGCCCCTCGTCCTGGTCCTCGGCGTTCTCCTCCTCGGCCAGGGCGTCCTCGTGGCTGACGACCACCTCGCCGTCGCGGATCTCGCCGCGCCAGCCGTCGTCGACCTCGCCCTTCATGGAGATGTGGCGGGCGTAGTGCTTGAGGTCGAGCCGGGTACGGCGGCCGGAGGCGCGCCAGATGTTGGCGGTCTTCTCGAAGAAGCCGCTGGGGTAGTACTCGATCACCAGCAGCACGCGGGTCAGGTTGTCGTCGAGCCGGTGGAAGGTCACGACGCCCTTGTGGGTGCCCTTGGCGCCCTCCGACGACCACTGGATGCGGTAGTCGGGGACCTGCTCCAGCGTCTTTCCCTTCCAGCTGCGGCTGGACCACCAGATCTTGGCCTGCCAGTCCGACGTCGTGTCGTCGGCCCGGCCGGCGCTCTTGACACCCTTGGCGAAGGTGCTGAAGTCCTGGTAGCGGGTCCACTGGTCGTAGGCCGTGCGCACCGGGACGCCGACGTCGACGGACTCGATGATGACCGTCGGCTTCTGCCCCGAGCCCTTGCCCTTCCCCTTGCCCTTGCCGCCCCCCAGGTTCTTCACCTTGTCCATGACGGTGTCCTTGGCGTGGGAGAGGCCCAGCTCCACCGCGGAGCGCACCGGGCCCTTGCCCTCGGCGACCTTGCGGCCGGCGTCGAGGGCGAGCTTGCCGAATCCGGGGCTGTTGCCCTCGGCGATGTCGTTGAGCTTGCCCGTCGCCTCGCCGAGCTTGGTCCCCGCGCCCACCAGCAGGCGCTGGGCCTGGGCCGCGAGGTATTCCTGAACTTCCGCCTTCAGGCGGTCGGCGGCCTCGGAGCGGGCCACGTTGCCGATCGGTCCGGTGTTCACCGGTCACCGCCTCCCTTCGGCCGGGCCCGGCCGGCCGTCTTCTTGGCGGCGGCCCGGGCCGGTGCGGCCTTCTTGGCCGGCGCCTTCTTCGCGGCGGCCTTCTTCGCCGGGGCCTTCTTCGCGGGCGCCTTCTTGGCCGGCGCCTTCTTGGCGGCGGCCTTCTTCGCCGTCCGCCCGGCGTCCGGCCCGTCCGCCTCGTCCTCGTCCGGACCGCCCTCGTCCCGCTCCTCGTCGTCCCGCTCCTCGGCCTCCTCCGCCTCGTTGTCCGCCCCGTTGTCGGCGCGTTCCGCGTCCTCGTCGTCCTCGTCGTCCCGGCCGCCACCGCGACCGAGGTCACCGGAGTCCGGTACGACGCCGGCCAGCTGGTCGCGCACCTCGGCGGTACGGCCGTGCAGCCGGTCGGCGAGGGCACCCAGCTGGCGTTCGACCATGGCGCCGGAGGCGGCCTTGCCGACCCCGCGCAGGTCCTGGCGCAACTGGTCGCCGATCTCCTTGAACTGCGGGTTGTCACGCAGTTGCTGGTTGGCGAGGTCCAGCAGTGCCTTCGGACCCAGGTTCAGCCGCTTGCCCGCCACTATCGAGCCCACGGCGACGGCCATTTTGAGCTTCTTCGTCCGGCCCAGGAGATATCCGGCCCCGATCGCGAGGCCCAGTCCCATGCGATTCATATACGTGTCCCATTGCCGTGCCCCGCGTCGTTGCGCAGGGCGGTCTCCAGCCGGTCGAGGAGTTCGTCCTCGGCCCGGTCGAACTCCTCCTCGTCGATCTCACCGGCTTCCAGCCGCTCTTCCAGACGGGCCAGCTCGGCCCGGACGGTGGCGGGGTCGTAGTAGATCCGCTCCGCCTCGTGCACGACCTGCTCGACGACCCAGGCGCTGCCGCGCACCGGCGCGAACGGCAGTAGCAGCAGCTCCTTGATCAGTCCCATGGCCTTACTCCTGACCGCCCTCCGCACCGCCGACGGTGGTGCCCGCGGGCTCGGAGGGCCCGGGTTCGACAAAGCTGTACGGCGGCAGCGGGCCGTTGATCCGCACGTCGAGGTGCGGATGGCTCTTGCGCAACTGCTCGACCTGGGCGAGGAACTTCTCGGCCTCGGCCCGGTCCACCAGGAACGACAGATTGGCGAGCCAGCCGGTCGACTCGGGGCCCACACTCACGGCCGCGGCCTCCGGCTCCAGTGCCTGCCGCACCTCCTCCGCGTCCTCGGCCTCCCGGGCCTGGACGGCTGCCGCCACCATCTCGCCGAGCTGCAGCCGGCTCTCGTAGCTGCCTCCGCCGGACTTCCGGTTGGACTCCGCGAGGGCCCGGAGCTCCGCGTTCTCGGACATCACGCGGTGCAGCACGGCGTCCTCGATGTGGCTGGCCTTGATGTTGTACTCGACCCTGCCGTCGAGGGTGCGCAGCCGTTCCAGATAGTGATCGGCGCGTTCGGCGAGCACGCCCGCGACGGTCTCGTCGTCCGGGGCGACGCTGCCGAACCGCATCGGCAGGACGCAGCCGCCGCCCCCCGCCTCCGCCAGGACGTTCTGGTGGGCGAGGAGGTCCCGCCGTTTGGGCCGCAGCCCCTCGGGGGCCTCGCTGACCACCGCGGCCAGCTCGCCCACGGTGAGGATCCGCACCGGGCGGGGCGGGTCGCCCACGCCGTCCATGCCCTCGGGCAGGGAGGGGTGCCCGGCGGCCGCGATGCCGTAGACGTACGTACTCACTCCTGCTCCTCCCTCTCCTTGCGGCGGGACGTGGTCGACTTGCGTGCACGCGGCCGGGACTCGGTCTCGCCCGAGTGCTCGTCACGGGCCTGCTGGAAGGCGTCGGAGATGGTCTGGGCGGCGCCGGACAGCGCGCCCTTGGACTTGCCGCGGGCACCGGACTCGGTGACCTCACCGACGATCTCGGGCAGACCCGGGCTCTTGTTGGGACCCGACTCCAGGTCGAGCCGGTTGCAGGCCTCGGCGAAGCGCAGGTAGGTGTCGACGCTGGCGACGACGACACGTACGTCGATCTTCAGGATCTCGATGCCGACGAGAGAGACCCGCACGAACGCGTCGATGACCAGTCCTCGGTCGAGGACCAGTTCGAGCACGTCGTAGAGGCCGCTGGAGCCGCCTCCGCCGGTCTGTTGTGCGGGTACTACGGTCATGCCTGTCCGACCTCCTTGTCGTGGGAACCCTCCGCGGGCGGGCGGTCTAGCGACCGCCGGACCTGTGTGCGCCGTCGGCGCGTCCGCGCTCGTAACGGCGGACCCGCCGGTATCCGGTGAGCTGCCCCTGCGGGTCGAGTTCGACCTGGTAGCTCGCCATCAGGCTCATCGTGTCCGGCACCCTGGCGAGTTCGAGCACCTCGATCTCCACCGCCCAGCCGTCCTCCGTCTGCTCGAAGGAGGACACCGACTCGGCGGCCATGCCGGTGAGTTCGGCGAGCTGGGTGCGTGCCTGGCGCAGGACCTCCATGGGCTTGGGCCGGCCCTTCGCGGTCGCGTCGGGTTCGTTGTCGCGATTGCGTTCCTGTCGTGAATCGTGTGTCTGAGACGTGTCGTGTGTGTTCGTCATGGCCACCTCTTCGTTCGAGTGGCCGGAGGTACCCCGCTCAAACCTTCACATCCGGTCGGACACGGTGCGCGGCCGGACGGCTTCCTTGCGTAGCGCCTCCAGCTTGCGGCGGGCCGGACCGAGCGCCCGGCCCCGGCCGGACAGCCCCGCCCAGGGTCTGCTTCGAGCCTGGTCGGCGGCGTCGGCGAGCGTCCAGCGGCGGGCGTTCACGGCGGGGTCGGCGAGCTGGTCCCAGCTGACGGGTACGGCGACGGGGGCGCCGGGCCTGGCCCGCACCGTGTAGGGGGCCACCGCGGTCTGCGCGTAGGCGTTGCGCCCCATGTCCAGGAAGAGCCGGTCGCCCCGGTCGGCCTTGCGGACGGCGGTGGTGAGCCGGTCGGGGTGCTCGGCGGCGAGCAGCTCGGCGAGGTCGTGGGCGAACGCGCGGACCTCGTCGAAGGGGTGCCCGCCGTTCAGCGGCACCACGAGGTGGACGCCGCGGGAGCCGGTCGTCATGGGCGCCGACGGCAGCCCGAGCCGGTCCAGCAGGTCACCGGCCCAGCCGGCGGCCTGGCGGACCGCGGCGAAGTCGTCGCCGGGCGGGTCCAGGTCGAGGACCAGCCGGTCGGGGCGGTCGGGCCGGGCGGCGCGGGAGAGCCAGCGGTGCAGGGTGACGCAGGCCTGGTCGGCGAGGTACACGAGGGTGGCGGTGTCGTCGCAGACCACATGGGTCACGGTGCCGCCCTCCTTGGCGACCGTGGCCCGCTCGATCCAGTCCGGGTAGTGGTCCGGGGTGTTCTTCTGCATGAACCGGGGGCCGTCCAGGCCGTCCGGGTAGCGCTCCAGCATCAGCGGGCGGCCGCGCAGCTGGGGCAGCAGGAAGGGCGCGACGGAGCGGTAGTGGTCGACGAGGTCGGCCTTGGTGTACTCCTTCGCCCCGCCGCCGCCCTCTTCCCCGCCGCCGGGGAAGAGGACCTTGTCCGGCCGGTGCAGTCGCACCGTGCGGCGGCCGGCCCGTACCGGCCGCGTGGCGCCGTCGGTCACCGCACGACCGCCTCCTCGACCAGCAGCCGGCCGGCCGCCGCGATCGCCTCGGCGTCGATGCCGGCGGCGTGCAGCTGCTGGTCGGGGGCGGCCGACCCCGGCATGGTCCGTACGGCGAGCCTGACCAGGCGCGGTACGGGCCTGCCGTCCGTGAAGGCCTCCGCGACCGCGTCACCGAGGCCGCCCTCCTCGTGGTGGTCCTCGACGGTGAGCAGGCAACCGGTCTCCTCGGCGGCCCGGTGCAGGGTCTCCCGGTCGACGGGCTTGACCGAGTACAGGTCGACCACGCGGACCCGGATGCCGTCCTCGGCGAGCGCGTCGGCGGCCTTGAGCGCCTCGTGCAGGGTGACGCCGGCGGCGACCACCGTCAGCCGGTCCTCGTCGGAGGAGCGCAGCACCTTGCTGCCGCCGACCGGGAAGTCCTCGTCCGGGCCGTAGATCACCGGGCTCGCGCCGCGCGAGGTGCGCAGGTAGCGGATGCCGTCGAGGTCGGCCATGGTGGCGACCAGCTTGGCGGTCTGGTTGGCGTCGCACGGGTAGAGGACGGTCGAGCCGTAGACCGAGCGGAACATCGCCAGGTCCTCCAGGCCCATCTGCGAGGGGCCGTCCTGCCCGATCGCCGCGCCCGCGTGCGAGCCGACCAGGTTGATGCCGCTGCCGCTGATCGAGGCCATCCGCACGAAGTCGTGGGCGCGGGTGAGGAAGGCCGCGAAGGTCGAGGCGTACGGCACCCAGCCGCGCGCCGCCATGCCGACGGCGCCCGCGACCAGTTGCTGCTCGGCGATGTAGAACTCGAAGTACCGGTCGGGGTGTTCCTTGCCGAACAGTTCGGTGCGGGTGGAGTCGCCGACCTCGCCGTCCAGGGCGACGACGTCGGCGCGCGCGGTGCCGAGCGCGACCAGCGCCTTGCCGAAGGCGTCGCGGGTGGCGACCTCGTCCCCCTGGTCGTAGCGCGGGAGTTCGAGCGGGCCGGTGGGCACGGAGTGCGGCGCCCGGGCCGCGGCCGGCTCCTGCACGTGGACCCTGA
Organism: Streptomyces sp. NPDC021562; assembly: GCF_040640875.1. Taxonomy (NCBI): domain Bacteria; kingdom Bacillati; phylum Actinomycetota; class Actinomycetes; order Kitasatosporales; family Streptomycetaceae; genus Streptomyces; species Streptomyces sp. NPDC021562. Next base: position 10,668 of record NZ_JBFACN010000049.1, read on the forward strand.
GGTCGCGGACGCCGCCGAGTTCGGCGATGGCCTCCTCGGCGTCGGGCACCGGCTTGCCGTGCATGCCCTCGCGGTCCTCCACGGCCTTGACGCCCCGGCCCTTGCGGGTGCGGGCGAGGATGGCGGTGGGCTGTCCGGCGGTGGACGCGGCCTCGCCGCAGGCACGGTCGACGGCGTCCACGTCGTGGCCGTCGACCTCCACGGTGTGCCAGCCGAAGGCCTGGAAGCGGCGGGCGTAGGCGTCTAGGTCGTGGCCGTGCCGGGTGGGGCCGCGCTGGCCGAGCCGGTTGACGTCCACGATCAGGGTGAGGTTGTCGAGGTGCTCGTACCCGGCGTGCTCGGCGGCCTCCCACACGGAGCCCTCCGCCAGCTCGCTGTCCCCGCACAGCACCCAGACGCGGTAGTGGCCGTGCTCCAGCCGCTTCCCGGACAGGGCGATGCCGACACCCACCGGCAGACCCTGGCCGAGGGAACCGGTGGCGGTCTCGACCCACGGCAGCCGGCGCGGGGTGGGGTGCCCCTCCAGGTGGCTGCCGAGCTTGCGGAAGGTGAGCAGTTCGGCGTCGTCGATGGCGCCGGCCGCCTTGTACGCGGCGTAGAGCAGGGGCGAGGCGTGGCCCTTGGAGAGGATGAAGCGGTCGTTGCCGGGGTGGCCGGGCTGGTCGAAGTCGTAGCGCAGATGGTGGGCGAGCAGGACCGCCATCACGTCGGCGGCGGACATCGACGAGGTCGGATGCCCGGACTCGGCGGCGGCGGACGCCCGCACGCTGTCCACCCGCAACTGCTGTGCGAGTTCTACGAGTTCGGCGGTGTTCATGAGGCTCCTTCCGGGAAGTGTCACGGTTGCGCGGCGCGCACCCGGGGTCGGTCGCCACGCTCCGGAGTCCGCCGGTCACGGTGCGCCCGCGAAGGTGCGGCGGGCGCCTCCCACGTAACCGTAGGCGGGCACGCCGAACGCCGCCCGCCGAGCGCGTCCCGGCCGGGACGCGTCGCGGTGCGGCTCACGCGGTGCCACCTGGGGCGGGCCGGTTCAGGCCCGGTGCCGCGGCGTGCTCGGGGTGCTGGCGTCCGGGGTGTTCGGGGCGGGGACGGCGGGCGGAGTGGGCGGCATCGGCGGGTACGGGACGCCGAGTCCGTCCGGCGGCCCGGCGGGGGCCGTGCCTCCGGCCGCCGCGTGCGAGGCGTGCGGCCGCTTCGGCCGGCCCGCCTCCCGCAGCAGGCAGGCGGCCGCGCCGAGGAGCACCGCGGTGATCAGCGCCGCGGCCCACCCGGGCAGCACGAGCGCCAGCGCCAGCCCCACGGCCAGCGCGACCGCGGCCCCCGCGTACAGGGCGGCCGCTCCCGAAGCGGCGTACAGGGCCGCCGTGCGCCGCCGCTTGCGGCCCTGCTCGCGCAGTTCGTCACGTACGGTCTCGCGGGCGACCTGCGCCAGTTCGTCGACGAGCTCCTTGTCCAGATGCTCCAGATGCTCGATGTGCTCCATGCCGTGCGGGTACCCGGGGCCGAATCGGCATAACAGGAGACCACCGGAGACCGCCCCGGCCCGCGCCGCGCCAACTAGGCTCGTGGCATGGAGATTCTGGGCGCCTCCCTGCGCATCTGCGTCGACGACCTCGAGACCGCGATCCCCTTCTACGAACGTCTCTCCGGCGGCAGAGCCAGCCGTTTCGAACGCGGCGGCGTCCAGGTCGCCGCCGTCGGCTCGTTCCTTCTGATGAGCGGCCCGGAGGCGGAGCTGGAGGTGCTGCGCAAGGTGGCGGCGACCATCGCGGTGAAGGACGTGGCGGAGGCGCACCGGCTGCTCAGCGGCCTCGGGGCGCAGATCATCGCGGGGCCGGTGCCGACGCCGGTCGGCCGCAACCTGCTGGTGATGCACCCGGACGGCTCGATCTTCGAGTACGTGGACCAGCACCAGGCCTGATCAGGGACCGGGCGGCCGCGACCGGAAGTCGTACCGGCCGGGCAGCGGCTCCTCGGTGAGCCGCGCCCACAGCCGGCCGACGGCGTCCGCCCCCTCCCGGAGATCGGCGACCTCGAAGCCGCCCTCGAACACGGCCCGGGCGGCCTCCTGTCGTCCCTCCGCCAGCAGCAGCTCCGCCTCCAGGAGCCGGAACCGGCCGCGCTCCCGGGTCGCGGGCAGCAGTGCCTCCCACACGGCGCGGGCGTCCGCGACCCGTCGTACCCGCAGCAGCGCTTCCAGGGCCTCGCGGCCGAGCGCCGCACAGGCCGCCGTCCAGGTCTCGCCGTCGTCACGGCGTTCCCGGCACAGGTCGTCGAAGGCGTCGGCGTACCGCTCGGCGGCCCGCTCGTGGTGCCCGTACTCCTGGTCGGCGACGGCGAGACAGCGCAGCGACGGCCACAGTGACGGGGCGAGTCGCAGGGCGCGCTCCCAGCTGCGGACGGCCTGGGCGTGGTCCCCGGCGTGCCACTGGGCGACGCCGAGGTGGTACTCGGTGCCCGGGGTGGCGGGTGCCGTCTCCAGCATGTCCCGCCAGTGCGGCGCGACCAGGGTGGGTCCCGGGGGCCGTACCCGGCGGGGTTCGGGCAGGGTGCCGGTGCGCAACAGCGCCAGCCAGGGCGCCTGTTCCTCGCCCAGGGTGGACTCGGCGAACGGCGTGCCGGGCAACTTGCGGTCCGCGCGCAGCACTTCGAGGGCGCCCCAGCCGGAGCCGGTGGCGAGGACCTCGCCGGGTTCGGCGTCGGCGTACGGCTGCCAGGCGGCCCGGGCGGCGTCGAGTGCGGCGCGCGGCAGGACGGACTCCAGGGCCTCCCCCGCCTCCTCGGGGCGTGCCGTCAGCGGCCCGTAGGCCTCCAGCCAGGACACCTCGCTCTCCGCGTCGAGCCGGACGTGCTCCCGTCCGGTGCGGGCGACGCCGGCCTGGACCTCGCGGTAGCCGCCGGGGCCGGACGCGCCGAGCCACGCCTGCCAGCGCCGGCCGCCGGGCCCCGAGCCCCACACGAACTGCCTGCGGCCGGGCAGTTCGTCGGTGGAGGTCTGCACCAGCCCATGTCCGTCCGCGTCGAGCGCGGCGATCCAGCGGCGCCGCCCGTCCGGGACGTCGTAGCACCAGTCGGTGACGTACGGGGGCATGACGTCGTACGCGGGGGCGGGCACCCGGTGCGGCCGGCGTCCGGGCCCGGACTCCCAGGCGTGGGCCGCCGGTGCCGCGATCCGGCGGTCCTCGGGTACGGCCGTGTTCGACCACCAGGAGAACGGCACGGGGTGTCCGTGCGGGTTGCGGACGCGGACCCCGGCGTACAGGAAGTCCGAGCCGTCCGGCAGCCACACGTCGACCTGGAAGGGCAGGTCGCCCAGCCGCTCCCACTCCCACAGGCGCAGCAGCTCCCCGCCGTCGGGGGCGGGGACGCGGGCCGCGTGCAACGGGGCGCAGGACAGGGTGGTGCGACCGGTGGCGCCGATGTTCCACTCGATGCCGCCGGCGTACCAGGCGCCGTTGAGTGCGCGGTTGGCGGGCTGGAACACCGGGTTGCGGTAGAGGAGTTCGCGCCCGGTGGGAAGGTGGACGAGCGAGGCGACCCGGCCGCCGAGGCCGGGCAGGACGGTGGCCCGCAGCCGGTCGTTCTCGATCACGAGGGCGTCCAGGTCACGGGGCTCGCGGGTCCTGCCGTAGCCGTCGCGGATCCGCACCGGGAGCAGGCTGAGCGGCTGTCCCCGGCCGGGCTGCCTCAGGGGGCGGAGCGGGGGCAGCGGGTTGTCCGGGCCCAACTCCGCCGCGGGCAGGGTCAGTACCTCACGTCGGATCCTGGTCACGATCACCATGGAACCCGGCCGCGGGTGAGGTGGCCAGGGGAGCTACCGGTCAGGATTGCGCAAAGGCCGTCAGCCGTGCGCGCGCATCTCCGCCGTGATCGCCCACCGCTCGTGGTCCCGCCAGGCGCCGTCGATGTAGATCATGTTCGGCGAGAAGCCCTCCAGGCGGAAGCCGGCACCGCGGGCGAGCGCGATGGACGCGGCGTTGCCCGGCTGGACGTTGATCTCGAGGCGGTGCAGCCGCATCGGCCCGAAGGCGTGATCGACGACCAGCCCCATGGCCTCCCGCATCAGGCCGCGCCCGGCGGCGTGCGCGAACACGCCGTAGCCGAGCGCACCGCACTGGAAGCCGCCCTTTACGATGTTGTTGATGTTGATGAACCCGGCGATCGCGCCGTCGGCGTCCTTCTCGCACACCAGGAACCCGGCCTTGCTGCGGTCCTCGATCAGCCGACCCGCGTAACCGGCGTAGGCGGCGTCGGTGGTGGGCGGGAACAGCCACGGCTGGTGGAGGTCCTTGCTCTCCCGGGCCCGGGAGATGAACTCGGCGCCGTCCTCGTAGGTGAAGTGGCGGATGCCCACGCGGGGGCCCTCGGCGAGGTAGCGGGAAGCGGTGTGCGGCATCCCGTCACCCTACGCGGAGCGAAGGCCGCCGGGTGGGCCGTCAGCGCAGGGCCGGCTCCGTCAGGGTGAGGGTGCCCGCGTCGGCGTCCAGTTCCGCGGTCACTCCCAGCGGGACGGTCAGGGCGTCCGCGCAGTGTCCGAACCCGAACTCCTCGGCCACCGGCACCCCCAGGCCGCCGAGCCGGTCGGCGAGCATGGCCCGGACCGCCTCGTACGGTCCGCAGCGGTCCCAGGAGCCGAGCAGGACCCCGGCGACTCCGTCGAGCCAGCCGGACCGCAGCAGCTGGGTGAGGCTCCGGTCGAGGCTGTACGGCTGCTCGCCCACGTCCTCCAGGAGGAGCAGTCCGCCGCGCGCGCCGGGGTGGGTGCCCGGGGTGCCGACGCCGGTGGCGAGCAGGCGCAGGCAGCCGCCGACCGTGACGCCCCGGGCCCGGCCGGGGACCAGCGCGGTGCCCCGGGAGGGGATCGTGCGGACCGTCTCCGGGGCGAACAGGGTGGCCCGCAGGTGTTCCTGGGCCTCGGCGCTCTTGACGAAGTCGGCGCCCGCGGCCACCGGCCCGTACAGGGTGGCGAGTCCCAGCCGGGTGGCGAACGCCTCGTGCAGGACGGTCGCGTCGCTGAAGCCGACGAACGCCTTCGGCCCGGCCGCCCGCATCGCCTCCCAGTCGAGCAGGTCGACGACGCGCTGGGCGCCGAAGCCGCCGCGCGCGGAGAGCACGGCGGAGACGGACGGGTCGCACCAGGCCCGCTGGAGGTCGGCCGCACGGTCGGCGTCCGTGCCCGCCAGGTAGCCCAACTCGGCGTCCTGGGTGAGCACATGGGGTGCCACCACCGGGTCGAGGTCCCAGCCGCGCAGGATGTCGAGCCCCGCCTGGAGCCGCTCCTCCACGATCGGCCCGCTGGGCGCCACGACGGCGACCCGCGCTCCGGCGGACAGCCGGGGCGGCCTGGTCAGTTCGCCCACCGAGGCCGCCTCGGCCGCTGCCGTCGGTGCGGCTGCTGCGGTCACTTCACTCACTTCACCAGCTCCAGTGCGGGGATCCCCGCCACGTCGAAACCGAAGACCTGAGCATAGAGGGCGAGTTCGGCTTCCAGGGCGCGGATCAGGGTCTCGGCGCGCCGGAAGCCGTGCCCCTCCCCCGCGAAGGTCAGGTAGGCGTGCGGCACCGGCCGGCCGTCCAGCCGGGCGAGGAGACGCTCGCACTGCGCGGGCGGGCAGATCACGTCGTCTAGGCCCTGGAGCAGCAGGAAGGGCGCGGTGAGCCGGTCGGCCCGCTCGGTGGGAGACCGCTCGGCGTAGCGCTCGGGCACCTCGGCCCGCGGTCCGATCAGGGATTCCAGGTACCGGGACTCGAAGTCGTGGGTCTCCCCCGCGCCCCAGCCGACGAGGTCGAGGACGGGGTAGGCGATGGTGCCGCAGGCGTAGACGTCGGTGCCGGTCAGGGAGGCGGCGGCGGTCCAGCCGCCCGCGCTGCCGCCTCGGATCGCGAGCCGGTCGCGGTCGGCGCTGCCCTCCTCGGCGAGGGCGAGCGCGACGGCCGCGCAGTCCTCGACGTCCACCACGCCCCACTGCTCACGCAGCCGTTCCCGGTACTCCCGCCCGTATCCGGTGGAACCGCCGTAGTTCACCTCGGCGACCCCGATGCCCCGGGAGGTGAAGTAGGCGATCGCGAGGTCGAGGACGAGCGGCACCCTGCTGGTGGGGCCGCCGTGCGCCCAGATGACGTACGGCGGCAGCTCGCCCGCGGGGGCGGTGTGGCCGGGGTTGCGGGGCGGGTGGACGTGGGCGTGCACCTCCCGGCCGCCCGGCCCGGTGAAGGTGCGGACCTGCGGCTCGGAGTAGTAGGCCGGGTCGACCGGGTCGTGGTGCGGGGTGCCGACGACCCGGGCCCGGCCGGAGGCGGCGTCGAGTTCGACGACCTCGGGCGCGGTGCGCGGGCCGGCCCCGACCGCGACGACCCGGGTGCCGTGCACGGCGAGGGTGGCGGCGAACTCGGTCCAGGGTCCGGCGGCGTCGACCAGTTCGCCGGTCTCCGGGTCGAGCACGCCGAGCGCGGCCGGTCCCCGGCCGTGGACGACGGCGATCAGCCCGTCGTCCAGGGGCGCGAACCAGCGGGAGCCGAGCCGCCACAGCGGCCCGGCGAACTCCTCCTCGCGCGGGCACAGGGGTGTGCCGTCCCGGTACAGGTTCCACCAGCCGCCGCGGTCGCTCGCGTACAGCAGGCGGCCGTCCGCGGACCACTCCACCTGGGCGACCGCCTCCGCGGGTCCACCCGCGACGGTGGTGACCGAGTGCAGGCGACCGTCGTCACCCACCTCGCCGACCAGCAGCTCGGTGCCGTCCCAGGGCATCCGCGGATGGTCCCAGGCCAGCCAGGCGGCCCGCCGCCCGTCGGGCGAGAGCCGCGGCCCGGTCAGGAACCGGTGCCGCTCGCCGGTGAGTTCGCGTACGGCGGCCCGGTCCTCGGCGGCCGAGCCGTCCAGCGGTACGGCGGCCAGCACGCGCCGCACGTCGTCGGGGCCGTCCCCGGTGAACTCCTCCAGCACGCACCACACCTCACCCCGGTCCGGCACCGGCAGCGGTTCGGCCCAGCGGGGTCCGGGCGGGGTCAGCGGGCGGGGTTCGGCGCCGGGCTCGAACCGGTACAGCCGCTGGTCGTCGAAGTGCGTGAAGACCAGCAGTGGGGCGCCGCCGCCGGCGGGCACGGTGCCCGCCCAGGGGAGTCCGCCGTACTCGATGACCCGGCTGCGGACGTTCCACGGCGCGGGCAGCACGGACTCCCGGGTGCTGCCCCGTACCAGGGTGCGGCGGCCGCCCTCCCCGGGCCGGGGTTCGGTCCACCAGGGTTCGCCGCCGACGTACCCCACCCACTCCGGGGCGCCGTCGTGCGCCGCCGCGAGGGCCGCGTCGACGGGCGAGGTCCACGAGCCGTACGCCTTCGTCTGCACGCTGTCTCCTTCGCGGTCACGCCGTGCGCAGGAAGCGGTCCAGGACCTGGACGCCGAAGTGCAGGGCCTCGACGGGCACGCGTTCGTCGACCCCGTGGAAGAGGGCCTGGTAGTCGAGGCCCTCGGGCAGCCTGAGCGGGGCGAAACCGTAGCCGGCGATGCCGAGCCGGGAGAACTGCTTGGCGTCGGTACCGCCGGACATGCAGTACGGCACCACGTGCCCCTCGGGGGCGAACTCCTCGACGGCGGCGCGCATCCTGGCGTACGTCGGTGAGTCCAGCGGTGCCTGGAGGGCGACCTCGCGGTGCTGGAACTCCCAGTCGACGTCGGGGCCGGTGAGCTCGTCGAGGGTGGCGCGGAACTCGTCCTCGGTGCCGAACAGGTAGCGCCCGTCGACGAAGGCGACGGCCTCGCCGGGGATGACGTTGAGCTTGTAACCGGCGTCCAGCATCGTCGGGTTGGTGCTGTTGCGGACGGTGGCCTCGACCAGCCGGGCGGCCGGGCCGAGCTTGTCGAGGAGCAGGTCGACGTCGCTCAGGTCGCTGTCGATGCCGTAGAGCGCGGCGAGTTCGGTGAGGGCCGCGGAGACGGTCGGGGTGAGCCGGAGCGGCCAGGTGTGCTCGCCGATGCGGGTGACGGCCGCGGCGAGGCGGGTGACCGCGTTCTCCTTGTTCACCTTCGAGCCGTGTCCGGCCCGGCCGCGCGCGGTGAGCCTGAGCCAGCCGGTGCCGCGCTCGCCTGCGGCGACCGGGTAGATCTGCCGCCCGGTCCCGTCGTGGAAGGTGAAGGCACCCGACTCGCCGACGCCCTCGGTGCAGCCCTCGAACAGTTCCGGGTGGTGGTCGGCGAGGAAGCCGGAGCCGTCGACCGCGCTGTCCTCCTCGTCGGCGGTGAAGGCGACGACGATGTCCCGGCGCGGCCGCACTCCCTGCCGGGCCCAGGCGCGCACCACCGCGAGGATCATCGCGTCCATGTTCTTCATGTCGACGGCGCCCCGCCCCCACACCACCCCGTCGCGGACCTCCCCGGAGAAGGGGTCGACGCTCCAGTCGGCGGCCCGCGCGGGCACCACGTCGAGGTGGCCGTGGACCAGGAGCGCGTCCGCGGCCGGGTCGGTGCCCTCGATCCGGGCGACGACGTTGGTACGGCCCTCGGTGCGCTCCAGGAGGATCGGTTCCAGGCCCGCTCCGCAGAGCTGCTCGGCCGCGTACTCGGCGGCGGGGCGCTCCCGGCAGTCGCCGCCGCCGTGGTTGCTGGTGTCGATCCGGATCAGTTCGGAGGTGAACCGGACGACCTCGTCCAGTGCCTGCTGGTCAGCCATACTGCTCCTCCACCGCGGCCGAGACGATCGTGGTGACCGCCTTGAAGGTGCGGATGCCGTCGTACATGGTTCCTTCGGTGTACGCCACCTTGCGCTCGCCGATCCGCTCGACGCCGGGGACGACGGTGGCGGAGAGGGCGAGGTGCTCGGCGTCGAACTCCAGGGCGATCGTGAAAGGGCCGCCGGTCACGGGCTCGTGCCGCACCGCGAGGCGGGCGGCCTCCTTGGCGGCGGCCCGGATGTCCCCGGCCGTCCTGGCCGGGGTCCGGCACACCGCCGCGTACCGGGACACGTGGTCCTTGACGGCGACCTTGAGGGCCTCGGGCGCGTAGCCGAGGGCGTCCTCGCAGGCAAGGTCGTCGCCGGTGAAGAGGACGACCGGGACGCCGTACTCGGCGGCCACGTGGGCGTTGAGCAGGCCCTCGCTGGCGCGGACGTCGTTGAGCCAGACCCCGGTGATGGAGTTGGCGAGGTAGGTGTGGGCGAGGACGCCCGCCATGCCGGCGCCGGTGTGGTAGCCGACGAAGGCGATCCCGTCGACGTCGCCGTGCTGGACGCCCTCGACCATGGACAGGGACTTGTGGCGGCCGGTGATCATCTCCGCGCGTTCGTCGAGCTGCTCCAGGAGCAGGTTGCGCATGCTCCAGTGGGCCTCGTTGATCAGGACCTCGTCGGCGCCGCCGTCGTAGAAGCCGAGGACGGCGGCGTTCACGTCCGAGGTGAACAACGACCGGCACCGCTCCCACTGCGGTGTCCCCGGCAGCACGTCACCGGGCCAGGTCACCCCGGTGGCGCCCTCCATGTCGGCGCTGATGAGGATCTTCATGGACCGTCACGTTACGCGTCGCGGGAGGGCCGGGCCAGCAGGCGGGCGGCAGCGCGCCCGCCCACCCCCCGCCCGGCCCCCGCGTGCTCCCTCAGCCCTCCCGGCCCGCGAGCAGCCACCGGGACGGCAGCACGATCAGCTCGCCGTCCGGGGTGAACTCAGTCGTGGTCAGCGGAAGTTCACCGCTCGCCAGGACGGTGAGGCCGGCGCTGCGCAGGTAGCCGGGGACCGCGTCGTCGGCGACCTCGCCGGGGGCTATGCCGTGCCGGAAGACCGGGGCGAGCTTGGGCGGCGGGCCCGACGGGCTCTGCGCGAGGCCGCCGAGGAGGGGCCCCGCGGCCTCGGCGAGTTCCACGAGGAAGGCCCGGCCGCGGCTGCCGACCAGGGTGGCGATGGTGTCGACCAGTGGTTGCCGGTCGTCCGGTTCGCACTGGTGCAGGACGCCCCGCATGTAGACGTTGGCGTCGCCCAGCTCCAGGTGGAGGGCCTGGGCCTCGGTCTTGTCGGCCGCGTCGAGGAGCCGGTAGCGGGCCTGTCCCGCGGGATCGGCGTGCCGGGCGTGCTCCAGGGCGGCCTCGGACATGTCGGTGCCGAGGACGCGCGGGAAGTGCTGGGCGAGGAAGCGGGTCTGGGTGCCGTTGCCGCAGCCCAGGTCGACCAGGGGCAGACCCGGGTCGACGAGGTGGGGTTCGAAGAGGGCGACGTGGACCGCCGCGGTCACGTCCGGGTCGGCGTCCCAGAACACCGCCCCCGGTTCGTCGGGTGCTTCTCGCCAGAAGCCCTCCCACGCATGCCGGTTCCGACTAGTCACGCTCATGGCCAACTCCCCAGGGTGAAACCGCAGATGACCGTCAGCACTGACGGGCCAGTACGGTTTACCCTGCGCACGTTTCGGCCACAAGCGCCCGGCGCGTTCCTTCACCACCCGTTCGGCGAACCTGCGCCCCCTGGGTCAGCGGCGCCGCGAGGTGAGTTCGAACCAGACGGTCTTCCCGGCGGACGTACGGCTGGTGCCCCACTCCCGGGCCAGGGTGCTGACCACCCGCAGTCCGCGTCCGGCGTCGGCGTCGGGGCGGGCGTTGAGCAGGGTGGGCAGGGTGTGGTCGTCGTCGTCCACCTCGCACAGCAGGGTCTCGCCGCGGATCAGCCGGAGCTGCACCGGACGGCTGTGGGAGTGCCGTACGGCGTTGGTGACCAGTTCGCTGACCATGAGTTCGGCCGGGTCGGCGAGGCGCCCGAGACCCCAGTCGTGCAGCTGTTCGCGGACGACGGCGCGGGCCCGGCCGACCTCGGCCGGGTCGAGGGCGAGCCGCCACTCGGCGACGTCCTCGGGCGCGATGCCGTTGAGCCGGGCCATCAGCAGGGCGACGTCGTCCTTGCGGCCGCCTCGGGTGTTGAGCGCGCGGATGATGGTGTCGCAGGCCTGGTCCATGGAGGCGGCCGGGTGGGCGGCGGACTCGCAGAGCGTGGCGAGGCCGACACCGATGTCCTCGCCGCGCATCTCGACCAGGCCGTCGGTGCACATCACCAGCCGGTCGCCGGGCTCGACGCGCACCCGCAGCGACTCGAAGGCGACCCCGCCGACCCCTATGGGCGCACCGGTGGGCAGGTCGAGGAGTTCGCTGCGGCCGTCGGCGGCCCGCACCAGGACCGGTGGGATGTGGCCGGCGTTGGCGAGGTGCAGTTCGCCCTCGATCGGGTCGTAGACGGCGTAGAGGCAGGTGGCCAGGTAGGAGTCACCGAGGCGCTGTGCCAAGTCGTCTAGGTTGCGCAGGAGTTGGGCGGGCGGCAGGTCCATCGCCGCCATCGTCTGGACGGCGGTGCGCAACTGGCCCATCATCGCGGCCGAGTTGAGGCCGTGGCCCATGACGTCGCCGACGACCAGCGCGGTGCGGGCGCCGGGGAGTTTCACGGAGTCGAACCAGTCGCCGCCGACCCGTCCGAGCAGGGTGCCGGGCAGATAGCGGGTGGCGATGTCGCAGCCGGCCATCCGGGGCGGGATGTGCGGCAGCATGCTGTCCTGGAGGGTCTCGGCGACGCTCTCCTGGAAGGTGTACATGCGGGCGTTGTCGAGCACGAGGGCCGCGCGGGCGGCGAGTTCGGCGCCGGTGACCCGGTCCATGTCGTTGAACAGCTCGCGCTCCGGGTGGCGCAGCAGGATCATGAAGCCGAGCACGACGTTGCGGGCCTTCAGCGGCACCACCAGCATCGAACGGCCGGTGATCAGCGGCCGGATGTCGCGCTTCTCGAACTGGGAGGCGATGGCATGGCCCATCTCCTCGCTGATGTGCGGGACCAGGACCGGTTCGCCGCTGGTCATGCACTGGAAGAACGGGGTGTGCGCCGGGAAGGGCATGGCCTCCCCGATCGGTACGACGTCGTCCCAGCGGCCGGGTTCGTCGGTGTGCTCCAGGGCGACCCGGTGCCACATGGTGGTGGTGTCGGGCACGCCGTCCGGGAACCCCTCACCGGCGACGACCTGTTCCCGCAGGTAGGTGCCGGCGACGTCGGTGAAGCGGGGCACGACGGCTCTGCTCACCTCGACGATGGTGCGGGACAGGTCGAGCGAGGTGCCGATCTTCCCGCTCACCTCGTTGAGGAACTCCAGGCGTTCGCGGACGGCCGCGTACTCCAGGTCCTCGGCCACGTCGTCGGTGAGTTCGGCGGGGACGGGCAGCCCCTGGGCGGCCGCGTGCGCGGCGCGCGCTCGGCGGGCCTTGCGCTCGGTGCGCCGGGCGACGCCCCAGTCGGGGGTGACCGGCACCCGGTCGTTCTGGCTGAACTCCAGGATGGGGTAGCCGAGTTCGAGGACCTGGGCGACTATCCGGGCGCTTTCGTCCACGCTCATGCTGGGCAGGATCTCGGGCAGCCTGCGGGCCAGTTCCTCGGCGCCGGGGAAGTCGGTGTGCAGGGCGAAGCCGGGCGCGATCCGCTCGACGGCGACGCCCTCCTCCTGCTCGGCCCTGTGCAGCCGTTCGGCGTCGGCGGCCAGCACCAGGAGCCGCTCGTCCCCGGGGCCGACCAGCGGGTACGCCCACCAGAGCACGTCGGTGCGGTCGCTGCCCCGTCCTTCGGGCGCGGGTGTCGCCGGCTCGCTCCGCGTGGGCACGGTGAGGCGGGCGCGGCCCGCCGCCGGGAAGTTCAGCCGTCCGTCGAGGGACGACTCCAGGTCGGGGCCGAGTCCGTCGTACGCCGCGTAGGCCCCGTACGGGGTGATCTCGTCGTCGTCCTCGGGGAGGGCGCCGGAGACGGGCAGCAGGTCGAGGACGGCGCGGCCGATCGCCTCCTCCCTGGCGGCGCCGAAGAGCCGTCGGGCGCCGGTGCTCCAGTGGGAGACCCGGCCGGCACGGTCGACGACGACCACGGCCAGCGGGATGCGGCCCACCGCGCCGTCTCCGGCACCGAGGCCGGCAGGTGCGTCCCGCTCGCTGCCACGGTCCATGACCCAGGCCCTCTCTCCCCACGGCTCCGCAAAAGATCTGTGCCGCCCGCCACTACCGTACGGTGGCCGCAGGTTGCGATGTGTGGCATTCCTGGAATTGGTTTCACCGGATCACACCGGCGCGCAGGTCCGCGCCGCGCCCGGGTCGGCGGCCGGTCCCGTGGCCGGGTCGGCGGTCAGTCCTCGTGGCCGAGTTGGAGGTCGCGTTCGGTACGGCCGCCGCCCGCGACCTGGAGGACCGTGGCGACCGGCGGGTAGCCGGCGGCGATGACGGTGTACTCGCCGGACGAGAGGTCGACGAACCGGAAGGTTCCGTCGGCACCGGTGGTGAGGGTGTCCACGACGTTCCCCGCGGCGTCGAGCAGGGTCACCCGCGCGTCCTCCACCGGCCGGCCTCCGCCGGCCCGGACCGTGCCCTTCAGCACGGCGCCGCCGGCCAGTTCGACGTCCTGCCGGGTCTCCCGGGAGGCCTGCACGGTGACCGGGAGGGCGGCCGGGCGGAAGGCGGGGGCGCTGCCGGCGAGGGTGTACTCGCCGGCCACCAGCTCGGTGATCACGTAGCCGCCCTCGCGCCCGCTGCGGACGCTGGCGACGACCTCGCCGTGCACGTTGGTGAGGGTGACGGTGGCGTCCCGCACCGGTGTGCCGTCGGCGGTGAGCACGCTGCCCGCGAGGCGTCCGGCGCCGCCGAGCACCACGTCGAGTTCGACGGGCCGCTCGCCGACGGTCACGGTGACGGCCTGCGGCTGGTGTCCGCCGGCGGCGGCGATCAGGACGTACGCCCCGGAGCCGGGCGTGGCCAGGGCGTACCGGCCGTCCTCGCCGCTGGCGCCGCGGCCGATCTGCCGGCCGACGGCGTCGATGAGGGTGAGGGCCGCGCGGGGCACCACGGTCCCGTCGGGGTGCTGGACGGTGCCGCAGACGGGGATTCCCGCGCCGGCGCCCGGCGGGCGCGGCGGGGTGTGGGTCCCCGCGGCCGGGGGCTGGAGGCGGGCCTGCGGGATCGGGGCGGTCACGGGAGCGGACTCCGTTTCGGCGGTGTGGTGCGACACCAGCGGTTTCTCCTTGAGGAAGCAGGCGACGATCAGGCCGAGGACGAGCACCGGTACCAGGTAGAGGAAGATCCGGGGCATGGCGTCGGCGTAGGCGCGGACGTAGGCGTCGCGCAGTGCCGGGGGCAGCGCGTGGACGAGTTGCGGGGTGAGGGCCTCCGGGTCGGGCAGCCGGGCGCCGGCGTGGACGGGGAGGCGGCGGTGCAGGGCGTCGGTGAGCCGGTCGGTGAAGAGGGTGCCGAAGACGGCGGCGCCGACGCTCCCGCCGATCTGCCGGAAGTAGTTGTTGGCGCTGGTGGCGGTGCCGAGGTCGGTGGGGCGCACGGAGTTCTGCACGGCGAGGACCAGCACCGGCATCACCATGCCGATCCCGGCGCCGAGGACGGCCATCCAGATGCTGTACTGCCAGCGCGGGGTGCCGATGTCGAGCCGGGACAGCAGCCACATGCCGACGACCGAGAGACCCCCGCCGAGCACGGGGTAGATCCGGTAGCGCCCGGTGTGGCTGATGAGCTGTCCGGCGACGACCGAGGCCCCGACGATCCCGCCCATCATGGGCAGCATCAGCAGCCCGGACCCGGTCGCCGAGGCCCCGTCGACCATCTGCAGGTAGGTCGGCAGGTAGCTGGCGGCGCCGAACAGGGCGACGCCGACGACCAGTCCGACGAGGCCGGTCACGGTGAAGACGGGGTCCCGGAACAGCCGGAGCGGGATGAGGGGTTCGACCGCGTGGTGCTCGACGGCCAGGAACAGCCCGGCGGCGAGCACCGCGCCGGCCCCCAGCCCGAGGATGACGTCCGAGCCCCACGCGTACTCGGTCCCGCCCCAACTGGTGAGCAGGACGAGGCAGGTGGAGGCGGCGGTGAGCGACAGCGCGCCCAGCACGTCGAAACGGGCGCGCGGCCGGGGTTTCGGCAGCTTCAGCACGAGGGTGACGACGGCCAGGGTGACCAGCCCGAAGGGCACGTTGACGTAGAAGCACCAGCGCCAGGAGAGGTGGTCGGTGAAGTAGCCGCCGAGCAGCGGCCCGGCGACGGAGGCGAGACCGAAGGCGGCACCGATCAGTCCCATGAACCGGCCGCGCTGCCGGGGCGGCACGATGTCGGCGATGATCGCCTGCACGCCGATCATCAACCCGCCCGCACCGACGCCCTGTACGGCGCGGAAGGCGATCATCTGGTCCATGCTCTGCGCCCGTCCGGCCAGCGCGGAGCCGACGGCGAAGACCAGGATCGCGAACTGGAAGACGCCCTTGCGGCCGATCAGGTCGCCGAGCTTGCCGTAGACGGGCAGGCCGACGGTGGCGGTGAGCAGGTAGGCGGTGATCGCCCAGGACATCCTGTCGAGGCCGTGCAGTTCACCGACGATCTTCGGCAGCGCGGTGGCGACGATCATCTGGTCCAGCGCGGCGAGGAGCAGGGCGAGCATCAGCCCGCAGAACACCAGCCAGGTGCGGCGCGGCCCGAGTCCGGGCGCCGGGGCGGGTTCGGGTGCCGGGGCGGCCGAAGGCGCCGCGGCCGGTTCCTCGTACTCCACCAGCGTCGTTCCGCCCACGTACCGCTCCCCTCGTCGCGCCTGCGCACCATTGCCGCCGTGCAGGCGACAACTACGGGCAGGCGCGACGAGTTACGGGACGGGACCGTCCGGGACGGAGATCCACTCGAACCGGTGAGGGCAGCCAACGCCCCCTGCGCGGCCGGAGGTTACTTCTCGACCTGGGCGGCGAGCTTGTCGAGCACGGCGTCATGGATGCGGCCGAGACCCTTGGGGGCGAAGGTCTTCTCGAAGAAGCCGCCGATGCCGCCGGCGCCCTGCCAGGTGGTGTGGACGACGACCCTGGACTTCCCCTCGCCGGCGGGGGTGACCCGCCAGGTGGTGACCATGGAGGAGTTGCGGTCCTTCTCGACCAGCTCGCCGTCGGTGGGCTCGGTGACCTCCAGGAGGCAGTCGCGGACGCGCTTGCTGGTGGCCTGGAGCTTCCAGTGGACGAGGGTGCCCTCGCCGTCGCCGCCCTCGCGCACCTCGTACTCGCTGTAGTGCTCGGTCAGGAGGTTCGCGCGCGCGCCGCTGTAGTCGGCGAGGGTGTCGAACACCGTCTCCGGGTCCGCGGCGACGATCCGCTCCGTGGTGGCCTCGACCTGCGCCATTGCGTTCCTCCAGCAGCTGGGTTCTCGGGGTGGTACCAAGCCAACCACCCCGGCGCCCGGCGCCCCAAATCGGGGTGCCGGAAGCGGTCGGAAAGCGCGTCCGCACGGTCTCCACGGATCGTTCGCACGATCACGGGAACAGATGTTCTATTCTGGGGGCCGTGCACTTCACTGCCTGACCCCAGGGAGCCCGGGAGGACCGATGCTCAGCACTCCGAACGCGGACAAGGCCTGGAAAGGCATGACGAGGTCGTTCCCGAGCCAGGGAGCGACGGGTGGACACCGCGGCGCGGCAGGGAAGGCCGCCTACGGCACGCTCCTGCGTGACCCGCAGGACAGCGGCGAGCCGAGCCCCCAGGCCGAGCAGTGGTTTCTGCTGCGCGACCGCACCGCCACCCGCCTCACCACCTGACGCCACTCGTGCCCACCACCTCCACGGGCATCAGCGAGTG
Organism: Streptomyces sp. NPDC021562; assembly: GCF_040640875.1. Lineage (NCBI taxonomy): Bacteria > Bacillati > Actinomycetota > Actinomycetes > Kitasatosporales > Streptomycetaceae > Streptomyces > Streptomyces sp. NPDC021562. Next base: position 27,253 of record NZ_JBFACN010000049.1, read on the forward strand.
GACGACCTCCCGGTGCAACAGCGTCAACAGGTGGTGGGGAACAACGCGGAGTCGGCGGAGAACAAGTCGAACTGCAACGTCGGCATCTGGTACTGAGTCCTCGCAGAAAGGGGCGGTGGTCCGCGTACCGCGGAAGGAAAGACAGGGATGCTGCGATGCACAGCACGATCTCCCGATGGACGGTCGCCGTCGTCGCCGCCGTCGCCCTCACCGCTGCCGAATTCCTGGCGAGCCTGCCGACCGCGCGCGCACCGGCTCCGCAGGCGTCCCGCCACGACGCGCTGCTGGGGCGGTTGACCTCGTACATCACCCGTCACCTGGCCGATCCCGACCTGTCGCCGCGGACAGTCGCGTCGGCGCACCACATCTCCGTGCGCTCCCTCCACTACCTGTTCCGCCGGGACAACCGGACCGTCGGCCGGTACATCCTGGAACAGCGGCTGAGGCGCTCCCGGGTCGATCTGTCCGATCCCTCGCTGTCCGGGGTGAGGTCGGGCGGATCGGTTCCCGCTGGGGATTCAGCTGCGACGCGGTGTTCTGCCGCACTTTCAAGCAGGCGTACGGCCTGCCCCCGGCGAATGGCGCAGAAGGCATCTTCCTCTTGCGTCATGCGCTTCCGTCCTGCCGGGGGCGCTCGCCCCGCCGCGTCAGTCGCAGACTTGCCGGTAGGGCAGTGCGGAGATGTACTCGCCCCACACCCGGCGGGTGAGGGTTCCAGCCGTGGTGGCGCAGACCCGTCGCACGGCCTCGCCGGTGTCCAGGGACTGCAGCAGGACGGTGTGGTCGTCGCCCGCGCTGGCCAGCGTACGGCCGTCGGGGCTCAGCACCGCCTGGTCGATGGGCCCGGTGTGGCCGCTGATCGCGCCACCGGAGGCGGCCGGCGCGGCCGGGTCGGCCACGTCCCACAGCCGGAGCGTGCCGTCACTGCCGCTGCTGACAAGGGTCCGGCCGTCCCGGCTGAACGCCACGGACAGCACGAAGCCGGTGTGCCCGGTGAGCGGTGCGGCGAGTGCGGCCGGGTGGCGAGGGTCGCGGACGTCCCACAGCCGTACGGTGTGGTCGTCGTTGGCGGTGGCGAGGGTGTGGCCGTCGGGGCTGAAGGCCACCGATCCCACGCCGCCGGCGTGCGCGTTCAGCGGCGGACCCGTCTGCTCGGGGTGGGCCGGGTCGGTGACGTTCCACAGCCGGGTGGTGTCGTCCGCGCCGGCACTGGCCAGGGTACGGCCGTCGGGGCTGAAGGCCAGCGTGCGTATCGGCGCGGTATGCCCGGTGATCGGGTGGCCGATCCGGTGGGGACGGGCGGGGTCGGTGACGTCCCACAACCGGACGGTGTCGTCGTACCCGGCGCTGGCGAGAACCCGGCCGTCGGGACTGAAGACGGCCGTGGTGACGGCGTCGGTGCCCTGGCCGAGCGGCGTGCCGAGCCGGTTCGGCCGGGCGGGATCGGTGACGTCCCACAGCCGCACGGTGCCGTCACGTCCGGCGCTGGCCAGAAGCCGGCCGTTCCGGCTGAACTCCAGGTGGTTCACCGCATTGGTGTTGCCCAGGAGCGGGCCGCCGAGGGCGGTGGGGCGGCGCGGGTCGGCGGTGTTCCACAACCGGACGGCGCCGTCGGTGCTGCCCGCGGCCAGCACCCGGCCGTCCGGGCTGAAGGCCACGGTGTTCTCGTAGCTGGGCGTGGGCAGCACCGTCCGGGGCAGATCCCACAGGCGCACCGTCCGGTCGCCGCCGACGCTGGCCAGGGTGCGGCCGTCCGGACTGAAAGCGAGCCAGTACACGTATCCGGTGTGCCCGGTGAGGGGCGGGCCGAGGGCGAGCGGGGCGTTCGGGTCGGTGAGGTTCCACAGCCGGACGGTCTGGTCGGCGCCGGCGGTGGCCAGTACCTTGCCGTCGGGGCTGAAGGCCACCGCGTAGATCGTGTCGGCCCCGGCCTGGTCGACCTTGCCCAGCGGAACCGGCTGGGCCGGGTCGGAGACGTCCCACAACCGAAGGGTGAAGTCGTTGCCGACACTGGCCATGATCCGGCTGTCCGGGCTGAAGGCGACCGCGTAGACGGTGTCGGTGTGGCCCCTCAGCGCTCGGCCCCACTTGGCGGGGTGGGCGGGGTCGGTCACGTTCCACAGCTGGATGGTGTGGTCGTGGCCGGCACTGGCCACGGTGCGGCCGTCGGGGCTGTAGGCCGCCGAGGCGACGGCCCCCTTCTGGCCGCGCAGGGGGGCACCCAGTTCGGCCAGGTGGGCGGGGTCGGTGACGTTCCACAGCCGTACCGTGCCGTCGTCGCCCGCGCTGGCCAGGGTGCGGCCGTCCGGGCCGAACGACACCGAGAAGACGATGCCGGAGTGACCGCGCAGCGGGGCCGGCCAGGCGGTCGGATGCCCCGGGTCCGCGATGTTCCACAGGCGTACGGTCCCGTCGCGGCCGGCGCCGGCCAGGGTGCGGCCGTCCGGACTGATGGCCAGCCACATGACGCCCTTGCAGCCGGCGGGGACCGGTCGGCCGAGCGGTGTCGGGCGCGTGGCATCGGTGACGTGCCACAAGCGGACGGTGTCGTCGGCGCCGGCGGTGGCCATCAGGTGGCCGCGTGTGCTGAAGGCGACGGCGAAGACGGTTGCGGTGTGGCCGGTCAGGGACGTGGACAGCGGGGCGCTCTGGGTGCCGAGCAGGTCGGTGGAGAGCAGGCGGGTAGGGCGGATGCGGTAGCCGGCGACGTCCAGCCGGGCTGCCAACGACTGGTCGGTGCCGCGTAGTTGGGCCGCCTGGGCCTGTGCTTCGCCGGAGACCGCGCTGTTCCGCTCGGACGTCGCGGCCGACCGCTGCTGTAAGGCCAGCCCGGCGGCGACCACCGCGAGCACGGTCAGCAGACAGAGCGCCACGACCGCGGCGCGGCGCCGCCGCACCCCGCGGTCCTGGTGTCCGGCGGACGCGGCCAGGAAGTCCTGCACCCTCGCGCTCAGCCGCACGTCGTCGGCGTGGTCCCTGGCCCATTCCCGGGCCGCTGTCAGCCTGGCTCCCCGGTACAGCGCGCTGCTGTCGCGCTGTTCCCTGTCCCACGCCGCGGCGGCGTCCGTGAGCTGCTGCTGGACTAGCAGGCCGGCGCGGTCCTCCCTGATCCAGTCGCGCAGCCGGGGCCAGGCGTGCAGGAGAGCCTCGTGGGTGATCTCCACGGTGTCGGTGTCCAGGGTGACGAGCCTGGCCCGGGCCAGTGCGTCGAGGACGGCGTCGGTACGGGGATCGAGCTCGTCCCTGGCCAAGCGGCGCTTGGAGTCCTCGGCGCCGTCGTTGAGGGACACCAGCCGCAGGAAGACGCTGCGCGCGAGGCGCTGCTGCGCGTCGGTGAGGCCGGCGTAGACGGTCTCGGCCGTGTTGGCCAGAGCGTGCGAGATGCCTCCGGCGGCCTCGTATCCGCTGACGGTCAGGGTGTTGCCGCGCTTGCGGCGCCAGGTCTCGCGCATCGCGTGGGAGACCAGAGGGAGGACGCCGGCCTGTCCGGTCGCGTCGGCCACCACGCGGGCGAGCAGTGCTCCCTCGACCGTGCACCCGGCCTCGACGGCGGGCCGGCTGACCGCCCTGCGCAGCTCGTCGGTGGTCATCGGGCCGACGAGCAGCTGGCCGCGCTGCACGGCGTCCACCAGGTCCGGGTACTGCGAGCAGGCGCCGTAGAAGTCCGCCCGCACACCGAGGACGACCCGGGTCCGGCTGTTGGCCGCGCCCGCCGCCGTGAGCAGCGCGGCGATGAATCGGGCGCGTTCCTCGTGGTCGGCGCAGAGAGTGAAGACCTCCTCGAACTGGTCCACCACGATGAGGAGTTCGGCGTCCTGCGGCTGTTCGGCCAGGGCCCGCAGGACGGTCAGGTGCAGAGCGCGCGGGCCGGTGCGCAGGTCGTCGAGGAGGGCGACCGAGGACGATCCGGTGAGGGCGCTGAGCCGAGCCGCGCACTCCTCGAAGGGGTGCGGGCCGGGGGTGAGGACGAGCGTGGTCCACGGGCCGCCGGACACCCTCGGGAGCAGGCCGGCTCGCAGGAGGGACGACTTACCGGACCCGGAGGCGCCGAACACGGCCACGAACCGGTCGCCGCGGACGCGGGACTCCAGGTCGGCGGTGAGCCGTTCGCGGCCGAAGAAGCGTGCGGCGTCGTCGGCCTGGAACGCGCTGAGCCCCACGTAGGGACAGTCCTCGCTGCCCCCGGCCGCGAGGTCCGTGGACTCCTCGGTCTGGTTCAGCTCTGCCGACAGCCGGTGCCAGCGCCGCTCCCACGGCTCCGTCTCGCCGCCGCAGGCACGAACGTAGGCGAGGGTGACCGGCAGGCTCGGCAACTTCCGTCCGGCCGCCGCGTCGGCGAGCGTGGTGGAGGAGTAGTGCGCGATCCGGGCGAGCTTCCGGTACGGCGGGGCACCGGCCTTCTCTCTCAGTTTCCGCAGATCCGCGGCGAACCTGCCCAGTTCGCTGTCCTCTTCGTCCAACGGCCTTTCGCTCCGCGGCACTTGTGCCTCCTGTCTGCTCCCGTGAAGTGCACATTGTGCGAAGCCTGTTGTCCGGCGTCCACCGACCGACAGCGGACAACGCCGCTCGCCTTACAAATGAGCCACCGCCGCATCCACGTGGCGCGGACCACCCGACCGAAGGGGAACGTACGACCATGAGCAGCAATGCAGTGAAATCCCAGGCACCACGGCGTACGAGAAGGGCCGTGATCGGCGCTCTGGCGGCATTACTCGTCTCCGGCGCCGTGCTGGCCGGACCCACTGCGGCGTCGGCGGATTCGACCGATATCAAGCTGGGGCAGGCGGACCTCAACGGCCTGGCCTACGACGCCGGCGCCGTCGACGGCGTCAGCGGACCGCAGACGCAGGCGGCGACGGAGTCTTTCCAGGGCGACCGGTGCCTGGGCGTCGACGGGATCATCGGCCCGCAGACGCTCGGCGAACTGGAAACCGTCGTGAAGGCGGTCCAGAGCAAGGCCGGAGTCACCCAGGACGGCGACTACGGAAGCGGTACCGCCAGTGCGGTCAAGGACTACCAGAGCGCCCACCAGTTGACGGCCGACGGCATCGCCGGGCCGGACACCATGAAATCGATGGGCATCACGCGGGTCGTCGCGAGCTGCCACACGACCACCCCGCAGCGCGACAAGATCGTCAGCGTGGCCAAGAGCCAACTGGGCGTCCGTGCCGACTCGGGCAACTGCGTGCCCGGGAAGCCCTACAGCATCTGCGCGGACTGGTGCGCGGCCTTCGCCACCTGGGTCTGGCGCGACGCCGGCGAGGACATCCCGTTCATGACGTATGTGCCGAACGTCTATGACTGGGCGGTCGCCAACAACCGCTGGTACGGCACCAGCCGACTGCACGAGGCACTCCCGGGCGACATGATCATCTTCGGGACCGCCACCAACCGCTATCACATCGGAATCGTCGACCGTGTCAGCGGATCGACGGTCTACGTGATCTCCGGCAACACCTCGAACCCGAGCAACTCCAGCGAGATCGGCGTCTACGACAAGAGCTACTCCCTGTCGAGCTCCGTCTTCTACGGGCTGGTCCGGCCCTGACCTCACGCCGGCTGCCGGCCAGCCGGCATGTCCACACACAGCCCCCGTGCCGGCGCGGCACGACTCCGCGTCGGCGCCGGCCTTTCTGGCGGTGCCGACGCCGGCCCGGCCCCCTTGCCCGTCCCTGACCCCTGAAACCTCCGAGAACGGAGCACCACCTCGATGAACAGAAGACTCGCGGCCGCCGCCATCGGTCTCGCCGTACTGACCGGACTGACCGGCCTGCCGCACGGGGTGGCGCGTGCGGCGACGGCGCCGGCCGGCCCCTGGCACGAGGCCGTCGACCACATGGGCTCCGGGCTGGCCACCCACCGACCGGCCGGAGCCGTACCGGGCCTGCGAGCGGCGGCCGTCCCGAACACCGCCGACACCCTCAAGGGCCTCGACGTCAGCGCGTACCAGGAGAACCTCGACTGGCCTTCGGTGGCGGCCCAGGGGGCGTCCTTCGCCTACGTCAAGGCGACCGAGGGCGTCAACTACACCAGCGGCCAGTTCTCCCAGCAGTACAACGGATCCGCGGCGGCAGGCCTGATCCGCGGCGCCTACCACTTCGCCCTGCCGGACGTCTCCGGCGGCAGCACACAAGCCGACTACTTCGTCGCCCACGGCGGCGGCTGGTCCGACGACGGCAGGACGCTCCCCGGCGCCCTCGACATCGAATACAACCCCTACGGAGCCACCTGCTACGGCCTCAGCCAGAGCGCGATGATCTCCTGGATCACCGCCTTCAGCACCGAATACCACAGCAGGACCGGCCGCTACCCGATCGTCTACTCCACCCGGGACTGGTGGTCGACCTGCACCGGCGACTCGGCCACACCGGGCCGGTACGACCCCCTGTGGATCGCCGACTACAGCGGCTCCGCCACACCGCTCCCGGCCGGCTGGACCACCTACACGCTCTGGCAGAACGCCGCCGCGGGCACCTTCCCCGGCGACCAGGACGTCTTCAACGGCACCCTGGCGAACCTCAGGACCTTCGCGCACGGCACCTACACGCCGCCTCCGCCCCCGCCTGGCAGCAGTTGGCCCGTGGTGTCGCAGAACGCCACCGGCCACACCGTCACGGCCATCCAGTACCTGCTCGACGCCCACGGCGCCACCCTGGCGGTGGACGGCGACTTCGGGCCGGCCACACGCAGTGCCGTGACCGCCTTCCAGAACGACCAGGGGCTCACCGCCGACGGCATCGTCGGCCCCGACACCTGGCACGCCCTCATCGTCACCGTCAGCCAGGGCGACACAGGACCGGCCGTCAAGGCGGCGCAGGACGAACTGACCGCTCACGACCACGCGGTGGCGGTGGACGGCGACTTCGGGCCGGCCACACGCAGTGCCGTGACCGCCTTCCAGAACGACCAGGGGCTGACCGCCGACGGCATCGTCGGCCCCGACACCTGGCAGCACCTGGTCTCCTGAGAGCAACCCGCGCGCGGCCGCTGCGGCCAGGCGGCCCGGGAGGCGGGCACCACCCGGTGAGGTGACCGGACCGGGTGGCCATCGGCCGGTACCAGCCGAACTCCGGGGCGGGCGGCGGGGGTTAGGGCGTGTTGCGAAAGTCCCGTCGTCCGCCCGGAGGGCGGGCCGCGCGGCGTCAGGTGCGTGCTCTCGGCGTGCCGGGCCCTGATCCACGTAC
>NZ_JBFACN010000050.1:0-32231 GCF_040640875.1 Streptomyces sp. NPDC021562
GCTTCTCGTAGGCCGTGTCCACACCCTGGGCGATGTCGGGGGACTGCGCGCCGATCGAGACCGAGACGCCACAGGAGGCGCCGTCGAAGCCCTTCCTCGACGAGTCGTAACCGATCTCGAGGATCTTGTTGCGGACCAGCGTCGCGATGTCCGCGTACGTCTTGGTCGTGACCTCGCCGGCCACGTGCACGAGGCCGGTGGTGATCAGCGTCTCGACGGCGACCCGGGAGGCCGGGTCCTCACGCAGAAGCGCGTCGAGAATGGTGTCGCTGATCTGGTCAGCGATCTTGTCGGGGTGACCCTCGGTCACGGACTCCGAGGTGAAGTAACGGCTGGCCATGGGCGACCCTTCCGGGAGGATGCGGTGCTCAGGAACGGAGCGGATGATGCGCACCCTGTGCCGTCGTGGTCGTGGCGTGCTCGTGCCTGCCTCGCGAACGAAGCGTCAGCCCCAGGTTCAGCGGGCGGCTATCGGCTTGCCGTACCGCATCGCCGCGGGCTGCCGTCCACCGGCAGCAGCCGTGCGCTGCTCCTGGGCGTTGTCGCAGAGGATCGCCTGATGCAGCTGGCGGAGCCGGGAGGAGGGTTCCAGTCCCAGTTCCTCCACCATGATGTCCCGCAGGTGCCGGTACGCCTCCAGGGCGCGCCAACGGTGCCCGGTGCGGTGCAGAGCGGTCAGGAAGTGGGCCCACAGGTTCTCGTTGAGCGGGTACGCCGTGGTCAGGGCCGTCAGTTCGCCGAGCAGATCGCCATGTCTGCCCCGCGCCAGGTCGGTCTCGATCCGGGCGTCCAGGAGGGAAAGCCGTATCTCGTTGAGTCTGACCACCTCGCGGCGCAGGACAGGCCCGGGGCGCACGTCGGTGAGCGGCGCGCCACGCCACATCCCGAGGGCCTCGGCAAGGATCCGGGATGCGTTTTCGGGCTCGCCCTGCTCCGCGGCGGCGCGTCCCGCACCCGCGAGCCGCTCGAAGGCGTGCACGTCGACATGGTCCAGGGGTACGTCCAGTGAGTATCCGCCGTAGCGGGTGACCAGCACGCTCTTGGCCGCGCCCGGTTCACCGAGGGCCGTGTCCAAGCCCTTGCGGATCTGGAGCACGTACGTCTGTACCGTGGTGGCGGCACTCGGCGGCGGCGCGTCTTTCCAGAGCTCCGTCATCAGGGTGGAGACGGTCACCATGCGGCCGGCGTGGAGGGCCAGCAGGGCCAGTATCTGGCGCGGTTTGGCCGCTGAGGGCACGAAGGTGCGCCCGTTGGTCTGGGCTTGCAGAGGTCCGAGCAGTCCGATGTCCATCCGTAGGAACTTCCTCTCCGTTCGGCCGACGCCGTGCACCAGCTCGCATCCTCAGGAGGCTTGCACCCGGCCTTCGCGGCGCCCAGTGGACCGCTCATGGGACTGCCCGTGAAAAGCACATGGTGCCCGTGTGACCGATGCACTGTCGTGGCTCCGTCAGGCGGTACAACAATCACTCGCGTCACATCCCCCCTCTCGCGGTCTTCGTGCCGTCTCCCCCTTCCGGAGGAATCGTGGACGTCCTGCACCCCGCATCTCCCCTCTTCACCGACGACCGGCCCGGTACCGAGGATGCGCACGCACCGGCCGGAGCCGAGGAACTGTCCGTCATGAGTCTGCAGCGGCCGTCGCCCGAGACGACCGCGCTGTTCACGATCTGCCTCAGTGACGCGTACACCGAGGCGTGAGCGCTGAGGAGCCGGCCGCCGCAGAACCGCTCGTCGGCTTCGGACACCACCTGAGGGTCGACGTGGTGCCGGGCCAGGCCGTGTTCCTCACGTCGTCACGAGACGTGCTCGCGGTACGCGGCGGAGGGGCTGAGACGCTGGCCCCGCTGCTGGACGGCACCCGAACCGTCGAAGACGTCGTCACCGCGGCCGGGCCCGAACTCGACGCGGCGCGCGCCCGGCGCGGACTGGTACGGCTGGACCGGGCAGGGCTGCTCAGCAGGACCCTGCCCGGCTCACCGCGGCAGAGCCCGGCGGAGCGGGCCTACTGGGATCTCGCAGGGGTCCCCGGCCCCGCCGCGGGTGGCGCGCCGACGGTGGCTGTGACGGTGTGCGACGGCGTTGCCCCCGAGGAGATCCGGCTGCACTGTCGCGCGTCCGGTCTCACCGTCGCCGACCCGGACACGGAGGCCGACCTCGGCCTTGTCCTCTGCGACGACTACCTGGACCCGCGGCTGGCGGAAATCCAGGCCCGGGAACGCTCAGCTCGGCGGCCCTGGTTGCTGGCCGGCGTCACCGGCCCGGACCTGTGGATCGGGCCGTTCTTCGGGATCGACGGCGGCCCTTGTCACTCCTGCCTGGCTCAGCGGTACCAGGCCCACCGGCGCGGTGAGCTGCCGCTGCGCGACGCGCTGGGCCTCGTCGGCCCGGTCACGGTGCCGCGCGCCTCCCTGCCGGCAGGCCGGCTGGCAGCCATCCAGCTCGCTCTGCTCGAAGTACACAAGTGGCTGGCCGGGCACCGTCATCCGGGGCAGCGGGCCGTGTACGTCCTGGACACGCTCACCCTCCGGGCCCGGCACCACCTCGTCCAGCGGCGGCCCCAGTGCCCCGATTGCGGAGATCCCGGTCTGGTCGCGGCGGAGAACCGGCGTCCGGTGCGGATCAAGTCGCGGCCGAAGGCAGTCACGGTTGGCACCGGGCACCGGGCGGCCTCCGCGGAGGAGATGCTGACCGCCTACGCCGATCTCATCGACCCGGTCACCGGCATCGTCGCCGAACTGCGGCGCGACACCCGGGCACCGGACTTCCTGCACTGTTACCTCGCCGGGCAGAACCTGGCTCTGCCCACGGTCGGCCTGGGAGCTCTCACCTCGAACCTGCGCACGCTGAGCGGGGGCAAGGGCAGCACTGACGCCCAGGCGAGAATGAGTGCCCTGGGCGAGGCCGTGGAACGCCACTGCGGCACTCGGCAAGGCGACGAGGCGGTCGTTCTCGGCAGTTTCGCCGGTCTGGGCGAGCAGGCGATCCATCCGAACGACTGCCAGCTCTTCGCCGCCCGGCAATTCCGCGACCGCGCCCGCTGGAACGCGCGGCACTCCCACTTCCACCATGTGCCGGCGCCCTTCGACGAGAAGGCCGAGACGGCCTGGACTCCGGTGTGGTCCCTGGTCGACGGCTGCCACCGGCTGCTGCCGACCAGGCTGCTCTACTACTCCGTCGACACCGGCCAGGGCGATGTCAACCGTCTCCTGGCCGACTCCAACGGCTGCGCGGCGGGCAGTTCACTGGAGGACGCCCTGCTGCAGGGCTGTCTCGAACTGGTGGAGCGCGATGCCGTCGCCGTGTGGTGGTACAACCGGCTCCGTCTGCCCGCCGTCGACTTGGACGCCTTCGACGACCCCTGGATCAGCCGGGCGCGTACCGGGCTCGCGGCCCTGGGGCGGGATGTGTGGGCCCTTGACCTCACGTCCGACCTGGGCATCCCGTGCGTGGCCGCCCTGTCCAGACGTACGGATGACACACGTGAGGACATCGTGTTCGGCTTCGGAGCGCATTTCGACCCGAGGGTGGCTCTCGTCAGGGCGCTCTGCGAGATGGGGCAGTTGCTGCCCGCGGTCCTCGGCGCCCAGCCGGACGGCACCGGGTACGCGGTCGACGATCCGGTTGCCCTGGCCTGGTGGTCCCGCGCGACGACGGCGAACCAGCCCTACCTCCGGCCGGACTCCGGACAGACGCCGAGGTCCCCTTCCGCCTTCGGGTACGTCCCCCGGCAGAACCTGGCACACGACATCGCCGCCGTGGTCGACCTGATGCGCTCGGCAGGGCACGACCTGCTGGTCCTCGACCAGACCCGGCCCGACGTCGGCCTCCCCGTGGTCCGGGTCCTGGCTCCGGGACTGCGCCACTTCTGGGCCCGCTTCGCGCCCGGCCGGCTCTTCGACGTGCCCGTCCGTCTGGGCATCCGGCAGGACCCGTCCGCGTACGAAGACCTCAACCCGATCCCGATGTTCGTCTGACCGCACGTTGTTCCCTTCGTCTCCTGAGTGGCAACTGTGAACCTGAGTCTCGGCCCTTCCAGCGACTGGCTCGAACTGTGGTCCCTGAGCGAAGACGTCTCCTTCACGGCGCCGCCCTCAGGACATCCGGTCGAACTGCGCAGCACCGAGGTCGCCGTACGGTTGACCGACCCGACCGGCTCCATCGGCATGGCGCTGTACCGGCTGTGCCTGGGGCCGATCCGGCTTGAGAACGTCCTGGCCGGACTGAGCAGCACCCAACGCGACGAGATCCAGCGGTTGTTCCGCACGGTCGAGGGGCTGCTCATCCGTTCGCTGGCCACGCCGACGGGCCGCGCTCTGCTCTCCGTCGTCCCGCTGTCGCCGCGTGCCATGTTCCGACCCCGGCTGCTGGCCGCCGAGGAGACCGTTGTCCTGGGACACTCCGTCGCACTGCGTCGCACGGGGGTCGCGCACGTCCTGCGTTCTCCGTCGACCCTGCACCAAGTGGTCCTGCACCTTCCGGACACGCTGCGGATCATCGAGTCGCTCACGGAACCGACGCGGGTGGCGGACATCACGGACGCCGCCGAAGCGCCTCCGTCCGCGGCGGCGGTCCTGGCTTTTCTCGCCGCAAGCGGAATGATCGCCACGGGCAAGCCGACCGTACGGGACCAAAAGGAATAACGACAGACCTGGTGCGGTTGCGGCCCATTCGCCCGCTTCTAAAAACGGAGAGTTCCCCTCCGGTACGAGGGGATTACCACGTCTTGGCGGAGGTTCACCTAATTCTCACCCGACCGGCCCACCGCCTTCGCGATCCATGTGACGAGGTGGCGCAACGCTCCCCGCGCCCAGGGGCGTTGTCCGGCCTTCGAAACAGCTGATTGCAGCCACAACAACGGTGGTACTTTGTAACGAGACGGGGGAGGGAGAGCGGACGTGTCGCATCACCCAGCGGAATTACTGCTTTCTGGGTCTGCCGACAGCGAAAGTCCACCTTTTTCGAGCTATGCCGACATTCCAGCACCCAGACTGGCGCGCAGCATTCTCTTCGTCGTGCTGGGCTGCTTCTCCACCGTGATCTTTCTCGATGTGCTCAGCGAGCACCCGTCGCCCCACGCGGTGCCCTGGTGCATGGCCGCCCTGGCGGTGGCCGTCACGCTGCAGGTACAGCACTCGTCCCTTTCGGCCACACGCTGGTCCTTGGCCCGCCGCGCCGCCTCCCTCACGCTACAAGTGCTCGTCACCTACCTCCCGTTGCTCGTCGTCAAGCAGGAGTGGGGGGGCATGGCGGGGTTTCTGGCCGGCTCCGTCCTGCTCCTGGTCCCGGGGATCCTGTCCTGGGTGCTGTTCGGAGCCGTCATCCTGAGCATCCTGGTACCGGGCATCGTGCTCGGGGCGGATGTGCTCGACATCGTGTACCTGAGCACCTCGACCATGGTGATCGGTCTGATCGTCTACGGACTGTCACATCTCTCCACGTTGGTGATCGAACTGATCACCGCACGTGAGGACCTGGCGCGGCTGGCCGTGGTGCGGGAGCGGCTGCGCTTCGCCAGCGACATGCATGACCTGCTGGGGTTCCAGCTCTCCGCCATCACCCTCAAGGCCGAGCTGGCCAACCGGATGGTCGGCACCCAGCCCGACGAAGCCCATGTCGAGCTCACGGAGATGCTCGACATCTGCCGACAGACACTCGCCGACGTCCGGGGCATGGCCCACGGCTACCGTCAGCTGTCCCTCGCCGCGGAGGCCCGGCAGGTGCAGACCGCGCTGGCCACAGCGCAGATCCGCACAGAGATCGACTTCCGGCACGGCCCGTTGTCCGCGGAGGCCGACACCGCCCTGGCCATCGTGGTGAGAGAAGCGGCCACCAACGTGCTGCGGCACAGCAAGGCGACCCGCTGCCGGATCACCACGACGGCCGTCGGCACCGTGACGAGCCATGTCCGCCTCTGCGTTCGCAACGACGGGGCGACCGCCCGCTTCCCGGGCCCGCGCACCGTCGGCGGCACCGGTCTGGCCAGCCTCACACACCGGCTCTCCGCGCTGCACGGCACCTTGACCGCAGGGCTCACCGGTGATGATGAGTTCGAACTGGTAGTCGAGGTACCGTCGCAGGCCGACCACCGCACCGTACGCGCGTGGGCCCCGACGTCCCAGGGCTACACCGTTGCTTGAAAGACCGTCTCGTTTCCAACGGTCCACTCACGACGTGCCGTCCGACCGCACTCGTACGGAGACCCATTGAGAGGGATCGGTGCAATGGAAGTCCGTATCCTCCTGGCCGAAGATGTACAGATGGTCCGTGGCGCCCTGGTCGCCCTGATCGAACTGGAGCACGACATGACGGTCGTCGCGGACGTGTCAAGCGGTGCGGAGATCGTTCCGGTAGCACTGCAGCACAGACCCGACGTGGCCGTCATCGACATCGACCTGCCGGATCTCGACGGGCTCTCGGCTGCTGCCCACCTGCATGAGCGACTGCCGTCCTGCCGCACCCTCATTCTGACCAGTCTGGACCGCCCCGGTACGCTGCGGCGCGCCCTGGCAACCAACGTCGGCGGTTACCTGCTCAAGGACGCGCCCCCGGCCGAACTCGCCTCGGCGATCAGGCGCGTGGCGGCAGGTCAGCGGGTCATCGACTCCGAACTCGCGATCGCCGCCTGGCACGCGTACGACACGCCGCTCACACCGCGGGAGATGGAAGTGCTGCGGCACGCGGCGTCGGGGGCGGCTCCTGGCGAGATCGCCACCTCGCTGAACCTGTCGACCGGCACCGTGCGCAACTACCTGACAGCGATAGTGATGAAGCTGGGAGCCCGCAATCGCGTGGACGCGATACGGCTCGCCACAGAGGCCGGCTGGATCCCCTGACCCGCCCGCACACCAGGCACCGCCTCATTCCCAGTCCCCCCGTGCGCGCCGGCCGCGCGTCGCCCGGTCGGGACACAGCTGCCGGGCCAGCTCCCGCTCCAGGCGGCTGAGCGGGATGTCCGCGCGCACCCGTTCGGGATGATCTGGGTACGGCGTGCCGCCCGTTTCCGGGGCCTGCTCCCAGAAACAGCCCAGGACTCTGATGTCCAAGGGGCCGAACAGCACCCCCATCGCTGCCATGCCCCGGCCGACAGGCGACTGCACGAACCGCCACAACCGGTCGTGCCAGTGTTCTTCGCGCGCCACAAGGTCACCTCCATACGGATCCGCGCCTTCGCGCGTCCGACCAGGAGGATTCGCCGCGCCGGTGGAGCGGGCCTGGAGCGGCGCTCGCGGATCGGCCGGTAGCACTCCGTGGGGTGGGTCGCCGGTTCTGCTCCCTAGCCGTAGCCGGCCGCCACCAACACGGCGACCTGGACCCGCGTGGCGCAGTTCGACTTGGCCAGGATGCGCTGCACATGAGTGTCGACGGTGCGTTCCGCGATGTTCATACGCTCGGCGATCTGCCGGTTGGTCATTCCGGAGGCGACCAACCAGGCGACCTCTCGTTCCCGTCGGGTCAGGGCCTGCAGGCTCGCCGCGGGCCGGTCCGGTTCCCGCTCGGGGCGTCCGGCGGAGAGCCGGGACCCGGCCGGTTCCGGTCCCTGCAGCGATCCCCCGCCGGTGCGGGCCCGGCCGACGCCGGCGGGTTCCCGGCCGACGTCGAGGGCGGAGAGCATCCACAGCGCGATGAGCGCGCCGGACCGCTCGCCTGCGGCCCGGAAGGCGTCCACGGCGGCCAGCAGGTGTTCCCTGACGCCGGTGTCCCCGGTCCCGGAGGCCGCCACCGCGAGGGCCAACCTGACATGACCGCAGGCCCGGGCGTCCCCGCAGGCGCGGAAGAGGCGCTCGGCGGTGGCGAACCGCGTGAGGGCCAACCTGCACTCGCCTGCCGTACGGTGCAAGGTGCCCAGCGCGTAACAGGCGTACCCCTCCTCCCAGCGGGCGGCCTGCTCGCGCGCTGTGGCCAGCGCGCCGGCGAGTTCGGCCGAGGCACCGGGGCCATCGCCCAAATAGAGCCGTGACAAGCCCGCGTTGACCCGGGCGCGCAGTCCCGCCGGAATGTCACCGGCGGCCGTACAGCAGCGAGCGGCCTGCACGGACTGCCGCAGCATGTCGTCCAGCTGCCCGCGGAACGCCGCGTGCACCCGCTCAGGTCCGGGAGCGTCCCACAGCTGCCAGAACTCGAACTGCTCACCGGTCGGGCGTAGACCGGTCGGCCGGTATCCGGACGCCACCCGAACGTGGCCCCTTCGCATGAACTCCCCCGGTTGTGCGATGACACGAGGTGACACGGCCCGTCCTCCGTCCCGCCTGCGCGCTGATCCTGACACGCTCCGTACCGCCCGGCCACCGGGCCGTCGCCTGTTCGACCGCCGCTCGAGTCGCGTTCGAGAAGGACTGGAGCGGGAGTCGCCCCGGCCCGCTGCGCCGTTGGATGTCAGGGGACGACGGGGTCACCGGCTTGATGGACACCGCGCAGGCTGTCGGCGTACGTCCGGCAGTCCGCGTAGGAGGGCAGCAGACCGAGCCGGTGCGCATTGACCAGCGACGGTGCGGCGGCGTCCTTCTCGGACAGCAGGGGAACCACGTCGTCGGGCCATGCAATGCCGATGTCGGGGTCGAGCGGGTGGATACCGTGCTCCCGCTCGGGAGCGTACGGCGTCGAGCACAGGTAGACGGCCGTGGCCTGTTCGGTCAGTGCCATGAGCGCGTGGCCCAGCCCCTCCGCCAGGTACACGGCCTGACGGTCGCAGTCGTCCAGGCGCACCGCTACCCACTGGGCGTAAGTCGGCGAGCCGACCCGGACATCCACGATCACGTCGAGGACCACCCCGCTCACGCAGGTGACGTACTTCGCCTGTCCTGGCGGAACGTCCGCGTAGTGGATGCCGCGCACGCCGCCGCGGCGAGTCACCGGGCAGTTGGCTTGCGCCACCGGGAGGGGGTGCCCCACATCCCGCGCGAACTCACGACCGCTGAACCACTCAAGAACACTGCCACGTGCGTCATGATGAATACGCGGTGTATACAGCCACGCGCCCTCAATCGCCAGCTCCCGCACGGGAAACACCTCCGTCCCACGGCACCCGGCACGTCCGGGTACCTCTGTCGGGCGGGCAGCCTCGCAGCCACCGGTCGACACCGCCTCGACCGACGCCTGAGCGTTCTTGTAGGCCGCTTCGAGCTGGCTTTCCTAGCGTTCCGGAGTTCACATCGGCGACGGGAGGACCTCCATGAGCACCACGGCGGCTGTGCGGACGCTGTACCTGGACCTGATGAAGAAGGCCCTGTCGGGCGTTCTCTACAACGACCCGCCGGACGATGCCACCCCCACTCTGCCCGGCGAGTCCGCCCCGCCTCGTGGGGTCTTCGTGGCCGAGCGACGGGAGGGCGGCGAGGACTGGCCGACCAGCGCCCACACCATGATCGGTGGCAAGCGCCTGGACAATCTCCAGGCGTGCGCGGAGCAGGTGCTGGCCGACGGGGTGCCCGGCGACTTCGCCGAGACGGGCGTCTGGCGCGGTGGGGCCTGCATCCTGTTGCGCGCCGTGCTCGCGGCGTACGGCATCACGGACCGTCGTGTGTGGGCGGCCGACTCCTTCGAGGGGATGCCGGTCGCCGACCAGAACAGCGGCGGCCGGGACTTCCAGATGCAGTTGCACAAGTACAACGAGGTGCTGGGTGTCTCCCTCAAGGAGGTACAGGAGAACTTCCGCAGTTACGGCTTGCTGGACGAGCAGGTCCGCTTCCTGCCCGGCTGGTTCAAGGAGACCCTGCCCGATGCACCGATCGAGCGGCTGGCGGTGCTGCGGCTGGACGGGGATCTGTACGACTCCACCATGGACGCCCTGACCCACCTGTACCCGAAGCTCTCACCCGGCGGCTTCCTCATCGTCGACGACTTCGGACTGCCCACCTGCGCTGCCGCGGTGCACGACTACCGCGCGGCCCAC
Source organism: Streptomyces sp. NPDC021562 (assembly GCF_040640875.1). Taxonomy (NCBI): domain Bacteria; kingdom Bacillati; phylum Actinomycetota; class Actinomycetes; order Kitasatosporales; family Streptomycetaceae; genus Streptomyces; species Streptomyces sp. NPDC021562. The sequence continues at coordinate 9,890 of NZ_JBFACN010000050.1, forward strand.
GGCATCACGGACGAGATCGAACGGATCGACAGGTTCGGTGCGTACTGGCGGCGGTCGGACCGGCCTGCGGGTGCCTGAAGGCCCGCTCTTCGAAAGGGGCGTCGTGCGATGACGCAGTTTCGAGTGCTCGGCCCGTTCTCCGTCCTCATCGACGACGAGCCACGCACCCCCCGGGCGGCCAAGGTCCGCCAGGTCCTCGCCCTGTTGCTGCTGCGCTGCGACCAGGTCGTCAGGCTGGACTCGATCATCGAGGAGCTGTGGGGGGACAGCCCCCCACGCAGCGCGGTCACGACGACCCAGACGTACGTCTACCAGATCCGCAAGCTGCTGCACTCGCCTGTGCACGGCGACGAAGCCGTACGGACCGTGCCCCCGGGGTACGTACTTTCGGTCGGTCCGGGGCGGCTCGACTGCAGGGAGTTCGAGCAGTGTGTGGACCGAGGACGCGCCCTGCTGGACGACGGCCGGGTCGAGGAGGCCGCCCCGCTGCTGGCCCGTGCCAGATCGATGTGGGCGGGCCCCGTGCTGGCCGATGTCTGTCAGGGGCCCGTACTGCGCCGGCATGCCGCCCGTCTGGAGGAGAAGCACAATCTGGCGATGGAGCTGAGCCTCGCGGTGGACATGCGGCTGGGCCGCCACCGGGAGCTGGTGGCGGAGCTGAAGTCGCTGACCATGGCGAACCCCTATCATGAGGGACTCCAGGCCCAGCTCATGATCGCGCTGCAGCGGTCGGGCCGACGTGCCGAGGCACTGGCCGCCTTCCGGCACGCACGGCGGCTGCTCAACGACCAGCTCGGGATCGAGCCGTCGGACGACCTCCAGCAGATCCACCAGGACATTCTCCGGGAGGACCGCCTTACCACGTGACCTGCGCGGAGCTACGCCGGCTGTTCCCCGAGGAGGGGATAGTCGGTGTAACCGCGCTCGTCGCCGCCGTAGAACGTGGCCGGGTCGGGTTCGGTCAGCGGGGCGCCCTCGCGCACCCGCCGTGGCAGGTCGGGGTTGGAAATGAACAGCCTGCCGAAGGAGACCAGGTCGCCGGCGTCCTGTCGCAGGACGGTACGCGCGGCCTCCGAGGACACCGGGGTCCGGCGGTTCGCGGCGTGCGGGTTGAGGATGAACGTGGTGGGCCAGCGGTCACGCAGCCGCTGGGTGCCCACCCGGTCGAGCGTCTCGTACACGTGCAGGTAGCCGATGCCCACCTTGGCCACCGCGTCGACCAGGGCGGGATACAGTTCCTCGGCGTCGGGTTCGGCGATGTCGTTGAACGTGTTGTGCGGGGAAACGCGCAGCCCCACCCGATCGGCGCCGACCGCCTCGGCCACCGCCTCGGTGACCTCGGCGACGAAGCGGATCCGGCCCGGGATCGAGCCGCCGTAGGCGTCGGTGCGCACATTGGCGTTGGGGGCGAGGAACTGGTGCAGCAGCATGCCGCTGCCACCGTGCAGTTCCACCCCGTCGAACCCGGCGGCCAGCGCATTGCGGGCCGCGTCGGCGAAGTCCCGTACGGTCTCGGCCAGATGCGTGCTCGTCATCGCCCGCGGCATGACGAACTCCCGGGGCCCGTCGTACGTCTTGGCCGCGCCCGTGGGCCGGACTGCCGACGGCGCCAGCGGAATGCCGTCGGCGCCCGTGCCCGGCCGTCCCCTCAGCAGGGCGGGATGGCTGATCCGGCCCGCGTGCATGAGCTGGGCATAGATCCGGCCGCCCGCCGAGTGCACCTCGTCGGTGACGTGGCGCCATCCAGCGATCTGCTCCCGCGTGTGCAGGCCGGGCGTGCCGAAGAATCCCTGCCCGACGGCGCTCGGCTGGATGCCCTCGCTGACGATGAGCCCGGCCGAGGCGCGCTGCGCGTAGTAGATCGCCGTCAAAGGGGAGGGCACGCCCTGGCGATCGGCCCGATTACGGGTCAGAGGGGCCATCACCATGCGGTTCGGCAGGGTGAGGGCGCCCAGCTTCACTTCGTCGAACAGATCGGCCATGACTGACTCCTGATCATCGTCGGTGGCGGGACAGACGTGCGCGCGGTCGCGCCGATGCCCTCTCGGCCAGGGACCCCACCGTCCGCGCACCGCCTCGCACCGCGGTCCAGGGCCGACCGAGCGACAGTTCTCAAGGGATTCACGACCGGCGACCCACATCCTCTGCGCGTCCACGCCGTGGGTCCCAGCAGTGCAGTGAGGAGAAACGCATGAAGGCCCTGATCCTGTCGGGCGGTTCGGGCACCCGCCTGCGGCCGTTCAGCCACTCCATGCCCAAGCAGCTCATGCCCATCGCCAACCGGCCGGTACTCGAGCATGTCCTGGCTCGCGTAGCCGAGCTGGGTGTCACGGAGATCGGCATTGTGGTGGGCCAACGTGGCCAGGAGATCGCGCAGGCTCTGGGCGGTACCCTCCGCTCGGGGGCGCGGATCACCTACATCCCCCAGGAGCAGCCGCTCGGTCTGGCCCACTGCGTCGCCGTCGCGCGGGGCTTTCTGGGGGACGACGACTTCGTCATGTTTCTCGGCGACAACATGCTGAGCCATGGGGTGACCGCGATCGCCGAGGAGTTCCGCCGGCATCGGCCTGCCTGCCAGCTCGTCCTGAGCAAGGTCTCCGATCCGCGGCAGTTCGGCGTCGCCGAGACCGATTCGTCCGGCACTGTGACACGGCTGGAGGAGAAGCCCGCGTCCCCACGGTCCGACCTCGCGGTGGTCGGTGTGTACTTCTTCACTTCAGCCGTCCATGAGGCGGTCGCCGCGATCGGTCCCAGCAGCCGCGGGGAACTGGAGATCACCCACGCGATCCAGTGGCTGATCGACCACGGGCACAGCGTGCGCGCCGCCGAGTACTCGGGGAACTGGAGCGACACCGGACGTCTGGAGGACGTGCTGGAGTGCAACCGGGACATGCTCGACGGCCTCGCCCGCGAGATCACCGGTGAGGTGGACGACGACAGCCGGCTGCTGGGTCAGGTGGTGGTGGAGGCCGGTGCCCGTGTGTGCCGGTCGTACATCAAGGGCCCCGCGATCATAGGAGCACGTAGCACGGTGTGCGACAGCCGGATCGGGCCGCACACGTCCATAGGCCGGGACTGCGTCATCCAGGCAGCCGGGCTCGGCTATTCGATCGCCCTCGACGGGGCCCGGGTCACGGGTGTGACCGGGGTCCACGCGTCGGTCATCGGCAGGGACGCCACCGTCAGCTGTGCGTCGGGCTCCCAGCAGCGGCTGATCGTGGGTGACCACTCGACCGTGGTGGTGGCAGCATGAAGGTGCTTGTGACCGGCGGCGCCGGTTTCATCGGCTCGAACTACGTCCGGACCATGCTCGACGGCGGCTACCGGGGATACGAGTCGGCTCAGGTCACGGTGGTGGACGCGCTCACCTACGCGGGCGACCGCGCGAACCTGCCGACAGCACATCCCAGGCTGCGTTTCGTCCAGGGCGATGTGTGCGATCTGTCGCTGCTGCTCTCCTTGATGCCCGGCCACGACGCCGTGGTGCACTTCGCTGCGGAGTCCCATGTGGACCGGTCTCTGGGGGACGCCGCTGCCTTCTTCCGCAGCAACGTCGTCGGCACCCAGACCGTGCTGGAGGCCGCGCTGGTCTGCGAGGTGGGGCGGGTGGTGCACGTCTCCACCGACGAGGTGTACGGCTCCATCGCGCAGGGCTCCTGGACGGAGGACCGGCAGCTTGCGCCCAACTCCCCGTACGCGGCGTCCAAAGCAGGATCCGATCTCGCGGCCCGCGCGTACTGGCGCACGCACGGACTCGATGTCCGGGTGACCCGCTGCTCCAACAACTACGGCCCGTACCAACATGTGGAGAAGCTGGTGCCACTGTTCACCACCCGGCTGCTCGCGGGGCTGCCGGTGCCCCTGTACGGCGACGGCTCCAACGAACGGGAGTGGCTGCACGTCGACGACCACTGCCGGGCGGTCCAGCTGGTTCTGGAGGGCGGCCGAGCCGGCGAGATCTACAACATCGGCAGCGGGACCGCCCGCACCAACCTCGAGCTGGCCGAGCGGCTCGCCCTGCTGTGCGGGGCGGACACGTCGCTGATTCGGCGGGTGACCGACCGCAAGGGGCACGACCAGCGGTACGCACTGGACGACACCAAGATCCGTCGGGACCTGGGCTACGCCCCGCGCGTGGGATTCGACCGCGGGCTGGCGGAGACCGTCGCCTGGTACCGGCGGCACACCGAACGGTGGCCGCACCCGGTGCCGGCCCGAGCCGCGCTCGGCTGAGCCGGCCAGTACGGCTCAAGCGCCAATCGAGGTGGGGCTGCCAGTCTGGGTCGGGAGACCGGCCGACCGGTCCCTGTGCGCAGGGGCATCCCCATCCACAGCACGTCAACATCCGTTCTCACCCGGCAGGGGAAGCGAGGGATTCACGGTGGTGGACATCACGCCATGGGGCACGGTCGACCAGTTGGTTGTGGCGGCCGGCGGCCGGTACGACCAACTGCAACAGGCGATCGTCGCGGCAGGGCCGGACCGGGTCGCGGAGTTGCTGGCTGCCGAGATACGCATCCGGGCCTCGGCACCCGACGACGTCAGTGACGTGGCTCTCAACTTGACCATGGAGTTCCGCGGCGAGCTCTTCCGTCACCTGGTCTCCTTCAAGGAGGGCCGGATGTCCCTGGAACCGGGCGGCTCCGAGGCCGTCCTGGCCGACATCCGCTACGAACTGACCGACCTGGTACGCCTCTTGTACCCCACGCGGGAGGGCGTTCAGTCCGAGAGCCGTGACGTGCATGTGGTCACCTGGCCGTGGACCGGGCAGGACAACGAGTTCAGCCCGCTGTGGCCGGACAAGGTCATCCAGCGCGCTGCGCTCTCCCAGGAACAGCGGGCGGCCCTCGGCATGGCGCGGATGACGATCCTGTTCCGGGCGGTTCAGGCGGTGATCTCGGCGGCTTCCAACCCGCCGGTGAGCCTCGACGAGCTGGCGGCACGCTACGGTTCGGACAAGTGGGGCGCGCTGCACTTCTACACGCCCCACTACGAGCGCCACTTCGGTCCGCTGCGCCACGATCCGATCCGCATCCTGGAGATCGGTATCGGTGGCTACGACTCGGAGTCCTTGGGCGGCGAGTCCCTCTACATGTGGCAGCGGTTCTTCCCGCGCGGCCTGGTCTACGGCCTGGACATCTTCGCCAAGCCCGGGGTCACAGGCCCCCGTGTCCGGACCGTGCAAGGCGACCAGAACGACCCGGAGTTCCTGCGTGAACTCGCCGAAGCCGTCGGCCCGTTCGACATCGTGGTCGACGACGGCAGTCATGTGAACGAGCATGTGCGGACAAGCTACGAGACCCTGTTCCCCTACGTGCGGCCCGGTGGCTTCTACGTCATCGAGGACCTGCACACGGCGTACTGGCCCGAGTTCGGCGGCGAGCTGCCCCCGGGCTCGGCGGGGACCACGACCGGCATGCTCAAGGACCTGATCGACGACCTGCACCGCTGTGAACTGGCCCCGGACGACGAGCCCGCAGGGAACCATCCGTCCGACATCTCGATCTACCACAATCTGGCAGTCCTCAGAAAGGGGATCGCCCACGAGCGGGGCATCCCCGCTTGGGTCCAGCAGCGCGCGGACCAATGGATTCACCCTGGCCGGAAGTGATCGGCCCGGTCCATCAGGAATGCGGTAATGGTGGATTGTCGCGCGGCGACCCCTCACCGCTTCCCTCACATGAAAGACGCACGTTCACATGAGTGAGCCCAAACGAGTTACTTTCGGTCTCAAGACCACTCCCATGCACGTCGATTATGACGACATCCTCCGAGTGTGGCTGGAGGCTGACGAGATTCCGGAGATCGAACACGCCTGGCTGTGGGATCACATGCTGCCGCTGGCGGGTCCGAAGGACGGGAAGATCTACGAGGGCTGGACGCTCCTGGCCGCGCTCGCCGCCCAGACGCGGCGCCTGCGGCTGGGGCTTCTGGTCACCAGCAACCGGATCCGTCAGCCGGCCGTGCTGGGCAAGATGGCCACCACGGTCGACATCGTGTCACGGGGCCGCCTGGTCATGGGCATCGGCGTGGGCGGCACCCACCAGCCTGCGGGGGCCGGTGGCATCGCCGGCGACAACCCCGCGATCGCCGAGTACGAGGCGTACGGTCTCACCCTGGTGCCGCCCGGCGAGGGCATCGCGCGCCTGGAGGAGACGGTCACCATCCTGAAGCGTATGTGGACCGAGAAGGAGTTCGACTTCGAGGGCCGCTATTACACGCTCAAGGCCAACCGCAACGAGCCCAAGCCGGTCCAGCCGTCGGGTCCGCCCCTGCTCATCGGCGGCTGGGGCAACCGGACGCTGCGACTGGTGGCCGAGCACGCCGACATCTGGAACGTCCCCGGTCCGCCGCACAACCAGGTCGACTACATCGTCGAGCGGGCCCGGGTGCTGGATGAGCACTGCGCGGCCATCGGCCGGGATCCGTCCGAGATCAGCCGCTCGGTCCAGGTCGTCATGTCGTACGACGACATCGAGGCGTCCCGTCGAACCGTACTCGAACTCGTCCGGGCCGGTCTCGACCACATCGTGCTCAGCCTGCCGCGCGGTTACCCACAGGGTGTGGCGCGGTGGCTGACGGACGAGGTCATCAAACCGGTGCGGGCGGAACTCGCCGCGCAGTAGCACTGCTTCGTCAGGGGCCCGGTCTGCTCAGGCAGCCGGGCCCTTTTCCGTGCTGGACCGTGTGAAGGGCTGGACAACCATGACACGTGTACTGTTCACGACCGCCGCGATGGCCGCCCATGTGCGGCCGACCGTCCCCCTGGTCAGGGACCTGACGGACGCCGGCCACGAGGTGGCCTGGTACACCGGACCGGAGTTCGAGGAGGCGGTCATCGGCGCCGGGGCCCGACTGGTTCCGGCCCTGGCGGGGGCGGAATTCGGAGACACGCTCGCCCGGACCGGGGGGAAGGGGCGCGGATTCAGGGGGCTCAACAGGCTGGTGCTGGAGTTGTTCCTGAAGCCCATTCCAGCGTATGCGAGAGAACTCGGCGGCATCTTCGACGCCTTTCGGCCCCAGGTGGTCGTCTCGGACCACAGTTTCCGCGCCGGACTTCTGGTGGCGGAACAGCGGGGTGTTCCCCGGGTGGCGTTCTCCGCGGGGCCGCTGAACCTGTCGAGCAGGGACACAGCCCCGTTCGGGCTTGGCTGGCAGCCGTCGTCGTCCGTGCCCGGGCGGCTGCGGAACCGGTTCATGAACTGGCTGCTGTACGGGATCGCCTACCGGGAGCGCCAACGGGTGCTGGCCCGCATCAGGGCGGACATGGGGCTGCCGGCTCTGGGTGGGTACAGCGTCGACTGGGTCGTACGGACCTGCGACCGCTATCTCCAGACCGGGGTGCCCGAGTTCGAGTACCCCCGCGGCGATCTGCCCGCCTCGGTGGAGTTCATCGGTCCGACGCAGCCGGAGGAGGACGACATCACTGCCCCCCGCCCTTCTTGGTGGCCGGAGGTCCTGAGCGCCCGTGCGGCCGGTCGGCCGGTGGTCTTCGTCACCCAGGGGACGATAGCGACCGGGCTTTCCCGGCTGGTTCTGCCCACCATCGAGGCCCTGGCCGATGAGGACGTCCTGGTGGTGGCCACGACCAGCGGCCATGATCCCGACACGGTGCTGCCGGCCGCGCGGCGCCCCGGCCATGTGTACCTCGCGCCATTCGTGCCGTACGGCGCGATGCTGCCGTTGGCCGACGTTCTCGTCACCAACGGCGGCTACGGTGGCGTGCAGCACGCTCTGTCGCACGGGGTTCCGCTGGTCGTGTCCGGGACGAGCGAGGACCGGATGGAGACCAACGCCCGGGTGGCGTGGTCCGGAGCGGGCGTCTCGCTCCGGACCGACACTCCTTCGGTCGCGATGCTGCGCCGTGCGGTGGGGACCGTCCTGGACGACCCCTCCTACCGGGCGCGGGCCCGGGCCCTGCAGGAGGCGCTCGCGGCGATGTCGGGTACCGGACGTGCGACGGCGGCGATTCTTGCGGCGGCCGCTGCGGGACGGACGCTCACCGGCGGGATCTGACGGCGGCCGGCCGCCGGTTCGGCCCTCGCCTGCCCGGCACGCTCGGAGTAGGGCGTGTCGCCCGGGCGCGAGTACGGCCGGGCGCAGGCAGGCCCCTGGTTCTCCAGGGGCCTGCCTGCGCCCGGGTCGGGGTCAGGAGAGAGGAGTCAGGAGGAGGCGCACAGCCCGGCGGGTGACGAGGTTCCGCAACTGTTCCGTGCGAAGCTGATCCCGCTGCCGACGCCGTCCCAGACGATGTCCTCCGGCCCGTTGCCGTGCAGCGCGTTGGCGGTGATGGCCAGGTTTCCCTGCACGGTCGGATCGGCCGGGTCGTAGACCTGGCTGCTGACTACCACGACGCCGCCGGAGAGCCGGTCGGGGCCGATGTTGTCGGAGACAGCGTTGTGCTCGACGGTGGCCTGGGTGGTACCGACAAGGATGACCCCGGCTCCCTGCACGGCCTCGGGGAAGCCGTACTGTCCCGGGCAGTTGGCGTTGTTGGCGGAGAACGCGTTGTTCGCGACGTCGAGGAGTTCACCGCCGGGGACACGCAGGCTGTCGGAGAACGAGAAGAAGCCCGAGCAGCTGCCGGTCACCGCATTGTGGTTCACGTTGACGCCGGAGCTGTCGTACGACGAAATCCCGTAGGCGGAGCGGGCCACCGCGTTGTGGGTCACGACGGTGTGCGACGCGGGGATGTTGTAGTTGCCGATGTAGATGGCGGCCCGGCCCACGTCGCTGATGGCGTTCGAGCTGATCGTGCTGTTCTTCGACACCGTGTCGGTCACACCGTACGACGTGCTGTTGACGATGGTGTTGCCGTCTGCGCTGGTGCCGTCGGTCGCCGAGAGGGAGATACCGACCTTGAAGCCGTCGATACGCACCCCGGTCACCCGGCCGCCGCTGACGAAGCCAGTGGCGTGCGAGGTGGGTCCGTCAGTGCCGTCCACCGTGCCGCGGAAGCAGATGCCCGCCTGGTGGTCACCACAGTGATTCGCGGGGAAGGTGGCCGGCGGCTCGAGGACCGTGCCGCCGGTGCCGGAGCCGGCGCCCTTGATGGTGATGTCGTTCTTCTCCACCTCGACGCTCTCCCGGTAGGTGCCGGCGGAGAGTTGGATCGTGTCGCCGGGCTGGGCGGTGTCCACGGCCGCCTGGATGCTCTGGCCCGGACCGACGGTCCACAGGGTTGCCGCGTGCGCCGGGACCGCGCCGGCCATCGCCCCCGCGGCGACGGCCAGGGTGCTGGCCACGGACAGGAACGTCTTTTTCATGGGTGCTCCTCGGAGAAGACGACGTCGACGCAGCGCTCTCGCCTCCAGAACGGGAGGGGCGCCAGCCGGATCCAGCCACCATGGTCGGCGGTCGGCCACCGACGATACGGCGCCCGGCGCCCGACAACATCGGTACAAAGGCGTACCCCCACTCGCCCGCCGCACAGCGGAGTCGACGGCCGCCGGGCTCTAACGGGCTTCCAACCGGGCGCGAGCGAGGGGCGTTTGGCTCGGTACCGCTCCGGGCGACCGAGGCCCGGCCTGACGACCAGATGGGATGATCCTGTGCGACTCGTGGTGATCGGCGCCGGGGGACTGCTCGGTACGGCCTTCCGCCGGGTGGCCGGCGAATTCGCGGACATCGACGTCTACTTCCCCAGCCGACATGAACTCGACGTGACCCAACCGCTGTCGGTGCAGAAGTACCTCGGCGCCACCGGGCCGGACGCCGTGGTGAACGCCGCGGCGCTGCTCCCGGCCGACCTGTGCGAGACGCATCCGCGCATCGCCTACGAGGTCCAGGCGCTCGGCGCCCGTTGGGTGAGCCGTGCCTGCGACCGGTTGGGCGCGCTCTCGGTGTACATCAGCACGGACTTCGTCTTCGACGGCATGAGCGCGGACGCCTACGCGCCCGGCGACCCCACCCGTCCCACGCTCACCTACGGCATCACCAAGCGGGCGGGTGAACTGGAGAACTGTCTGGGCGCGTCCCGTCACCTCGTGCTGCGCACGGCTGGCCTGTTCGGACCACCGCCGCCCGCGGTCGGCCTCCGCCCGTGCTTCGTGGACCGCATCCTGCGAAAGGCCGACGCCGGTGAGCCTCTGCAGGTGGTCGACTCGGTTGTCATGTCCCCCACCTACACCGTGGACCTGGCCCGCATGACCTTCGACCTGCTGCGGGACGGCACCGTGGGGGGCATCCATCACGCCGTCAACCGAGGAGCCGCCTCCTGGTACGACGTCGCGGCGACGGCGGTCCGGCTCGCGGGGCGGGACGTGACCGTGACACCACAGCGGGAACAGGCCCATGTGGCGGCGAGCCGCCCCGCCCGCACCCCGCTGACGGGGGTGCTCCCCGGCCGGGCCGCCGCGCACCAGCGCCCGTGGGAGGAGGCTCTCGCCGAGTACCTGCGGGAGTACTGGCCGGCCCGGATCCAGCCCCGCGCCGCGTAGGCTCCGCGCGTTCTCCGGAAGTGGCCGAGCTGTCGGTGACCCCGTGCACCAGTGGTGTTCAAGAGGCACGCGAGCGCCGAGGGCGAGACTCCGGTGGTTTCCCGAACCCGATCGGAAGGGGTCTGCTGTGGCCGACTACCGGAGCTTCGCGGAACTCATGAGGGAGCGGGCCCAGTCCCTCGGCGACCGTGAGGCTTTCCTCAACCTCCCGGTGGACGGCGACACACCGGATCCCGAGCGGGTGACCTACGGGGCACTCGACCGTGCCGCCCGCTCCCTGGCGGCCGCGCTGCAGGCCCTGCCGCACCGCCCGTCCCGGATCCTGGTGGCGCAGGGCCGCGCCAGGCATGTCGCCGAGAGCCTGCTCGCCTGCTGGTACGCCGGAGCGACGGCGATCCCGGTGTCGCCCGGGGGCGGCCGGCACCACGTGGAGCGGTTGCAGCGCATCCTCAAGGACGCTCGGGTCGGCGCCGTCCTGTCCGACCGGGCCGCCGGCTCGGAGCTGTCGCGACAGCTGGCTTGGACGGGCCAGGAGCACACCCCGTGCCTGGCGGTGGACAACGGGGTGGCGGGGAACCCCGACGACTGGCGGAGCCCCCGCGGCGACGGCGCCGAGGCCGCGCTGATCCAGTACACGTCGGGCAGTTCCGGGGAGCCGAAGGGCGTGATGGTCTCCCACCGGAGTCTGCTGGCCAACCAGGAGGCGATCAGCCGCGCATTCGGCACGCACGGCGGGAGCGTGATCGGCGGCTGGCTCCCGCTGCACCACGACATGGGACTGGTCGGACAGCTGCTGCACCCACTGTGGCTCGGCGCACGGGGCGTGATGATGGCGCCGTGGGTCTTCGCGAACGAACCGGTCGGCTGGCTGCGCATGATCGGTGACCATGGGGTTACCGCGACCGCGGCGCCGGGCTTCGCCTACGACCTGTGTGTGCGCAGAGTGCCGCCGGAGAGCGTGCCCGAGTTGGACCTGTCGCGTCTGGAGACCGCTGTGGTCGGCGCCGAACCGGTACGGGCACGGACTCTGCGCGCCTTCACCGAGCGGTTCGCGCCGGCGGGCCTGCGCCCCGGCACACTGCGCCCCGCCTACGGTCTTGCGGAAGCAACCCTGCTGGTCACCGCCGTTGGACCGGCACCTGCGACCGAACGCACGGTGGACTCCGAGGCACTGGAGGAAGGACGGCTGCGGCCGGCGGCTCCCGGTGGCCGCAGGCGCACCCTGGTCAGTTGCGGACGCCCGGTCGGCGCCGAGGTGCGGATCGTGCAGCCGGAGAGCCTAGCCGTGCTGCCGGACGGGGAGACGGGGGAGATCTGGGTCCGCGGGACGAGTGTGGCGGCCGGCTACTGGGGGCGGCCGCTGGACACCCGGGACGCGTTCGGGGCCCGTACCGACGGCGGTGAGAACGGCTTCCTGCGTACCGGGGACCTCGGGGTGCTGGACGAGGGCGAACTGTTCGTCACGGGACGGCTGAAGGACGTACTGATCGCGGAAGGGCGACACCTGCACCCGCACGACCTGGAGCAGGCGGTGCAGAACGCGAGCCCGCTGTGCGGTGCGGCCACCGTGTTCAGCGTGGACTCGGACCACGAACATATCGTCGTGATCCAGGAAGTGGCTCCGGGACACACGGCCGATCCGAACCTCGGACAGCTCGGCGAGACCCTCCGGGGACGGCTCGCCAGCGAGTTCTCGGTGTCCCCTCCCAGCATCGTGCTGGTGCGTCCGGGCACCATCCGCCGGACCACCAGCGGCAAGGTCCGGCGCTCCCGGATGCGCCAGCTGTTCCTCAGCGGGTCGCTCGACCCGCTGCACACGGAACTGGCAGCCGGGGTGCGGGAGCTGTTGCGGGTGTCCTGCCTCTGAGCTGCGGGACACCGTAATTTGAACTTGTGAATATCTCACTGTCCGGTGCGTCCCCTCGCTGCGAAACTGTGCGCGTTCGCTTGACTTCGCCAGCACGAGTCGCCGAGGGAGACGCCTATCGTGAATGTGGAAATCGGTTTGCTCGGGCCGATGTCGGCCACCGTCGACGGACGATCCATGGTGCCCAGCGCCAGCAAGCCCCGCCAGGTCCTGGCTCTGCTGTCCCTGCGCCCGCGGCACGTCGTGCAGACAGATGTCCTGATCGAGGAGCTCTGGGGTGCCGCCCCACCGCGAAGTGTGCTGACGACGCTCCAGACCTATGTGCTGCAGCTGCGACGCGGGCTGTCCCAGGTGCTGCCGCCCGACGGGCCCCGGGCCAAGGACGTGCTCGCGACCTCCAGAGGCGGATACTTCCTGACCGTTGATCAGCACAACACGGACGTCGGCCGGTTCGACGATCTCTTCACCCGAGGTCAGCGGGCATTCCGGGCAGGTGACTGCGCCGAGGCATCCCAGCTGCTCGGTGAGGCACTCGGCCTGTGGCGCGGTCCCGTCGTGGCCGACGCCCGGCACGGCCGGACCCTTGAGATCGAGTCCGCCCGTCTCGAAGCGGACCGCCTCAGCGCCCGCGAGCTGCGAATCTCCGCCGAGCTGCGGCTGGGCGGCCATCTCGCCCTGCTCGGTGAGCTGACCGCGCTGGCCGGAACCTATCCGCTGCACGAGCGGCTGCACGGGCAGCTCATGCTGGCACTGCACCGCGCGGGCCGCACCGCAGACGCCGTGGGCGCCTTTCACCGACTGCGCCGTACGCTTATCGAAGAGCTGGGCCTGGAGCCGACCCGGCACATCCAGCAGTTGCATCAGGCGATGCTCTTCCCCGACACTGCCGCCCTCGCCCACGGCGGGAGGCTGGAGGAGGCCGTGCTCATCGGCTGATGGCAGGGGCCGACGGCGGACCGACGGGCTCCAGCCGACGTCGAGTCCCCGTCGAGCCCGCACCGTGACCGTGTGACCACCTTGCCCGGCCGAACCGGCGGACCGGGCCGATCTACGGACACTCGGTCGGGGGCCCGTCATGATGTCCACTCTCCTCGCCCCACCCCTTCGCGTTCCGCCGGTCCGCCTGCTGTGCTTCCACCACGCAGGCGGCGGGGCTTCCGCCTTCGCCTCGTGGGCCGACGCCCTTGGGCCCCGCTGGGAGCCGTGCGCCATCCGGCTGCCCGGCCGGGAGAACCGGTTGCACGAACCCCGCATCACCCGGTCCGATGAGCTGCTCGACGAACTCGACCGTCTCGGTCCTTCACCGCACACCCCCTACCTGCTCTACGGCCACAGCCTGGGCGCCCTGGTCGCCTACGCGTTCGCCCAGCACCGGAGCCGGCTCGGGCACCCCCCGCTGGCCGTACTGGTCGGAGCCTGCCCGCCCCCGGACGTCGAACCGCTGCCGCTGACGGCCGACGCGGACGACCAGCGACTGCTGGCCGCACTCGGCCGGCTGGGCGGCATGCCGGCCGAGGTGCTCGGCCGCGCCGGAATTCTGCGCAACGCCCTGGACCTGATCCGCGACGACCTGCGGTTGGCCCAGAACCTTCGTGCGATGAGTCGCGAACCGCTCACCGTGCCGTTGTACGCGTTCGCGGGCGATCGGGACCCTGTCGCCGACCACACCGTCATGCGCGGCTGGTCCCACTGCACCACCGGCCCGTTCGGCTCCCACAACGTGCCCGGGGATCACTTCTTCCACTCCGACCCGGATTTCCCCGTACTGCTCAGGAGCCGTCTGGCGCGGCTGCCCACCGGCTCCTCGCACGCGTTCCAGGAACCATCCACGGACCACAGGGAGGCACCATGACTGACATCAGTGTGCTCGGGTCGCTGACGGTGACCCACAGCGGCCGTTCGATCGTGCCCACCGCCGCCAAACCCCGCAAAGTGCTCGCTCTGCTCGCGCTGCGCCCGGACCAGTCGGTGTCCGTCTCGGCCTTCCTGGAGGAACTCTGGGAACAGCGGCCGCCACGCAGCGCGCTGACGACCCTGCAGACGTACATACTGCGGCTGCGGAACCTCATCGACGCGGCGGAACAGGGCCGCCCGGCCCGGGGAGCGGCCTCGCGTCCGCAGTCCAGAGAGGTGCTGGCCACCTGGGGCAGCGGTTATCTCCTGAGCACGCACGGCGGTCGGATCGACATCAACGACTTCGAGGAGTTCGGGGCAGCCGGCCACCGGGCGATGGCGGCGGCCGACTACCGCACCGCGAGCAGCTGTTTCCGGCGAGCCCTTGCCCTGTGGCGGGACGAGGCATTGGTGGACGTCCAGGCGGGACCGCTGCTGAGCATGGCGATACGCCACCTGGAGGAGCAGCGGCTCAGCGTGCTGAGCCGACGGGTCGAGGCCGATCTGCGGCTCGGTAGGCACCATGAGCTGCTGAGCGATCTGGCCAGTCTGTGCGCCCAGTACCCGTTCCACGAGGGGTTCCAGGCCCAGTACATGCTGGCCCTGTGCCGGGCCGGCCGCCGCAGCGACGCCCTGCAGACCTTCCAGCGGCTGCGCAGCCGTATTCGCGAGGAACTCGCTATGGACCCGTCTCCGGCCTTGCACCGCCTGCAGCAGGCGATCCTCAACGGCGACGCCGGACTCGACCTGCCCGAACAGCCCCTGCCCGAGTCGGCCCTGCGGCTGGCGAGCTGACCGGCCCGGTCAGCCGGTACTCGAGCTCCCGTCGAGATCCGGTTGTCACCTTCGGGCTGCACGACGCCGTACCGGAGACCGGACGGCCCACGACCCGACAGAGAGAGAAGGTCCATGGCACTGACAGCAGTCGGGGCGACGACGACACGGCGGGTTGTCGTCACCGGCATCGGCGTGGTCGCTCCCGGTGGGGTGGGAACCAAGAACTTCTGGTCGCTGATCACCGAGGGGCGCACCGCGACTCGCACGGTGTCCCTGTTCGACGCCTCGGCCTTCCGTTCCCGGGTGGCGGCCGAGGTGGACTTCGACCCGGCCGCGCACGGACTGACCCCGCAGGAGGTCCGGCGTCTGGACCGGGCCGCGCAGTTCGCACTCCTCAGCGCCCGTGAGGCGGTCGCTGACAGCGGGCTCGCCGACGCCCTGAAGCCCACCCGCACCGGGGTCTCCATCGGCAGCGCCGTCGGCTGCACCATGAGCCTGGACGCGGAGTACGGGGTGGTCAGCAACGGCGGACGGGACTGGCTGGTCGACCCCGCCTACGCGGTGCCGCACCTGTACGAGTATCTGGTGCCCAGCTCCTTGGCGGCCGAAGTCGCGAAGGACTTCGGGGCCGGGGGCCCGGCCGCAGTGATTTCCACGGGCTGCACCTCGGGGCTCGACTCGATCGGCCACGCGGTCGAGCTGATCCGGGAGGGCGCGGCGGACGTGATGATCGCGGGTGCGGCGGAGGCTCCCATCTCCCCCATCACCCTGGCCTGTTTCGACGCGATCAAGGCCACCACTCCCCGTAACGACGACCCCGAGCACGCGTCACGACCGTTCGACCGCACCCGCAACGGCTTCGTCCTGGGCGAGGGTGCGGCAGTCATGGTCCTAGAGGACCTGCGACACGCGGTGCGCCGCGGCGCCACCGTGTACGCGGAGATCTCCGGCTACGCCTCCCGGTGCAACGCCTACCACATGACGGGGCTGCGCCCCGACGGCAGGGAGATGGCCGAGACCATCCGGGTGGCTCTGGACGAGGCGCGGCTGCCTGCGGACGCGGTGGACTACGTCAACGCACACGGCTCGGGCACCAAGCAGAACGACCGGCACGAGACGGCAGCCTTCAAGCTCGCGCTCGGCGACCACGCCCGTCGGACGCCGATCAGCTCGATCAAGTCGATGATCGGTCACTCGCTCGGTGCCATCGGCTCCCTGGAGGTCGCCGCCAGTGTGCTGGCCATCGCCACCGGCGTCATACCGCCCACCGCCAACCTGCACGAGGCGGACCCCGAGTGCGACTTGGACTACACACCGGTGACGGCACGGGAGGGGCGGTACGACACCGTGCTCAGTGTCGGCAGCGGCTTCGGCGGGTTCCAGAGCGCGATGGTGCTCACCCGGCCGGCGCTCCGCGAGAAGGGCGGAGCCCGATGACGGGCCCGGGCACTGCCGCCGAGCACCGCCCGGTCGGTGCCGGGCACCATGCGGGGACCGCCGTGGTCACCGGGATCGGCGTGGCCGCGCCGAACGGGTTCGGACGTGACACCTGGTGGGCGGCCACGCTGCGGGGCATCAGCGGTATCGCGCGCATCACCCGCTTCGACCCGTCCCGGTATCCCGTCCGGCTGGCAGGCGAGGTCCCTGGATTCGAGGCGCGGGAGCACATCCCGAGCCGACTTCTGCCTCAGACCGACCACATGACGAGACTGGCCCTGGCCGCCGCCGCGGAAGCGGCCGAGGAGTCCGGCCTGGTCACGGAGAGGCTGCCCGATTACGCGGTCGGTGTGGTGACGGCGGCCTCGGCGGGCGGGTTCGAGTTCGGGCAGCGGGAGTTGCAGGCCCTGTGGAGCAAGGGCGGCTCGCATGTCAGCGCGTACCAGTCCTTCGCGTGGTTCTACGCGGTGAACACAGGACAGATCTCGATCCGCCACGGCCTGCGGGGGCCCAGCGGTGTGGTCGTCTCTGATCAGGCTGGTGGCCTCGACGCCGTCGCGCAGGCCCGTCGGCATGTGCGCAAGGGTGTCCGGGCGGTCGTCACCGGCGGCGTGGACGGATCCCTCTGCCCCTGGGGGTGGGCCGCGCATCTGGCGGGCGGCCGGATGAGCACCGAGCCGGACCCACGGCTGGCGTACCGGCCGTTCCATCCCGAGGCCCGTGGTGAGGTCGTCGGTGAGGGCGGGGCCATCCTCGTCCTGGAGGACGCGGCCTCGGCCCGGGCCCGCAACGCCCCCGTCTACGGCGAAGTGGCGGGATGCGCGGCCACCTTCGATCCGGGCGGCGGTGCGTCCGGGCTGCTGCGAGCGGCCCGGACGGCCCTGCGGCAGGCGGAGCTGACGCCGCCGGAAGTGGACGTGGTGTTCGCCGACGCTGCAGGGACGCCCGACGCCGACCGTTCGGAGGCCGACGTCCTCACCGAGCTGTTCGGCGCGGGCGCGGTGGCGGTGACCGCTCCGAAGACGATGACGGGTCGGCTGCAGGCAGGCGGGGCCGCGCTGGACCTCGCCGCCGCCCTGATGTCCCTGCGGTACGGCGTGATCCCCCCGACCGTCCACGTGGGCGCCGGAGCCCACGACCCACGACTCGACCTCGTGTGCGACACCCCGCGTCACGTACGGGTCGGTGCCGCGCTCGTCCTCGCTCGCGGACACGGCGGGTTCAACGCCGCCACGGTCGTCCGCGCACCGCAGTGACCGGGAAGCCACCGGTCGGCGCCCTGCACACCTGGTCCATCTGTCCTTGTGTATCTGTCCCTGTGCGTCTGTCAGATGAAGAAAGGAAGCCCATGTCCCCGTTCTCCCGCTCCGATCTCACCCGCCTCCTGCGCGAGAGCGCCGGTGAGGAACAGCCGGGGCTCCTGGACGGCGACGTCCTCGATGTCGCCTTCTCCGACCTCGGTTACGATTCGGTCGCCGTGCTCCAGCTGATCGGCCTCATCGAACGTGAACGAGACATCCAGCTCGCAGACGAGACGGTCTCGGAGGCACAGACGCCCCGCGCCCTGCTGGAGCTCGTGAACAGCATGGCGGGACCGGCCGCCGCCTGACGCCCCGAGAACGTCGCCAGACACGCCGAAGGCCCACCATCCGCGAGGAGGGTGGGCCTTCGGCCTGGTCCGACCGGCCGCCGGCCCGGGGCCGGGTGCCGGATCGTCAGACGAGGTCGTCCCGGGTCACCGTGCGGTGGCAGACGAACCAGCCGCCCTGCGGCGCTTGTTCGAGTTCGTCCTCGCACAGGGTGCTCAGGCGCAGCGACGCCTGTCCGCCACGCGGGATCTCGAAGATCAGGGCGTAGCAGCGGACATGCAGCTTGCTGCCGTCCTGGCCGTCCACGGCCACCATGCCGAGCCAGTGACGGCGCCGGACACCGGCGGCGGCGAGCTGGTCGTGTGCCGCGCGTGCCGCCGCCGCGATGGCGGGCCGGCCCCTGGTGGGCTCGGGGTGCGCGTTGGCGGCGAACACACCCTCGGGAGCGAAGGTGTCTGCCCATTCGACCACCCGGCCGTCGTCGAGCAACTGCATCTGCCGTGCGTAGAAGTGCTGGATCTCGTGGTAGACGTCGGCGCCGACTCCGTACCGGGACTGTTCCGTCACTGTCATGGGTGATCCCTTCGCTCTCCTCCAGGCCGGCCGGACGGCACGGTCCGGCCGCCACGCTCGGCGATCCGGCTCGCGACGGGGTCCAGGAACGGTAGGGCCGGAACGGCGGCGATCCGATTCCCCCTCCAGGCGTCTGCGAGGCACTTCGGTGACCCTCGCCGACGGCGCCCGGCCCCGCCCGGGGCGACCAGGCGCCCTGGGACCGACCGAACGGAGACAGCGTGAGCGAGCAGCGGAAAGTGGCTCTGGTGACCGGTGGCACCAGTGGGATCGGACTGGCCGTGGCCCGGCAACTCGGCGATGCGGGCCATCGGGTGTTCCTGTGTGCGCGGACGGCCGACGACGTCGCGCGCACCGTCAAGGCCTTGACCGACGAGGGGCTGGAGGTGGACGGCAGCGCCGCCGACGTGCGCAGTCCGGACGAGGTGCGCGCCCTGGTGTCGTCGGCCGTCGCCCGCTTCGGGCCGGTGGACGTGCTGGTCAACAACGCCGGGCGCAGTGGCGGAGGTGTCACCGCCGAACTGAGCGACGAGCTCTGGTACGACGTGATCGACACGAACCTGCACAGTGTCTTCCTCATGACCCGAGAAACGCTCCGCCAAGGCGACCTGGCCCGGCGCGGCTGGGGACGGATCATCAACATAGCCTCCACCGGAGGCAAGCAGGGCGTGGTGCTCGGCGCCCCGTACTCGGCCTCCAAACATGCCGTCGTGGGCTTCACCAAGGCCCTCGGCCTGGAACTCGCGAAAACGGGCGTCACCGTGAACGCGGTCTGCCCCGGCTACGTCGAGACGCCCATGGCCCAACGGGTGCGCGAGGGTTACGCGGCCGCCTACTCCACCACCGCGGACGAGATCCTCGAACGGTTCCAGAACAAGATCCCGCTCGGCCGCTACTCCACCCCCGAAGAGGTGGCGGGCATGGTCGGCTACCTGGTCTCGGACAGCGCCGCCTCGATCACGGCCCAGGCCATCAATGTCTGCGGCGGCCTGGGCAACTACTGATCCGCTCCCTCACCCTCGCGTTCCGGCAACCGGCACGATCTTCCGGAGGACACAGATGGCACAGACCGACCAACGGCCCACGGACTCGACCGAGGCTGCCGTCCACCACACCTCGCACAGCATCGTCGTCCAAGCTCCGCCCGACACCGTCTACGCGATCGTCTCCGATGTCGCGCAATGGCCGCTGCGGTTCACGCCCAACATCCACGTCGAGCACCTGGAGCGGACCGCGGCCACGGAGCGGATCCAGATCTGGGCCACCGCCAACGGCGAGGTCCGCACCTGGATCTCGCGTCGTGAACTGGACCCGTCCGCCCGGCGGGTGGTTTTCCGTCAGGAGGTCTCCGCACCACCCGTCGCGGCCATGCGAGGCGAGTGGATCATCACGCCGGCGGGCGACGGCGCGTCACACCTGGAGCTGACCCACGACTTCCGGGCCGTGGACGACGACCCGGCCGGCGTCGAGTGGATCACCCGGGCCACCGACCGCAACAGCGGCGCCGAACTGGACGCGGTCCGGGCGCTGGCCGAGCGGTATTCCGAACTCAGCGAGCTGGAATTGACGTTCGAGGACTCGGTGCTGGTCGACGGCGCGTCCGACGACGTCTTCGAGTTCCTCTACCAGGCGCGGGAGTGGCCGACCCGGCTGCCCCATGTCGACCGGCTGGAGCTGACGGAGGACGTGCCCGGCATCCAGGTCATGACCATGGACACACGTACCGCGGACGGCTCGGTGCACACCACGCGTTCCGTCAGAGTGGCCCTGGGCCGCGAGCGGATTCTGTACAAGCAGACGGAGGTCCCGGCACTCATGACGGCGCACACCGGGGAGTGGTCCCTGGCTCCGTCGGGTGACGCGGTCCTGGTGACCTCGCGGCACAGTGTGACGATCCGGCCCGACACCGTGCCCGCGGCGCTCGGCGAGAACGCGACGGTCGCGGACGCGCGGGCGTTCGTACAGAAAGCGCTGAGCGCCAACAGCACGGCCACCCTGAGTCATGCGAAGGCCTACGCCGAGGCCCGTCGTGGCTGAGCCGACACCTCACCGGCCGGACGCCCCCTCCGGTTTCGTCCCCCTGGACGAAACCGGTCTGCCACGCACCCTGGACGGGCTGCTGTCGGGAGCTGCCGCAGCCCGCCCGGGGCACCGTGCCGTCGTCACCGACGAGCGGGTCATGACGTTCGCCGAGCTGGACTCCTCGGCGAGCGCGCTCGCCGAGGCCTTGGGGGCGCGGCTCACGGGGCGGGGCCAGGTGGTGGCGGTCGCGGCCGTCCTCGATCCGGACTTCGCCGTCGCCTACTTCGCGGTGGCGCGCGGCGGACATGTGGTCGCGGTGGTCAACCCGCTGCTGCGCGAGGACGATCTGGTCCATGTGCTGCGCCTGTCCGGGGCGCGTGCGGCCTTCGTCGACAGCGGCCTGTACCCGCGCATGGCAGCCGTACGGGACCGTCTTCCCGAGCTGGAGCACGTCTTCCTGCTGGGGCCGGCCGGGCAGGCGGCCGAAGCGGCGGGACCGGGTCCGGAGCACCTGTCGGAGCTGATCGCCGCGGCGCCGGTGGCCCCGGCGGCCCGTTCGGCGGTGCCAGCCCCCGACGACGTGGCGTGCCTGCACTTCACGAGCGGGACGACGGGGCGCCCGAAGGGTGTGCGGCTGACCCACCGCAACCTTGTGGTGAACGCCCGCCAGATCGCTTCGGCGCACACGCTGGACGACACCTCCGTGACGGTCAACCACCTGCCCACGTATCACCCCATGCACCTGAACTCGGCCATCCACTCGCTGGCGACACAGGTACTGTGCACGGCGGCCGATCCCACGGCCGCCGTGCTCGCCGCCAACCGGTACCGGGCCACGCACCTGTACAGCCTGCCCTTCCGGCTGGCCCTGCTGACCCGCGACGAACGGCTGCCCGGGCTGCGGCTCGACACGGTCGCGCACATCGCCTCGGGCGGTTCCGCTCTGGCGCCCGACTTCGCGACCCGGCTGTCGGAGCACTTCGGTGTCAGCGTCTTCCAGGGATACGGGCTCGCCGAGACCTCCCCGCTCACCCACTCCGACGATCCGTACGGCCCGGTACCGGGCTCGGTGGGCCGCCCGGTGGCGGGCACCGAGTGCCGGGTGGTGGACGTGGCGAGCCGCCGGGTGCTGCGAGCCGGTGAGGTGGGTGAGGTCCAGGTGCGGGGTCCGCAGGTGATGCGCGGCTATCTCGGCGCCCCTGACGGCAGCGGGAAGGCACCTGACGGCTGGTTCTCCACAGGGGACGTGGGCCGGATCGAGACGGACGGACGCCTCTTCCTGGTCGACCGGCTGAAGGACGTGTTCAAGTACCACAACTGGCTGGTCTCCCCGTCGGAGACGGAGCGCGTCCTGCGGCGACATCCGCTGGTCGCCGACTGCGCCGTCTTCGACCATCCCGAAGGCGACGCGGGCGCGGTGGCCCATGCGCTGCTGGTGCTCCGTCCCGGTGTGGGCACGGAGGGGGCCGCCGGCCCCGAGGCAGTGGCGGAAGTGTGCCGACTGGCCAATTCCCGGCTGCCGTACTTCCAGCAGGTGCGCTACGCCGAGTCCGTGCCGTCGATCCCCCGCTCTTCGAACGGCAAGGTGCGTCGCCGGGAACTGCGCGACCGGTACCTCGACACACCGGGCGGCACTGTCGAGATTCCCGGGGCGGGGACCGTCCCCACCTAGTGCCGCGGCCCTGGCGGCCGCGGCTCCTGCCACGTCGTGACTGAGGGCTTCCCCCCGGCCGGGGGGAAGCCCT
>NZ_JBFACN010000051.1:0-31906 GCF_040640875.1 Streptomyces sp. NPDC021562
ATGGCCTGTCTGACAATTCCCGTCGTCGCCCGGAGGGCGGCCTCGCGGCGTCAGGTGCGTGCTCTGGGGGTCCCCCCGGCCGAAGGCTGGGGGAGTGCCGGGCCCTGGCCCACGTACTGGACGTACTTGGGTCAGGGCCCGGTGCGGCGAGAGTGCGTGCATGGCGTCGCGAGGCAGGCGGGAATTGTCAGACAGGCCCTAGGCCGTGTCTCTCAACTTCGTAGCCAGGTGATGACCGCCGCCAGGACGGCTGCTGAGCGATAGACGATCGCGAGCTTGTCATAACGTGTGGCCAGCCCTCTCCACTGCTTGAGCAGGCTAAAAGATCGTTCCACGACGTTCCTGCGCTTGTAGGTCTCGGCGTCCAGGGCGCGGGGTCGTCCGCCGCTGCGGCCCTTTCTCTTGCGGGACGCGAGGTCCGCGCGGATCTGCTGGGAGGCGTACGCCTTGTCTGCGAGCAGAGCGTCCGGTGTAGTGCGCGGCCTGCCGCGGCCAAGTCGCGGGACCCGGATGTCGCCCAGCACGAGAGGGAACACCTGCGCGTCGTGGACCTGGCCCGGAGTGACTACGACGGCCAGCGGACGGCCGTTGCCGTCCACGGCGTGATGGATCTTGGTCGTCAAGCCGCCGCGTGACCGGCCTATCGCGTGGCCCGCCGGCTCACCCTTGGTCGCTGGGGCTTCGCTCTTGCTGCGGCGGGTGACGGCGCCGGTGTCCTTCTCCGGCCGGGCTGTGTTCGTGGCGTGCTGGTGGGCCCGGTTGATCGTCGAGTCCATTGAGACCGTCCAGTCGATCCCGCCGGTCGAGTCCGCCTGGGCGGTCAGCTGCGTCAGAACCGTGTCCCAGGTGCCGTCCGCTGCCCACCTGCGATGACGCTTCCACACCGTCTGCCAGGGCCCGAACGCTTCGCGGGGCAGGTCTCTCCAGGGGATTCCGGTGCGGTACCGGTAGATGATCCCTTCGGTGATGCGGCGGTGATCGGCGAACGGACGCCCTGCCTTCCCTGCGTTGCGGGGAAGGCAGGGCGCCAGGCCCGCCCACTGCTCGTCGGTCAGCAGGCGTATGCGCCCGCTCGTGGTCACCGAGGCTGGTAGGCGGTGGCCAGCACGGAGACGGTGACCTCATCGGGCAACAGGCCGTCATCGGTCAGGTCTGCGCGGCTTACGTGGCGTGCGCTCGGTGTCATCGTCACCAGATCCAGGGCATCCAGCCTGGTCAAGGACGCGGTGTACTCCACGTGTTCGGTGACGGTTTCCTCGAAGAATGGGTCCAGTGCCCGGTGCAGGCGCTGTTCCTTGGCCGGGTCGATCGTGACCATCGCAGGCAGCCGGTCACGCAGCTCGGCCAGGTGCCGCTCGGTGGGACGGACCACGATCAACCGGCCGGTCGGGCGCAGTACGCGGTGGAACTCGGTCGGGTTGCGCGGGGCGAACACGTCCAGCACGACATCGGCCACCCCGTCGGCGAGGGGGAAGGGACGGAAGACGTCCCAGGCCACCGCCGCGGCTCGGTCGTGGGCTCGGGCTGCTGAGCGCAGTGCGCGCACTGAGGTGTCCAGACCCAGGCCACGGGCGCCTGGCAGCCGGTCGAGTACGCCGGCCAGGTAGTAGCCCGTGCCGCACCCCACGTCCACGACCGTGGCCTGCTCAGCGGCGGCGTCGGCCGCCAGGCGGGCCCCGAGGTTGCGGATGGGCGCGTAGGTACCGGTGGACAGGAACCGGTTCCGGGCTTGGACCATGGCCGCGTCGTCGCCGCTGGTGGCGCGTGTGCCCGTCAGCAGGCTGGCGTAGCCGTGGCGGGCGATGTCGAAGGTGTGGCCTACCGGGCAGCGCAGTGCGCCGCGGCCGGGGTGCAGGTGGCGGGTGCGGCACGTTGGGCAGCGCAACAGGCCGAGGGAACTTTCGAGGGCAGGGGGAAGCGACACGGGCACGAGGCACTCCTGGCAACGGTGAAGGGAAGAGACCGTGCCTGCGCGTGCTCGGAGCCTCACTGCCTTCGGAAGGAACGGGCAGCGTCGGGCGCGCGGTTCATGCAGCAGGCACACCAAGGAGGGCGACGCCGTCCGGCATCGCCCTCAAAGTCTTCCGATCACAGGAAGCAGCAGTGCGGGGTGCTCATGAATGCCACGTCATGAGTCTACGAGCATCCGCGAAGCCCCTCATGCCTCAACGAAGTTGAGAGACACGTCCTAGTCACACCGTCGGATCTGCACTCACGGGATGCCCCACGGAAGGCACCCTGCCCAACATGGCAGGCGGGTGAGCCCGGCGTACGGCTGTGCTACCTGGACCTGCACCAGCCGGACAGCCTGTAGGCATCGAGTGTGGCTACGCGAAGCTCGGTGGAATCGGGCACGGTAACTACCGCATGCCAGCCGTCCGACCGCGCTGGGACACCTCCGCTCGCGCGGAGCCGACGGGACCTGGCAGAGCACCCTGACGGACTACCCCGGGACACCTCCGCTCGCGCGGAGCCGACTCGGGGATCGGCCGGGCCATGGTGCCGTCGTCCGGGACACCTCCGCTCGCGCGGAGCCGACGCCTGGAGGGCGACGAGTACTACAGCAGCAGCGGGCCACCCTCCGCTCGCGCCGAGCCAACCTCTTCAGGTAGCCGTCCGGGTAGTGGGTGGCCGGGGCACCTCCGCCATGCGGAGCCAATGGAGTCGTCACCGTGGTGTTGCCCTGGGCGTCTGGGTCACCTCCGCTTGCGCGGAACCGACAGGACCTCGACCACATTCTCGACGACGCCCGCCGGGAGACCTCCGCTCGCGCGGAGCCGACCCCTTCTCCCTCTCGCGCTGCTCCAGGATGGCCGGGACACCTCCGTTCGCGCGGAGCCCGACGGCATCACCATGGGCCGCCGCGTCGCGCAGGGCGGGACACCTCCGCTCGTGCGGAGCCGACTGGTCCTCGGTGTCGGCGATTCCTGAAAACTGACCCCCGAGCAGTCCGCAAATCTTGACCCCTCCTGACTCTTGGAGGGTGCTGAAGGTGGAGGACTGGGCAGAGATACGCCGGCTTCATAGGGCGGAGGGGATGCCCATCAAGGAGATCGCGCGTCGACTCGGGGTGGCCCGGAACACGGTTCGGGCCGCATTGAACTCGGATCGGCCGCCGAAGTACGAACGCGAGCCCCGCGGCCAGGTTGCGGACGCCTACGAGTCCCAGATGCGGGCCTTGCTGCAGGAATGGCCACGGATGCCCGCCCCCGTGATCGCCGACCGGATCGGCTGGCCTTACTCGCTGCCGCCGCTGCGCAAGCGGCTCGCGCTGATCCGGCCTGAGTACGTGGGCATCGACCCGGTCGATCGCGTCACCTACGAACCCGGGCAGGTCGCCCAGTGCGACTTGTGGTTCCCGGAGACGAATGTGCAGGTCGGGGCCGGTCAGCAGCGGGTCCTGCCGGTGTTGGTCATGACGCTCGGCTTCTCCCGCTTCATGACCGCAGTGATGATCCCGTCCCGGCAGGCCGGCGACATCCTGTCGGGAATGTGGTCCCTGATCCACGGCATCGGCCGCGTCACGAAGACGCTGGTCTGGGACCGGGAGGCCGCGATCGGCGGGACTGGAAGGTCACCGCCCCGGCGGCGGCATTCGCCGGAACCCTGGCCACGCAAATCAAGCTCGCCCCGCCACGGGATCCCGAGTTCAAAGGCCTGGTCGAGCGCAACAACCAGTACCTGGAGACCTCGTTCCTGCCCGGCCGCCAGTTCACCTCACCAGCGGACTTCAACCAGCAGCTGGTCGACTGGCTCGTTCGCGCGAACGCGCGGACTGTCCGGTCGATCCAGGGCCGCCCGGTCGACCTGCTGGAGACCGACTACCTGGCGATGGTCTCCCTGCCGCCCGTGGTCCCGCCGATCGGGCTGAGCCATCGGATCAGGCTTGGCCGGGACTACTACGTCCGCGTCGACACCGTCGACTACTCGGTCGACCCGCAGGTCATCGGCCGGTTCGTCGACGTCACCGCCTCACCGGCGACCGTGACCGTGTTCTGCGAGGGGAGGGTCGTCGCCCACCACAGCAGATCCGGGGCCAAGCAGCAGGTCGTCACCGACCCGGTCCACGCGGCCACCGCCGCCAAGATGCGCGAGGCCCTCGCGCTGGACCGCCAACGACGCCAGGCAGCCACCCGTCACCACAGCGACGGACATGCCGTCGCACTGCGGGCCCTGCCCGACTACGACGCGCTCTTCGACGTCGACTTCAACCCGCCCACCACGAAAGCGAAGTAGTACGTGACCACAACAACCAAGCCCAAGCCGGCCTCGGCGGGCTCACCGAAGGACGGCTTGCCGTCCATGCTCGCCTACCTGACCCGGGTGCTGAAGATGCCCACCATCGGCGCCTTCTGGGAGGAGCTGGCCGATCAGGCCCGCGACCAGAACTGGTCCCACGAGGAGTATCTGGCCGCGCTGCTGCAGCGGCAGGTCGCCGACCGGGAGAGCAAGGGCACCACGATGCGGATCCGCACCGCCCACTTCCCACAGGTCAAGACGCTGGAGGACTTCAACCTCGACCACCTGCCCTCGCTCCGTCGTGACGTCCTCGCGCACCTGGCCACGGGGACGTTCGTCGCGAAGGCGGAGAACGTGATCCTGCTCGGGCCGCCCGGGATCGGAAAGACACACCTGGCCATCGGGCTCGGGGTCAAGGCCGCCCACGCGGGCTACTCGGTCCTGTTCGACACCGCCAGCAACTGGATCTCCCGCCTCTCCGAGGCCCACCACTCCGGCCGGCTGGAGGCGGAGCTGAAGAAGATCCGCCGCTACAAGTTGATCATTATCGACGAGGTGGGCTACATCCCGTTCGACCAGGACGCCGCAAACCTGTTCTTCCAGCTCATCGCCTCGCGCTACGAGCAGGGCTCCGTGATGGTCACCTCGAACCTGCCCTTCGGGCGCTGGGGAGAGACCTTCTCCGACGACGTCGTCGCAGCCGCGATGATCGACCGCCTGGTCCATCACGCCGAGGTCCTCACGCTCACCGGCGACTCCTACCGGGCCCGGGCCCGACGCGAGCTGCTGGCCAAAGACCGGGCCGGACGGGAGTGAGCCGTCACAGAGTCCACCAGCAATAAAGGCGCAAGTCCGCGGCGCGAGCCCGTCTGGCCAGGCCGACCAGGGCCTCCAGGACCACCGCTGCCGTCGCCGCATCGAGTCCGGCGACCCTACCGGCCGCAGACCAAGCCTCGGCCGCGGCCGCAAGGTCTTCCCCGGAGGCGGAGACCAGGACATCGCACAGCGTGTCCGACACGGTCAAGACGAACGGGCTGTCGACGTCCTCAGAGGACAACAGCTGTCCCACCCTCGGGCGCTGGCTTGCCTCTTCATAACTGCAGCCGGACATCACAGCCTCGACCTGGGCGATGGCATCGACCGGATCGATGTCCTTGAGGAAGATCACGTCCAGCCCTGCACGGACCGGACCGCCAGCCTCGATCACGGCAACGGCGGACTCATCATCGGCGGCAGAGAAGTAGTCAGCGTCTGGCATGCCACGGATTCTGGCATCCGCCACTGACGATCAACGTCTCCGGACCTGGACCGGAGCCTCACACAACCGAAAGTCAATTTTCGGAGACTGCCAGAGGGTCACTTTTCGCGAAGCGTTGACACTCGGCGTTGTACATGGTCGACCAGTACGGGATACCTCCGCTCGGGCGGAGCCGACGGCAGCGTGGTCATCCAGATCGAGGCCCTGTTCGGGACACCTCCGCTTGCGCGGACCTGGCGAGCGGAATCTGTCCCAGGAGCGGCTCGCCGACGGGTCACCTCCGCTCGCGCGGAGCCGGCGCGACGATCCCGGCCGCCGTGAAACCCGCAGACGGGACACCTCCGCTCGCGCGGAGCCGACAAGGAGACGCGGGGCAACGGCGGCTACGGCTACGGGGCACCTCCGCTCGCGCGGAGCCGACGCGGCACAAATCGGCTGGGGAACCCCCGGCGATGGGACACCTCCGCTCGCGCGGAGCCGACGGGTTGCCCCCAGCCGGGATGCCGTACTTGTCCGGGACACCCGCGCTCGCGCGGAGCCGACGCCGACCGCCGGATCTTCGAGGAGATCCTGACCGGGACACCTCCGCTCGCGCGGAGCCGACGCGATGGACGGGATCGTGAGCTGCTCGGAGTGGGGGGCACCTCCGCTCGCGCGGAGCCGACCTACCGACGCGCCTGCGGTGCGGGCGCTCCACCGGGGCACCTCCGCTCTCGCGGAGCCGACTCGGCGAAGACCGCCGGCCTGTCGTGGTGCGACGGGGCACCTCCGCTCGCGCGGAGCCGACACCCACACCCGCACCGGGATCGGCCCCGACAGCGGGGCACCTCGGCTCGCGCGGAGCCGACGCCGGCGACCCCAGCGTTGCCGTCCACCGGCACGGGACACCTCCGCTCGCGCGGAGCCGACGCGCTCGCATCCCTGCCGGCGCAGGTCATGCACGGGGCACCTCCGCTCGCGCGGAGCCGACGCAGCCCAGTTCGCCGACCACGTCGAGACCATCGGGGCACCTCCGCTCTGGCGGAGCCGACCCCTGGGTGGGGCGCTGTCTCGCAGATCGGCATACCTCCGCTTGCGCGGAGTCGACAGGGTGGCCTTGTCGTCCCACAGCCCGGTGCCCGGGGCACTTCCGCTCGCGCGGAGCCGACTTCACGCTTCCGTTCACCTCGGCGTGGCAGACCGGGGCACCTCCGCTTGCGCGGAGCCGACCAGTCCTCGTGCTCAAGCGAGGCGACGTAGGCCGGGGCACCTCCGCTCGCGCGAAGCCGACGCTACTGCGTTGGGGAGTTGAGAGGCGCCGCTCGGGCCACCTCCGCTCGCGCGGAGCCGCCCCAGGCAGACCTGAACGGCCAGCTGGTTGACCGGGACACCGCTGCTCGCGCGGAGCCAGCACTTCCGGCACCACGTACCAGGCCTACTCCTACGGGGCAGCTCCGCTCGCGCGAAGTCGACGCCGTCAGCTGGTGGGCGGTGATGGCGGCCTGCGGGACACCTCCGCTCGCGCGGAGCCGGCAGCCGCAGCCGGTCGTACTCGTTCAGCGGGATCGGGGCACCTCCGTTCGCGCGGAGTCAACTACACCAAGCTCACCGGCTGGGAGAAGGACGACGGGACACCTCTGCTCGTGCGGAGCCGACGACGAGACAACCGGCAAGATCCAGACCGACCTCGGTACACCTCCGCTCGCGCGGAGTCGACCCGGTAGGAACTTGGTCAGGAAGGGCCGACGCGGGACACCTCCGCTCGCGCGGAGTCGACTCGCCCGCGATCGAGTACGTGCAGGAGACCATTGGGGCACCTCCGCTCGCGCGGAGCCGACACGCCCAATCCTGTACGGCCATTGCCCCATACAATGGGACACCTCCGCTCGCGCGGAGCCGACACGTTCTCCGGCAACAACCAGAACGCGATCGACGGGGCACCTCCGCTCGCGCGGAGCCGACGCCGCCGCCGACATCGGGTTGATCATCGCAGCCGGGATACCTCCGTTCGCGCGGAGCCGACGTGCCCTCCGACCACGGCCTGACCGCCTGGACCGGTACACCTCCGCTCGCGCGGAGCCGACCACGTCGGCGGACCGCCAGGACACCTCGGTCACGGGGCACCTCCGCTCGCGCAGAGCCGACGGCGCCGACGCACCCATCCCCGATGGGCTGGTCGGGGCATCTCCGCTCGCGCAGAACAGACGTTGAGCTGGCCACGAACGTCATGGACCCGACCGTGGGTAACGGCACCACGTTCAACGGGACACCTCCGCTTGCGCAGAGTCGACCGCGGCCTGACCTGCGTGTGGGATGCGTTCGGCGGGACACCTCCGCTCTCGTGAAGCCGACCTGCTGGTTCGATCGTGGTCTGTAGCTGCTGCGGTTCACCTCCGCTTGGCGGAGCCGACACCGCGGTGCCGTTGGCCTTGTCCTCGACGAGCGGGACAGCTCTGCTCGCGCGGAGCCGACGCGGCGAGGCATCGGAGGAGCTTGTCTTCCTTCTGGATACCTCCACTTGCGCGGCGCCCATGGAGTCGTCACCGTGGCGTTGTCTTGGGCGTCTGGGTCACCTCCGCTGGCGCGGAGCCGGCGCGGTGGGCGATTCCAATCAAGCCATCTACGGCGGGACACCTCCGGTCGGGCGGAGTTGGCGACACGGACTGGCCGGATCCGGCGGTCGTGTACGGACACCTCCGCTTGTACGGAGTCGGTACGGCCGTCGACCGCGCTGATGCCGACGACTGTGGGCCGTCTTCGCGTGCTCGGAAGGCGGCCTACCTGGTGTTGTGGCCGGGCTGTCCGTCCGAACTTCCCCTGCCTGATCAGGGTTGGGATTGTTGTTGTCAAGGTGCGTGCGGTGCGGAGCTCGCTGGTGGTCGTCAGATTACTGGTGTCCGGTGGCGGGTTTCGGTGCGGTGGTGCGATGTTGAGGTTTCGTGATCGGGGTAGTTCGTGGGACGGGGGGTTGGGGTGGATGTTCGGGGTGCGTGGGGGAAGTTGGGGCGTGGTGCTGTTCCGCACCCTTTGATCTGTCATGTGCTGGATACGGCCGTGGTGGCTGAGGGGCTGGTGGGGGTTTTGGTGGGGCCGCACTGTCGTGCGGAGCTGGAGGCGGGTTTCGGTCCGCTGGGGGATGCGGCGGGTTGGGTGTCGGTGCTTTGTGGTCTGCATGATCTGGGGAAGCTGTCGCCGGCGTTCCAGGGGTTGCGGCAGGACGTGGCGGTGCCGGCCCTGGGGCCGGTGGCGGGGGCTGACGTTGGCCGGTTGGCCCGGTGGCGGGATTCCGGGGCGCGTACGGACTGTCATCACGGTCTGCTGACGGCGGTGCACCTGGCACGGTTGTTGCGGTCGTGGGGTGCGGTGCCGGCCACCGCGCGGTCGGTCGCGTGGGCGTTGGGCGGCCACCACGGGTTGGTTCCGTCGGCTGCGGCGGTGCAGCAGGCGCGGGAGGCGGTGGGGGACAACGGGGGGCCGCGGTGGGCGGCCGCGTGCGACGAGCTGGTCGGCCGGGTCGTCTCCTTGTGGGGCCTGCCCCAACCGGACGAGCTGCCCTGGCAGGAGGTGCGGCTGAGTCCGGAGGCGGTGGTGGCGCTGGCCGGGTTGGCCTCGGTGAGCGACTGGATCGCCTCGGCACGCCCGGAGACGTCGTATGCAGGCCTGGATGTCGACCTGTCTGCCTACCTCGCGCAGGCGCGCGTGGACGAGGCGCGCAAGATCGAGAAGCTGGCGTGGCGGCCCTGGCGGGCGCCACGTGAGACGGGTTTCGCGGCCCTTTTCCCGGGCGAGGCGCAGCCGCGTCCGCTGCAGGTGGCGGTCGAGTCGGTGGTGGCGGGGATGCGGGGGCCGGGAATCGTGGTGGTGGCGGCCCCGACGGGGGAGGGCAAGACGAAGGCCGCGTTGCAGGCGGTGGCGCAGTTGGTGCGCCGGCTGGGTCTGCAGGGCTTTTATGCGGCGATGCCCTCGCGTGTGACGAGCAATCAGGCCTTCGAGACGGTGGAGGAGTTGCTGGAGGAGGCGGACGTGCCTGTGCGGTTGCTGCACTCCACGGCCGGTGAATACCTCAAGGGCCGTGCTGCGGCGGTAGATCCGGCCGCTGCACTGCGGCCGGTCGGTGTCGATGTGGACGGTGAGGGTGACGGGGACGGGCAGGCCGCGCAGTGGTTCGCCCACAAACGCGGTCTGCTGGCCCCGGTGGGGGTGGGGACCGTCGATCAGGCGCTGATGGCGGCACTGCGCTCCAGCCACGTCTTCGTCCGTCTGACGGGCCTGTCGGGCAAGGTCGTCGTGTTCGACGAGGTGCACGGCTATGACGTCCACATGTCGACGCTGATGGACCGGCTGCTGTGGTGGCTCGGCCGCATGCGGGTACCGGTCGTGGTGCTCTCGGCGACGTTGCCGTCCCGGCGTCAGCAGGCGCTGGTGGAGAGCTGGCTGGCCGGCGCGCAGGGACGCAGGCCCGGCACGCAGGCTGCGGTTGCCGCAGCGCCGGGAGTGTATCCGCGGGTGGTGTGGGCGGATGAGAGCTGCGATGCCGTGCAGGTGGTGGACGTGGCGGCCTCGGAGCTGAACAGCGGCCGGGTGGTGGAGCTGTCGCGGGTCGCCTTCGCGGAGCGGGCCCAGTGGGCGCTGCGGCAGGCCGGTGAGGGGCGCTGCGTGGCCGTGGTGCAGAACCTGGTCCGGCATGCCGAGGAGGCGTATGAGCAGATCCTCCAGCTCGTCGAGGCGCTGCCACAGGGGGAACGGCCCGAGGTGTTCCTGTTGCACGGGCAGCTGGAGGAGGCGCGGCGGGCCCGCGTGGAGGCCGAGATCCTGGCGCGGTTCGGCCCCCCGGACCCCGGCCGTGAACAGGTCCGGCCGGCGCGGGCGATCGTGGTGGGCACGAAGCTGCTGGAGGAGGGCTTGGACGTGGACTTCGACGTGATGATCAGCTCCCTCGCGCCCATTGACAGCCTGATCCAGCGGATGGGGCGCATCCAGCGCCACCAGCGCGACAGCGACAGGCCCGGCCTGCTGCTGGCCCTGACCGGAGTCGAGGAGGAGGCCCAGAAGGTCACCTTTCCCTCCTACACGACGAACGTGCATGCGGAGGCGGTGCTGCTGCGGACCTGGGCGGTGCTGCGTGGACGTACGCAGGTGCGCTGTCCCGACGAGGTGCAGCAGCTGGTGGACCTGGTCTACGGCCCGCAGGAGGCGGTCGTCTGCCCGCGGGGCTGGGAGTGGCAGTGGGAAAGGGCGGCAGCTCAGCTGCAGCGCAGCATCGCCGGCCGGGAGGAGAAGGCCGAGGGAGTGCGGCTGCCGCAGCCCCGGGACGATGTGCAGCTGTGGGAGCTGACCGCGCGGGCGACCAGGGCGAGCCGGACCCGGCAGGACAGTTACCGGCGTGACGGCGGCTGGCAGTGACCTGAGGCCCGATGGCTAGGGTCGCGTGGCCGCCGGTGAGGACGCGGAGCCCGCCCTGCGGAGGAAGCACTGGTTCGATCCGCTTCCGCCCCTGTCCCCTCGCCGCTGGTCTGGTGAGTGCGCCGACGCACGCTCGTCAAGGACCGCCTTCCCACGAGCCGGCGGCCGGCGGCGGCGAGACGCTGCACGCCTGCCCGGTGTCCTCGTCGGACGGCATCGCGGACGAGGACCCCGGGCAGGCGGTGGAAGTACTACACGGGATGCCGCTGCAGTCGCCGTCTCCCGTCCGGTGGCGGCTGCGGCGCTGCCATGCGCTCGGTTGTAGGGCGAGGCCACGAGCGCGTTGCCGCTCCCGCCCATACTGCACCGGCCTCGTGCTGCGTACGGATTCAGCCGACATCACGGGGCGAGTGATCCATTCCGGGTGAACCCGCCTCGATTGTCAGTGGCGTTTGCAAGACTCGCCCCCTGCACGACAGTTGGGGGAGGAACGACACACTGTGGGCTTCAACCTGCTGACCGAACCATGGCTGCCGGCGGTGCGCATGGACGGCGCCCGCCAAGAGATCAGCCTGGCCCAGGCACTGCGTGAGGCAGCCTCCTACCGGCGCCTTGCGGGATCTTCACCGACCATGACCGCGGCCCTGCACCGCCTGCTGCTGGCTCTCGCGCACCGGGTGTACCAGCCACTGGACGCCGCCCGCTGGGCGCAGCTGTGGCAGGCCCAGACCGATGGCGGACTACCTGCTGCAGAACTGGCCGCATACCAGGAGACGTGGCACTCCCGCTTCGATCTGTTCGACCCGGACATGCCGTTCTTCCAGTGCCCGGCGCTGGACAACGCCCCGGGCAGCACGGCGAAGCTCGTGGCCGGCTGGGCCACGGGCAGCAACCGGACCCTGTTCGATCACACCACGGCCGACCAGCGTCCGGTCCTTGCGGCGGCACAGGCGGCCCGCTGGCTGGTGACCGTCCAGGCGTACGACACCTCGGGAACGAAGCAGCCCTACCGCAAGGAGCGCACCGCGGAGGGCGGTCTGGGTAATCGCTTCGGCTGTGTGCTGGTCGAGGGCGCCAGTCTGCACGAGACCCTGCTGCTGAACATGCAGCGCTACCAGCCGGACGATGAACTGCCCGCGCGCACCACGGGGCGGGACCGGCCGGTGTGGGAAGCCGAGCAGCCTCCCGCTCCCGAGCCGGATGCGCGTACCCCGCTGGGATGGACGGACCTGCTCACCTGGCCGTCAAGGCGCATCCTGCTGTCCACTACGACCTCCTCCGGTACCACCGAGGTGAACGGGGTGGTGCTGACCCCGGGGACGCGGCTGGAGGGTGACCTCGTCGAGTGGGAGGCCATGGCGGCCTACCGCCGCCCATGGCTCCGGGGCGGCAAGCAGGGCGATCTGAGGGCGGTCACCCTGGATGAACTGCGCGGTGTGTGGCGCCACAGCCAGGAGCTGCTGCTGGCGTCCGACAAGCGCTGGTGGAACACCTGGCGCGCGGCCCGCTATGCCAAGGGGCCGCTGCCGGCCCAGGAACCGGAGCGGCGGCGGCCCGCGGCACTGGACCACATCGCCGAACTCGTCGAGGACGGCCACATCCCCGAGGACACCGTCTACACCCTGCGGATCTTCGGGCAGCAGCTCGGTGACCAGGGCGGAGACACCTACGCCTGGTACGAGGAAGCCGTTCCCGCACCGGTCGCACTCATGCGGGCCGACAGCGCCCGCATCGGCCGCATCCTGGGCTACGCGGTGTCCCTGGCCAACGACCTCGGCGAGCAGCTGAAGCTCATGGAACGCCAGTACGCGGCGGACTTCCACCGCCAGCTCAGCAAGGACCAGGAGAAGAAGTCCAGCGAGCTGGAGATCCTCTACTGGCCGCAGCTGGCACCGCCGTTCGCCGCGTTCCTGCGCGAGCTGGGCCAGGCCCTCCTGCACGGCACCAGCGAGACCGAGCCCGCCGAACGCTGGGGCCAGGCCGTCTCCGACCTCGCCGACAAAACCGCCTGGCAGTGGCTGCAAGGGACACCGCGCCGCGACCGCCTGTTGCTGACCGCGAGCGCCCACTTCGACGACTTCCAACTCGCCCGCCACAAGCTGCAGAACATTTTCCGCGGCGGCCTCGCCCGCTACAGCGCGCCACCCCTGGAGGACGCATGACCACCGCAAGCCCCCCGGCCCCTCAACCGGACAACATCCAGCAGCGTCGCGGCGCGTTCATCACCCACCTCTACGGCCTGCAGCGGTCGATGTCCTCCGACAACCGGCACGCGGCCGCAGAAGCCCGCCGCACCATGGCACGCCTGCGCCGCTGCTTCGCCGGCCCCCGCCAGGAAGCCGACGCCTACACCACCGTCTTCGACTTCGACCCACCCGAATCGGAACAGCACATCTGGCTGCTGGCCGCAGGCCTGTTCGCCCTGCACCCCCAGCCTCACCACGGCGAACGCAGCAGACCCTCCATCGGCACCGCCATGGGCCAACTCGCGCAAGACCGCGGTGACTCGGTGCAACGGCGCTTCACCCAGCTGGTCTCCGTCGAAAACGCAGCCCTGCCCCACTACCTGCGCCAGTGCGTACAGCTCCTGGCGACCGCCGACATTCCGGTCGACTACTACCGCCTGCTCAATGAACTCGTCGACCTCCTGGCCAACGACCCCTACGGGCGTAACGCGGAACGCCGCCAGCGGATCCGCCTGACCTGGGCCCGCGACTACCACCGCGCCAGCCGTCCCACCCCCGCCGCCACGACCGAGCCCACCCCGGCCCCCGCCGACACCACCGCCTAAACCGGAGACCCGCCATGCTCATCGAGCTCCACCTCCTGCAGTCCTTCCCCGTCAGCAACCTCAACCGGGACGACCTCGGACAGCCCAAAACCGCCCGCTTCGGCGGCCACACCCGCGCCCGCATCTCCAGCCAGTCCCTCAAACGCGCCGCACGCCAACTCCTCGCCCAACACGGCCTGGACACCTCCGAGCTGGGCGTACGCACCAAACGCCTCCGCGACGCCGCAGCCGGCATCCTCGCCGACCGCGGCCGGAACAAGGACGAAGCCCTGGACGTCTGCCAGGCCGGCCTGGAGGAGATCGGCTTCGCCGCGCACCCCGCGACCGGCCTGACCAAGTACCTCCTCTACGTCGGCCGGCCCGCCCAGGAACACCTCGCCGACTACTGCGACGAACGGTGGGACACCCTCGCCAAGACCGTGGCCGACGCGAAAGCACGCAAGGAGAAGACCGAGAAGACGCCGCAGAAGAAGACCGCGAAGACGGCCGCCGCCAAACCCACCAAGCAGGCCCAGGAACACACCCAGCGCATCCTGGACGGCACCCGGGCCGCCGACATCGCCCTGTTCGGACGCATGATCGCCGACAACACCGACTTCAACGTCAACGCCGCCTCACAGGTCGCTCACGCCCTGTCCACCCACGCCGTCGTCAACGAATTCGACTACTACACCGCCCTCGATGACCTACGGCCCAACGCCGAACCCGCCGCGGACATGATCGGCACCGTCGACTTCAACACCGCCTGCTTCTACCGCTACGCCAACCTCGACCTGGACCAGCTCGCCACCAACCTGCCCGCCGACCCCGACCTCGTCGCCCGCGCGGCCCGCGCCTGGCTGTACTCCTTCATCCACGCCGTGCCCGGCGGCAAGCAGAACTCCATGGCCGCACGCACCATGCCCCAGGCCCTTCTCGGAGTCGTCCGCGAAACCGGCGCCTGGAATCTGGCCAACGCCTTCCTCAGCCCCGTCACCGACGTCCCCGACCTCATGGCCGCATCCACCCAGCGCCTCGTCGACCACTTCCAGCAACTGCGCGGCTTCTACGGCGACACCCAGCTGCGCCACACCAGCATCGCCGCCGTCGGCCCCGCCCTCACCGGCGTGCCCGACGACGAGATCGCTCCCACCCTCGACGCCTTCACCGCCCGCCTCCTGACCGCGACCAAGAACTGACCGCCATGCCCACCTTGCTGATGTGCTTCGACGCCCCCATGCAGTCCTGGGGCACCAGATCACAGTTCAACAGCCGCGACACCGCCACCGAACCCACCAAATCCGGTGTCGTCGGCCTCCTCGCCGCCGCCCTCGGCATCCCCAAGGACGCCGACGAGGACATCCAGCACCTGGCCACCCTCCGCATGGGCGTACGCGTCGACCGGGAAGGCATCGTCGAAAGCGACTTCCACACCGTCCAGAACGTGCCCAACACCCAAGGACAGCAGCACCGCACTGCCGTCACCAAACGCTTCTACCTGGCCGACGCCCTCTTCCTCGTCGCCCTCGAATCAGACGATGCCCCACTCCTTGACCGCCTCCACAACGCCCTCGACCGACCGCGCTGGCCTCTCTACTTCGGACGCAAAGCCTTCGTCCCCGCCCGGCCCCTCACGAGCCACGGACTTCCAGGCGAGCACCAGGCCATCACCCAACGACCGCTCGACGAGGCACTGACCCTCCACCCCTGGCTGGAGAACCAGCCCCACATCCGCACCCGCCACCGCCCCGCCCCCGACGAGCCCGCCCAGACATGGCTGCGCACCGTCATCGACGCCGAACCCTGGATCCTCGACGTCGAACTACGACACGACCACCCACTCTCCTTCCGCCCCCAGCAACGCACCTTCGCACCGCGAGCCGTACACACCGGCCACATCCCCCTCACGCCCGCAATGGTCAGCAATGACGCCGCCTGAGCGCCTGCGCGCCGTCTACCGGCCCACCAACCTGCTGCGTCTCACCGCCTACACGTCGCCCACCTTCACACCCGAAGCTCGCCCCGCCGCAGAAGGGAGCATCCGGTGACCCTGTGGCTCACCCGCCTCACCCCCAGCCCCACCTCCCGCCTGGCCCAGCAGGAACTGAACGGCACCCACGGCACCTCCCTCCACCGCCGGGTCATGTCCCTCTTCCCCGACGGCATAAAGGACAGTGCCCGCACCCACTTCGGCGTCCTCTTCCGTGTCGAGGACACCTCCTCCGGCAGCTACCTGCTCCTGCAGTCCAACTTGCCCCCCGACCCCACCGGCCTGCCCGACGGCTATGGCACCCTCGTCAGCCGCCCCCTCGACCAGCTCCTTGACGCCCTCACCCCCGGACGCACCCTCCGCTACCGCTGCACTGCCTCCCCTGTCCGCAAACCCGGAGCCACCACCCGCACCCTCTACCAGCTGCCCGCCGTCGTTGACCTCCACGGAGAAGCCGCCGACGCCTGGTGGCACCGCCAAGCCGGCCAGGCCGGACTCAAGCCCCTGACCCTGCACTCCCAGCCCGCCGAATCCGTCCGCGACCACCAAGGCCCCCGCACCTCCGCCAAGGAACGCGGTAACCGGGTGCGCCACCACCGCGTGCGCTTCGACGGCACCGCCACCATCATCGACCCCGACCTGCTCCGGACAGCGATCCACAACGGCATCGGCCGCGGCAAGGCATACGGCTGCGGCCTGCTCAGCATCGCCCCAGCACCGGACCCCGCATGAGCGCACCACACCACACCACACCCAGCCAGGACAAAGCCGCAGACGCCTAGCCGCGCCCACCATCGCCATGCTCCCGCGCGTTATCGACTCCCGCCGGGCCAGCAGCCCTCGCGTCTTGGAGTGCGCCCATGACCGAGCGGATCCGCTCTGTGCTCGCGGAGGTGTCCCGTTGTCGACGGCGAACTGGCCGTTCTCGGTGTTGTCTGCTCCGCGCCCGTGAAGGTGTCCCGCCCCACACCTTGCTGATGTCCGAGTTGTAGACGTCCGCTCCGCGCCCGTGGAGGTGTCCCGTACCGGTCGGGCCCCAACGCGCGTACGGCCCAGTTTGTTCCGCGCCCGCGGAGGTGTCCCGAAGGGCTGCCCGACGTTCCGGGGATTCGATCTGTCCGCTCCGCGCTCGCGGAGGTGTCCCGGACTGGACGTTCGCCAACGAACTCGGCTGGTTGTCCGCTCCGCACCCGCGGAGGTGTCCCGACGTCTCGGGCGAGGATGAAGTAGAAGCGACGGGTCCGCTCCGCGCCTACGGAGGTGTCCCGCAGATGACGACGGTGCGGCCCTTGAGCGGGATGTCCGCTCCGCGCTTGCGGAGGTGTCCCGGCATCCCGGTTCGTCCCGGACAGTAGCTTGTCGTCCGCTCCGCGTCCGACGGAGGTGTCCCGACGTTCAATCAGCGCATGGCCGAATTCAAGGGGTCCGCTCCGTGCCCGCGGAGGTGTCCCGTAGTTCGCCACTGAGGTGGCGTCGGTGGCGAAGCCCGCTCTGCGGCCGCGGAGGTGTCCCGTGCAGATCGAAACCGGTGCAGCTCGTTAGGGTGTCCGCTCCGTACCCGCGGAGGTGTCCCGGACACCAAGGCCTGGTACGTGGACCCGCAGTAGTCCGCTCCGCGCCCGCGGAGGTGTCCCGTGTCGGCGATTCCTGAAAACTGACCCCCGAGCAGTCCGCAAATCTTGACCCCTCCTGACTCTTGGAGGGTGCTGAAGGTGGAGGACTGGGCAGAGATACGCCGGCTTCATAGGGCGGAGGGGATGCCCATCAAGGAGATCGCGCGTCGACTCGGGGTGGCCCGGAACACGGTTCGGGCCGCATTGAACTCGGATCGGCCGCCGAAGTACGAACGCGAGCCCCGCGGCCAGGTTGCGGACGCCTACGAGTCCCAGATGCGGGCCTTGCTGCAGGAATGGCCACGGATGCCCGCCCCCGTGATCGCCGACCGGATCGGCTGGCCTTACTCGCTGCCGCCGCTGCGCAAGCGGCTCGCGCTGATCCGGCCTGAGTACGTGGGCATCGACCCGGTCGATCGCGTCACCTACGAACCCGGGCAGGTCGCCCAGTGCGACTTGTGGTTCCCGGAGACGAATGTGCAGGTCGGGGCCGGTCAGCAGCGGGTCCTGCCGGTGTTGGTCATGACGCTCGGCTTCTCCCGCTTCATGACCGCAGTGATGATCCCGTCCCGGCAGGCCGGCGACATCCTGTCGGGAATGTGGTCCCTGATCCACGGCATCGGCCGCGTCACGAAGACGCTGGTCTGGGACCGGGCTGGGGGGAAGGGGGTGATTGGCCCGCAGTCTCTCCGTACGCTGCGCGCAGGTAGGGGCCGGGCCCCGTCATGGCGGCCCGGCCCCTACCTGTTACGGCTTGATGAGTCGGTCAGGTGTAGTAGCCGCTGGTGTCGACGACGAAGTCGGCGTTGCCGTCGCTGTTGTTGTAGATGCTGATCTGTCCGTTGGTGTCGGTGGGGGTGAGGGTGAGGTTGGCGAGGGTGTCGCCGGTGCCCCAGTTGAGGCTGCTGGTGGCGGGTTTGCCGACGGCGGCGGGGTAGGCGATGGCGTATCCGCTGCCGGCGGTGTCGGTCACGGTGAGCATGGCGGCGAGCGTGGGGGTGGTGGCGGTGGTGACCTGTTGGGTGGTGCTGCTGGTCACGGGGTAGGTGCCGAGGGGGGCTACGACGCCTTTGCTTCCGCCGATGCCGCTGCGGGTGTCGACGAGGCGGGTTGGGTTGACGGTGTGGAATTTCTGGCCGGTGGTGCTGGTGGTGTAGTAGCCGGAGATGTCGGCGATGACGGCGGCGGCGCTGCTGTGGACGGAGATGGTGATGGTTCCGGAGGTGCCGATGGGGACGTCGCCGGAGAGTGAGGCGATGGCGTTGCCGGGGTTGAAGCTGAGGCTGGTGTCGGCGGTGGGGGCGTATCCGGTGGCGTAGGCCTGGAGGAAGCCGGTGCCGGCGGCGTTGGCGGCGGCGAGGTTGACGGCGACGGCGGTGGCGTTGCTGGGGATGCCGTTGAGGCCGGTCATCTGGAGGGTGAAGTTGGTGCCGGCGGCCACGGTGCCGGTGGTTGTCAGGCTGGTGTGGGCGACGCTGGAGCGCGTGTCCAGGGCGCGGACCTGGCTGGTCAGCGGGGTGTAGGTCTGGTTGCCGGTGAGCGAGGGGTCGCTGGTGAAGTAGCCGGTGACGTCGACGATGAGGGCGGTGGTGGCGCTGCTGGTGTCGAGGTGGGTGTAGAGGTCGATCTTGCCGTCGTTGCCGACGGGGACGATCTGGTAGCCGGTCCTGGTGGTGCCGGCGGTGAAGTTGGTGGACGAGGTGACGGGGCGCTGGGTGCCGTCGGCGTAGGTGGTGACGTAGCCGTGGTCGGTCTGTGCGGTGGCGGTGACGTCGACAGCGACGGCGGTGACGGTGCTGGGGATTTTAGCGGGTGCGCCGCTGACCGGTGTGGTGACGGTGTCACCCGCGATCTTGAGTTGGGTGACGGAGTCGGAGGTGACCGTGCTGGCGCCTGCGGTGATGCCGGACGTGTAGGTCAGGCCGCCGCTGCTGCGGGTGTCGAGGACGCGGGTCGGGGTGACGGCCTGGTGGTAGCCGGCCGGGGTATAGGGCTGGGCCGGAGGCACGACGGCGTTCGTCCAGGTCCGGGCGCGAGCGAGTTCGCCGGTGAGGTAGTCGTGGACGATGGTGTGCGAGGTGTCGTTGAGGGTGTGCAAGTCGTTGCCGAGCAGGAAGTTGCCGGTGGCGCCGATGCTGGGTGCGGGGTGGTTGCCAGTGGCAACGAACACGTCGTCGACGTACAGGTTCATGACGCCGGTGGTCTTGTCGTAGGTGGCGGTCAGGTGGGCCCAGGTGCCGAGGTGGACGGTGCCGCCGGTGACGGTGTCGAAGTCCCAGGCGGTGCCGGCGCCGGTGTTGAGGCTGAACTGCCAGCCGCCTGTGGTGGGCAGGAGCAGAATGCCGGAGTCGGCGCTGCCGCTCTGGGAGAGGACGGCGCCGCCGTAGGCGGTGGGGTTGGCCCAAACGGACACAGTGAAGGACTTGGTCAGGTCCAGGGCCTTGCTGCCCTGGAGGTAGTCGTGGTTGCTCGCGTCGAGCTGGACGTCGGGGTCGAAGAGTCCCCCTTCGGGGGCGGTGACGCCGCTGGTGCCAGTGAGGGTGATTGCAGTGGCGGCTGCGTCGTCGGCCGTGAGCTTGGTGGTGTCGTAGTCGTTGAGGGGCCAGTCGTGGGTATCGGTACTCAGGGCCTGGGCGATGGGGGTGGCGAGAGTGCCGGAAGGAGTCATCTCATAGGCGGTGGCGGTACCGGTGCTGCTGACTGTCCACAGGTCGGGTGTTCCGTCGTTGTTGATGTCCGCGGCCTGGAGAGTGGGCTGGTTGACGGAGTCCCAGCCGGTGCTGGCGACCTCGACGGGGGTGAGGGCGGAGGCGCCGTTCGCGAGGGCCTGGAGATTGTCAGGGCTGAGGT
Organism: Streptomyces sp. NPDC021562; assembly: GCF_040640875.1. Taxonomy (NCBI): domain Bacteria; kingdom Bacillati; phylum Actinomycetota; class Actinomycetes; order Kitasatosporales; family Streptomycetaceae; genus Streptomyces; species Streptomyces sp. NPDC021562. The sequence continues at coordinate 20,103 of NZ_JBFACN010000051.1, forward strand.
ACCACAGCTGGCCGGCGGAGGGGTCGCTGGTGTGGTTGGCACTGGTGTCTCGGGCGAACAGCTCCGGCAGGCCATTGGCGTCGAGGGTGCTGGTGATGGTCCAGCCCGTCCAGTCGGTGATGCAGCTGGTGGTGCTGGTGTTCTGGGCGAGGCAGTACGGGTTGTAGTTGCCCAGGTCGATGGCGTTGTCAGCTCCGACGTACTTGCCCCGACCGTTGTCGGCGGATTCGTCGTACAGGTGGCCGTTGATCAGCAGGAGGAGGTCCGGGTAGCCCGTCGGTGTGTAGCCGCTGAGGGTGTTGTACAGGCTGCCGCCGCTGGCGATGGACGTGGCCGCAGTGGTGGTGCCGGCGGTGGTGCCGTCATCGTTGCCGGCGGCGTCGGTCAGGGCGAAGACGCCGGCGGAGTTGCTGATAGGGAGGGAGTCGACGGGCTGGAGGTCGGTGCCGTCGCCCTGGCCGCGCAGGATCTCGCCGCTGATGGCTCCCTTGGAGGGGTCGTAGTAGTAGTCGAGGACGTCGTTGTATCCGGCTCCGGTGAAGAAGTGGCCGGTGATGGTCTGGCTAGCGGTGAAGGAGGTGGCGGTCTGGGCGGTGGAGATGCCGTTGCCGTCGATGCCGATGTTCCGGGCGACCGGGTCGACCTTGCCGCTTCCCGCCCCGGTGGCCTGCCAGAGCCCTGCGGGCAGGGAGTTCTTGCCGCCGACGGTCAGCAGGTCGGCGTTGCCGTCGCCGTTGAGATCGTCGGGCGCGGCGGTGACGGGAGCCTTGGCGATGAACCGGTAGTCGTCAGTGTCTCCGATGTTCCCGGTGCTGGAGACGGCGGTGACGGTCAGGACGTCGGTCTGGGTGGTCGGTTTGAGTGAGATGGTGGCGGTGTAGGGGCTGGAGGTGGCTGCGGGGACGCTGACCGGGTTGCCGCCGTTGAGCTGGTAACGGTAACTGCCGGGCGCGGTGGTGGTGTTGGGGTCGGTGATGGTGAAGCTCGCGGCTGTACCCACCGTGCACAGGCTGTCGCCCAAGGGACTGTCAGTGAGTTCGGAGCACTGGCTCGTGGTGGACGTGCCGGGGGCGATGGTGGGGGCGCCGGGGGCAGTGGGGTCGTAGTAGAAGTGGCAGGTCTTCGACTGGCTGCTGGTCAGGTGCTGGTCGGTGACGGTGAGATACCAGGCGAACTCGGTCTTCGCGGTCAGCGCCTGGAAGGGCCCGGAGCTGCTGGTGTGGGAGTAGGGGGTGCTTGCGATGGTGCCGCTGGTGGCGTTGATCGCCCGCGTGTAGGTCGTGCCGCTCGACATGTTCTTCAGGGTGAAGTTGGCAGTGAGCGGGCTGGTGGTGCCGTCCTGGTCTGACACCCCGGCACGCAGGGTGACGTCACCCAGACCGAGGGAGGTGGGTGTGGTGGCGGAGCAGCTGCTGGGGGGGCTGGTGGTCAGCGAGGTCGGCATGTCGGGCTTGTGGTCGTAGGTGGTGGTGATGGTGGCCTGCTTGCTGAACTGCTTCCAGGCCAGGTCGTTGCCCTCGTCGGCGGCCTTCAGCTCGAAGGTGGCCTTCGACCACTTGTTGGCGGCGGCTTGCTCCATGACCTTGTGGATGTCGAAGGTGACATCCGCGGGGCCACAGTCGGTGGACCAGCCGTGGGCGACGGTCTGGGGGTCGATGGTGATCGGGAGGTGCTTGGGCTGGTTGTTCCACGTGGTGCTGGAGGAGATCGGATCGGTCGCGTAGAGGTCGACTTCCTCCTTGGTGCAGGAGGCCGACCAGTTCTCGTAGAAGGAGATGTTGGAGGAGAGGATGTCGTCCGCGTTCCAGACGCTGCTGTGGATGCTGGTCTGGAAGTAGGCCCGGTTGGTGGAGACGTCGGAGGTCCAGTCGGTGTAGCCGACGTGCAGGGGGCCGGGAGTGGACGCGGCGGGCTTCCAGAACGCGGTGCTGGGCCACTCGCTGTCGACGAACGCCCATGCCTGGACGGTGTCGGTCTGACCCGAGGGCGTGAAGGTGACGGCGAAAGTGGGGTCGATGTAGACCGGGTACACGGTGTGCTTGCCCCTCAGCAGGGTGCGCGCGGGAGACAGGCTGATGTGTCCCCGGTGATAGGCGGCTTTCAGGCTCGCCTTCTGCGCAGCGTCGCCCGCAGAAGCGGGGCTGGAAGCGAGGGGTATGCCGCTGCGGCGGTCCACGGTCTGTCCGGTGTGCGGATCGGTCGTCTTCGGCGTGTTCGCGGAAGGTCGGCTGGAGTCCCACATGGTGGGGGCGGTGGCCGAGAACACGGTCTGGCCCTTGCGGTCCTTGGCGGTGATGTCACCGGCCGTGTCACTGGCCATGGTCACGCCTGTGGCCTTGGTGGACAGGTTCAGGTCGGTGAGCGCGGGGTTCGCCGCGGCGATGGCGTTCTTGACGACCAGGACCTCGCTGAACCCGCCGGTGTCCTGCGCGGTGACCGTGAGGTCCACGCCAGGCAGGACGTCGTGGTACGTCGCCGTGGGACCCAACAGGGTGGGCGTGTGCAAGGCGAACGCCGAGGGGAGCGAGACGGCCAGAGAGCTACTGCCGGCTCTCATGGTCGCCAGTGGTTTGTTCGTGCTGCCGCCGGAGAGGGTTAGCGAGCTGGTGGACACCTTGGGGGAGATGGTGCCGTCCGCGCGCTGCACGAGCGTCGGGTCCAGGCTCTTCCATCTGCCGTGCACCAGTTTGCGTACCGGGGCGGTGGTCTGTCTGAGCGTCAGTGTGCCGTTGGGGTTCGCGGTAAGCGTCGAGGAGGCTGTCGTCTCTGCCGTCGCCTGGACCGGCTTACCGGTGGCCCGGGACTTCGCCAGGGCCTGCGCCTGACTCAGAGCGACGGGAGCGTGTGCCGATGAGTGGGCTGTCGCGTCGGCGTGAGCCGGCGTGGCGGCGTGCGCGAGGCCGGGCAGGGCCAAGGCGCCGGAGACAGCAAGAGCGGTAGCGCCGATGATTGTGCGGCGTGCCCATGAACGAGGCAGAGATGTCCGCGAATTATTTTGCATTTTCTTTCCCCCACGTATTCATGCTGATGGGAAATTCCGGGAGCGCTACCCTCGACCGGTATTGACCGAATCCTGCATGACGGTCAATGGATCGCAAAGTTCTCTTTGTAAGCGCATGGCGGGTCCGTCGGATCGTGCGTCCGCTCTCCCGACGGACTGCACCGTCGCGAAGTTGGCTGGTCGGGGCTGCGCCACCGTATGGGGACCGCCAGGCTCAACGCGGTCAGGTGTGACTCAGATCACGACTTTTATGCGCCTTGGATGTCTGCCTCTGGTGAATTTTGTGGAGGTTCTTGGGCTGGTTTTTTCCCAACTCCTTATTCTTTTGCATTGAACCTTCATGTAGTTCTTTCCCTCGGACGAATGATCACCAGCGCGGCTGTAGGCCGAGGTGGTCGTTCGGTATTTCGGCATGTCGTCATGACGAGGGGGAGGCCGTGTCCGGTAGACGTGCGCGCAGGAACAGCGGAGCGGCGAGGGCGCGGTACCGGCGCACCGCCGGAAAGCTCTTGACGGGGTGGGCCGCAGTTCTGGCCTGGTCTCTGTGCCTGAGTGTGCTCTTCGGATCGACTGCGACCGCCCAGCCCCTGACCGCCACGGCCGTCCCGTCGGCCGCGAAGCCGAAGCCGGATCTGGGCCGTTCGGTCACGGGGCTGAAGCCCGTTCCGCACAAGCACGTGCGTATCTCCGGCGCGACCCGGCACACTGTCGTGCCGACCCGGACTGCGTGGCCGGCGGCCAAGGCCGGAACTTTGAAACTGACCGCGCCCAAGCACTCAGCAGCCGCGGGCTCCAAAGCAACGGCCTCGGGAACACCGGTGTGGGCACAGGCTGTAGCTCCCAGCAAGGGCAGCTATGCCGGCCCGACGTCGCTGGGGGTCTCGGTCAGGTCGCGGTCGCTGTCCGCTCGGCTTGGCGTGTCCGGCCCGGTCTGGACCCTGTCCACTGCCTCTGACGCCGGGACCATCGTGGCCGGCTCGGGCCGGGTGAAGGTCGGCCTGGACTACGGCGCGTTCAGCCAGGCCATCGGCGGTAACTTTGCCTCCCGGCTGCATCTGGTGGAACTGCCGGCTTGCGCGCTGACGACTCCGCAACTGGCGAAGTGCCGCAAGCAGACGCCGCTGACGTCACGCAACGACCCCAAGAACACGGCCGTATCCGCAGACGTCACGCTCGCCGGAACCGCCTCGGCGAAGAACGCTGCCTTCACCGGCAAGCGCAGTGCTGGCGCGGGGGCGGCCGTCTCGGCTGTCTACACCGGTTCGGTCTACGCGTCGGCGACGGCACAGACGGCCTCAACGTCCGGCGCGGCCACCGTGATCGCAGCCACCGACTCCACCGGTCAGGAGGGCGGAGCCGGCGGCAACTACGCCTCGACCCTGTCGTCCGCGGGCTCCTGGGGCCAGTCGGGATCCTCGGGGGACTTCACCTACACCTACAAGGTGGAGTCACCGGCGGCCACGACGTCGCTTGCGCCGGACGCGTCGCTGTCCTACGACTCCGGCAGCGTCGACGGAAAGACGGCCAACACCCAGGCCCAGTCGTCCTGGGTCGGCGACGGATGGACCACCCAGGACTCCTTCATATCCCAGGAGTTCACGCCCTGCTCCGACTCCCCCGAGGGCAGCGCCGGGTCGGTCACGACATCGGATGAGTGCTACGACGGCCCGGTCCTGACCATGTCGCTGAACGGGTCATCGACCTCGATCGTCTACGACAAGGACACCTCCACCTACAAGCTGGCCGCCGACGACGGCGCGACGGTCAGCAAAGTGACCGGCTCGTCCAACGGCTCCGGCACCTACGACACGTCGTACTGGGTGATCACAGAGCGGGACGGCACCAAGTACTACTTCGGCCGCAACGAACTGCCCGGCTGGGCGTCGGGGAACGACACGACGAACTCGGTGGACTCCGAGCGCGTGTACTCCGCCCACATCGGCGATCCCTGCTACAACTCCACGGCCACCAGCAGCTACTGCACCATGGCCTACAAGTGGCACCTGGACTACGTCACCACCGTCACCGGCGCCGCGATGGCGTACTACTACAAGCAGGACACCAACTACTACGGCGCCCACAACGGGGACTCCGAGGTCAAGTACGTCCGCGACTCCTACCTCGCGCACATCGACTACGGCTTCACCACGACCACCGGCCCCTACGGCACCGTCCCTGACAAGATCGTCTACACCACGTCGGTGCGCTGCACCTCCACCAGCACCAACTGCGGGAGCGCGGAGACCTCCTCCAACGCCTCCTACTACCCCGACGTCCCCTACGACCTCGTCTGCGCATCCGGCGCCACCTGCAACCCGTACGCGCCGTCGTTCTTCTCCACCGTCCGTCTGAAGTCCATCACCACCCAGCAGTACTCGGTCGCCTCCAGCGCGTACGTGACCGTCGACTCCTACGCACTGACGCAAACGGAGCCCTCCACCGGGGATGCGACCAGCGCAACGCTGTGGCTGTCCTCCATCCAGCGCACCGGCTCGGACACCACCGCGGGCGGTTCCACCTCGTCGATCACCATGCCGGCGGTGCAGTTCACCGGCTCCGCCCTGGAGAACCGGGTGAGCACCGTCACCTATCCGGGACTGTTCCGCTACCGCATCACCAAGATCACCAATGAGCTGGGCGGGGTCACCGGCGTCTCCTACACGCTGCCGACCGCCTGCTCGACCTCAGCCACGCCGTCCTCGAACACCGCCTCGTGCTTCCCGGAGTACTGGACGCCCAGCGGCTACATCAGCCCGATGCTGGACTGGTTCAACAAGTACGCGGTCCAGGAGGTCCTGGAGACCGATACCACTGGCGGCTCCGCGACCAAGGAGACCGACTACTCCTACAGCGGTGCGGCCTGGCACTACGACGACGACGAGACCACCAAGGCCAAGTACCGCACCTACGGCCAGTGGCGCGGCTACCGGCAGGTGACCACCACCACCGGCAACGGTTCAGGCGACGCCCAGACCAAGCAGGTCGACTCCTACTACCAGGGTATGGACGGCGACTGGCTCTCGTCCACGAAGACCCGCAGCGTGCCGCTCACCGACTCCCAGGGCGGCAGCCACACCGACTCCCCCCAACTCGCTGGGCAGATACTGGAGTCCACCTCCTACCTCGGCGCTGGCGGAGGAGTCGACCACTCCACGATCACCTCGTATTGGATCTCCGCGGTCACCGCGACCCGCACACGGTCCGGGCTGCCGGACCTGACTGCCAATGCCAGCGCCACCGCCGAGGTGTGGACTCGGCAACGGTTGACCGACAAGGGCAGCACCACTTGGCGTTACAACGAGACCGACACCACCTACGACGCCACCCGCTCCGACGACGACTTCGGCCTGCCGACCTACACCTACACGCACACCGTGCCGGCCGACACTGCCTACGACCGCTGCACCGCCACCACCTACGCCCCCGCCAACGCCGGCGCCAACCTCGTCGGCCTCGTCTCCGGCGCCGAGACGGACTCCGTCGCCTGCTCCGGCTTCACCGAGGGATCTGTCACCTCCGTGCCCAACGGACTGAACACCCTCGGCGCACCCGCAAGCGTCAACCGCCCGGACCAGGTCGTCTCCGCCACCCGCACGTTCTACGACGACGCCACCTTCTCCACTGCGTTCCCGCAGGCCGCCGCCCCGACCATGGGCCTGGTCACGATGACCCGCAAGGCCACCGACTACGGGTCGGGCGCCTTCACCTGGCGGACCACCGCGAAGAACGCCTATGACAGCACCTACCACCGCCTGTCCAGCACCACCAATGGCAACGGCAATACCACCTCAACCAGCTATACGGTCAACTCCGCTTACCTGACCACCGGGCAATCGGTCACCGCGCCGACCGTCAGCGGGGTCGCTCACACGAGTAGCTCGACGCTGGATCCCGAGCGCGGACTCACTCTGACGAGCACGGATGCCAACCACGTGGTGACGACCGTCCAGTACGACGCGCTGGGCCGGGCCACGTCGGTGTGGAAGAACTCGCGTGCGACCACCTCGCTGGCGAACCTCACCTACACCTACACGCTGTCCAACAGCTCCCTGTCGGGTGTGGTGACCAACACTCTCAACGACAACAGCGGCTACCTCACCTCGGTCAGCATCGAAGACTCCCTCGGCCGCACCCGCCAGACCCAGACCTACACCCCCCAGGGCGGCCGTCTGCTCGACGACACCCTGTACGACTCCCGCGGCTGGGCCTACAAGAAGAACACCGACTACTGGGACTCCACGACCACGCCGACGCTGGGGCTGAAGTCGGTGGCCGACAATCAGGTCGCCGAGCAGGACGTGTACACCTACGACGGGCTCGGCCGGCAGATCTACGACATCTCCGAGAAGAACGGCTCGCTCGTCTCGACCACCACCACGGTCTACAACGGAGACGCGACCACTGTCATCCCGCCCACCGGCGGCGTCACCAAGACCACCCGCACTGACCCACTCGGCCGCACCAGCGAACTCGACGAGTACACCACCGCCCCCACCCTCACCACGCCGCTGAACCCAGCCACCGGCATCTTCTACCTCACCGGCGGCGCCACCACCGCCACCACCTACGGCTACGACGGCCACAACCAGCAGTCCACCACCACCGACGCCAAGAACCAGGTGTGGACCAACACGTACGACCTCATGGGCGAGGTGCTCTCCAAGACCGACCCCACCGCCGGCACCTCGTACATGACCTACGACGCCGACGGGAACCTGCTGCAAACCCAGGACTCCCGAGGCCAGTACGTCTCCTACACCTACGACGCCCTCGACCGGAAGACCGGCCAGTACGCAGCCGCCACCGCCAACCAGGTCGCCTACGCCTCCACCACCTCACCCGGCAACCAGACCGCAGCCTGGGTCTACGACAACTCCGACACCGCCATCTCCGGCATGACCTACCCGGTTGGGCACGTCACCACCGCCACCTCCTACAGCGGTGGCTACGCCTACGTGCAGCAGGCCGTGAACTTCAACGTCTTTGGTGAGTCCCTCGGTGAAGAGACCATCATCCCGTCCGCCGCGCAGGGCTCGGTCCTCGGCAAGACGTGGAAGATCACGCACTCCTACACCAGCGTTAACGGATTGCTGTGGACCGACGGCTACGCCCTAGGCGGCGGATTGCCTGCTGAGGTGGTCACCCACGGCTACAACAACGATGATGAAGCAGACGGGCTGGCCACCACCGCCTACAGCTACGTGCAAAGCACCGCATACAGCGCCTACAACCAGGTCGCCCAGGTCCAGCTGGGTTCCGCCAGCTCGTACGCCACCGTTACCGATGCCTACGACGCGCACACCGGAGACCTGACCGACCAGCTCGTCACCCGCTCCACCACCAGCCCCGCGAGCGTTGACGAGACCGCCTACAAGTACGACCTGTCCGGCAACATCACCCGCCAGACCGAGACCCGCTCCGGCTCCAGCACCATGGCCGAGACCCAGTGCTACGCCTACGACCCCCTCGACCGGCTCACCAGCGCGTGGACCGCGACGGACAGCTGCTCCGCCACCCCCACCGGCAGTGACCACAGCACCGTCGGCGACGGGATCAGCGGCGGCACGTACTGGACCAGCTGGACCTACGACGAAATCGGCAACCGGCTTACCCAGACCCAGCACACGGTCTCCGGCTCCGGCAGCGACACCCTCACCACCAGCATCTGGTCCGGCAAGCCCAACACCCTGACCGGCACCACCAACACCGGCGGCTCCACCAGCTCGACCAGCTACACCTACGACGACGCCGGCAACACCCAGACCCGCAACACCAGCACCGGCAACCAGACCCTCCTCTGGAACAACGCCGGACAACTGACCAGCGTCTCTAACAGCACCACCGGCACCGCCACCAACTACATCTACGACGCCGACGGCAACCTGCTGCTGCAGATCGATCCCAGCACCACCACTTTGTACCTCGGCAGCGAACAGATCACGCTCAACGACGCCGCCGGCACCGCCACAGGCGTGCGCTACTACACCGCCCCCGGCGGCGCCACTATCGTCCGTACCGGCACTGGCACCAACTACGGCTTCGAACTCGCCGACGACCAGCATGGAACGAACAGCCTCTACCTCGACAGCACCGCACAGAACCCCACTTGGCGCCAGTTCGACCCCTATGGCAACTCCCGCGGCACCACGACGACCTGGGTCGACAACCGCACCTTCCTCAACAAGACCACCGACACCGCCACCGGTCTCACCGACATCGGCGCCCGCGAATACGACCCCGCCCTCGGCCGCTTCATCAGCCTTGACCCTGTCTTCGAAGCCACCAGTCCCCAAGAACTCGGCGGCTACACCTACGCTGGAGACGACCCGATCTCCAAGAGCGATCCGACAGGTTTGTGTGCCTCGGCCGACTGTCCCACCCGCAACTGCCCCACCTGCATCAACCGCACGCCGACCGACAAGAACCCCGACTCGCCGGCACTGACCGACCATGCAGGATCCGGCAGCACCCCCACCAACAGGGCAGGCTGCCACAACGGCTCATGCAACACGAGTCGGGGTACCGCACACAAAAGCTCCTCGACTGGCCAGGGCTGCGTCTACGCCATGGGCATGAACTACGGTTGCCAGACCCAGACGGCCACTAAAACAGTAGTCCCCAAGGTGGTGGAGTGCGCCGCCGGCAATGGTTTGTGCGGTGCACGGAACACCCTGTTCGCGTTCGCGATGCTATCGGGAATGATCGGCGGATCGATGGGGGACTTGGGCGCCATCTCGGGTCGCATCGGATACGACGAGTTCGACGACGTAATGTGCAGCTTTGCGCCGTCCACGCGCGTCCTGATGGCTGGCGGGAAGACCAAGGCAATCAGTAAGATCAAAGTTGGCGACAAGGTCCAGGCAGCGGACCCGAAGAGCGGTAAACATCAAGGTGCCCGTACCGTCCAGCATGTGTGGATCAACCACGACCACGATCTACTCAGCCTCACCATCCGCACCAAGAGCGGCAATCTCTCCACCATCCACACCACCACCAACCACCCCTTCTGGAACGAAACTACCCACAGTTGGGTCTCCGCTGGTCAACTCCACCACGACGACACCCTCAGTACCTCTGGCAACGGCCACGTCTCCGTCGTTGCTATCGAAGCCACATCGGGTGCTGCGAACCGCTGGAATCTGACCGTCCAGCAACTCCACACGTACTATGTGCTGGCCGGGACTACAGCTGTTCTCGTCCACAACTGCGACGATCCCGCGCATGCAGACGACTGCTATTGCGACTTCGGAGATACCCCCAAGCTGCGTGCAGATGCTCTGAGTGATGATGTCTGGGAATCTGCCGAAGCGAGCGGAAAGGGAATCACCGACGCAGAAAGGGCCGGCGATGCTGGGTCGATCGCGCGCGGACACGCCAATGCCAAGCATGGCGGTGAATTTCCTGGAATGTCCGCAGAGGACCTCGAAACTCACGTCCGGGGCGTGATAAACAATCCCGCTCGCGCGAAAAATCTTGGCAGTGGCCGGAGAGCCTATCAGGGGAACGACGGGTCGACGGTAGTGATTCACGACCCCATGAGCCCCGATATGGGGACGGTCTTTAATCGAAGTGCCGCAACGATAGATGAATACTGGAATGGCTTGAACTGATGGATGAAAATTCACCGCGCCCGAGCCAGGTGCTGGCGCAATCAGAGGTTGAGTTGCTTCGGCGCGCCCTCCTGGAGTGGGGAGGACCTGCTCGTTGCAGTGATGAACTGGCTGCGGCGATCGGATTCAGGGACTTTGCCGACCTAGTCGAAGAGAGTCGCAGGATCCGCGAGATGTTGGCGAAGGATGTTCAGATTTCCCGCGTTGACTGGGCGAGGACACTCCTGGGTGTGGAAATTGTCTTCGTCAGCGATCTGGCTGGATCGGGTGTCGAGTGGGCGACGACGACCGGATTCGGAGATGAGGTAACTGTGATGGCAATTCGGTCGGTCCAGCGAAAGCTGGCCAGCGTTGTTCGTCCGTATTATGGGAGACGCCCGCAGTGAGCTCATCTGATCTTGACCGGATCGGGTGACGGGCTGGCTCGTAACGGCACGAAGCGCGACATCGGCGGGAACGTCCCGCGACCGTGCCATCTTCACCCGTGGGGCCCAGGTGAGAGCCGGACCGACGATCGGGGGTGCTCAGCTCTGTTGAAGGGGCACACGCGAGCGAACGGACCGGCGGGGATCTCTTCTCAAAGAGCGTGTTTTCCCGGCTCACTTCTGAGGGAGTTCCCGTGCGAAGTCCGCTCCGCGCCCGCGGAGGTGTCCCGCTCTACCAGCAGGAACGCGCCCACCTCGTGAAGTCCGCTCCGCGCCCGCGGAGGTGTCCCGTACGGGGAGGCGTCGCGCAGGTTGTAGACGACGTCCGCTCCGCGCCCGCGGAGGTGTCCCGACGACGCGGACGACAGCCGGGCCGACGACGAAGTCCGCTCCGCGCCCGCGGAGGTGTCCCGTTCGAGCGGTTCCACGAAGGCCCCCGCGCCAAGTCCGCTCCGCGCCCGCGGAGGTGTCCCGAACTTCCTAGACCCTAAGACTGCCCACATGTGGTCCGCTCCGCGCCCGCGGAGGTGTCCCGGTGGCGCATGCGGGGGTCGGCGAGGATCCGGTGTCCGCTCCGCGCCCGCGGAGGTGTCCCGCTCCCCCGGGTGCTGGACGTGTACGCCCGCCGGTCCGCTCCGCGCCCGCGGAGGTGTCCCGTCGGTTCATGGTCAGTCCTAGAGCGTGTCTCCTTGATCCGCTCGTCGGTTGATCAGATATGTCCGTCCGGCTAGTGATCACTGATGCGATGTGGGACCGAATCGAGCCGTT